>NZ_JBIINP010000098.1:0-15782 GCF_044337415.1 Luteitalea sp.
CCCATGAACCCGAAGCCCGGCATGCGGCGCCCGCCGCCCGGCTCGATGTGGTAGCCACGCGGGAAGGGCAGCTTGTCCTTCACGTTGTGGAGCCACCACGGCATGTACAGGTGCATGCCGCCGGTGCCGTCCTCGTTGTGGTTCGGCATCCCGACCATCTTCGGGATGAAGCCCGACAGGCTGGCGCCGGTCGAATCGGTGAGGTACTTGCCGACCGCGCCGCTGCCGTTGGCCAGGCCATTCGGGAAGCGGGCCGACTTGGAGTTCAGGAGCAGCCGGGCGCTCTCGCAGGCGCTGGCCGCGAGCACCACGATCTTGCCCTGGACCGTCTTCTCCTCGCCCGTCGTCGTGTCGATGTAGGACACGCCCGTGGCCTTGCCCTCGGCGTTGCTGAGGACCTCACGCGCCATGGCGCCCGTCACGATCGTGAGCTTGCCCGTGGCCATCGCCGGTGGCAGCAACACGGTCGGCGACTGGAAGTTCGAGTGCGTGGTGCAGCCGCGACCGCACTGCGCACAGTAGTGGCAGGCGGCGCGCCCGTTGAGCGGCTTGGTGAGGATCGACAGGCGCGACGGGACGCAGGCGATCTTCAGCTTGTCGGCGGCCTGCTTGAAATACAGCTCGTAGGCGCGCGGCAGGGGCGGCGGCTGGAACTTGCCGTCGGGCTCGTTGTGGAGGCCCGTCTGCGCGGCATGGTTGGAGCCGAAGATGCCGACGAACTCGTCGAGCTTGTCGTAGTACGGCTTGAGCTCGTCGTAGGTGATCGGCCAGTCGTCGCCGAGACCGTCGATGCTCTTCCGGCGGAAGTCGTCCGGTCCCCAGCGCAGCGAGATGCGGCCCCAGTGGTTGGTGCGTCCGCCGAGCATACGGGCCCGGAACCAGTCGAACGTCGATCCCTTGCTCGCGGTATACGGCTCACCCGGCAGTTCCCACCCGCCCCACGCCGCGTCGAACTCGCCGAACGGGCGTTCGGTCGGCGCGCCACGCCGGGGCGACTCGTAGGGCCAACCCAACATCTTGCCGTCGCGCGCCTGGTCCCACTGCGGACCGGCCTCGAGCATGCACACCTCGGCGCCGGCCTCGGTGAGCACCTTGGCGGCAATCCCGCCGCCGGCGCCCGAGCCGACGACGACCACGTCGTACACCTTCGGGGAACGGATGACTTGCATCTGCGAATGAGCCTCGGAAAGAGTCAGAAAAGTCCGGACGATCGAGTGTAACTCGACAGGCGCGGAGGTCAGCGCGTGGGCAGGCGCGCCATCAACGACAGCGTCGGGCCGGGTCTCCCCTACGACGTCGCTCAGGGCACACGCCCCGCCCTCATTCGACAGCGGCGGGGTGGGACACCCCGCCCTACCTCGAGGCAGGCTGCTGCTGGGTGACGCAGTGGATGGACCCCATGCCCCAGACCAGCGGCTCGCACTGGATCGGCACCACGCGTCGCGTCGGGAAGAGGTCCTGCAGGATCGCCTGGGCGCGCGCGTCGTTGGCGTGCCCGTACATCGGCGCCAGCACCACGCCGTTGGCGATGTAGAAGTTCGCGTAGCTGGCCGGGAGGCGGTCGTCCTCGGCCATCACGTGCCCGCACCCGGGGAGGGTGACGATGCGCCAGGGCGTTCCGTCGGGCTGTCGCGACGCCTGGAGGCGCGCAAGGTTCTCGGCCAGCGGCGCGTGGTTGGCGTCTGCCGGGTCGTCCTCGACGAGCGTGACGATGGTGTCGGGCGCGACGAAGCGGGTGATGTCGTCGACGTGGCCGTCGGTGTCGTCGCCCTCGATGCCCTCGCCCAGCCAGATCACCTGCTGCACGCCGAGGTACAACCGGAGATAGGCCTCGATCTCCTCGCGAGACTTCTCCGGGTTGCGGTTCGGGTTGAGCAGGCACTGCTCGGTCGTGAGCACGGTCCCGGCGCCGTTGACGTCGATGGACCCGCCCTCGAGGATGATGCCCGGCTCGAACTTCGTGATGCCGGCGAGCGCGTCGAGGCGCGTCGGCACGGACGCATCACGCATCAGCGTCTCGTACTTGCCGCCCCAGGCATTGAAGCCCCAGTGGTTGAACGCGAGTTGGCCATCCTGCCCGAGCAGGAAGTTGGGGCCGTAGTCGCGAATCCACGAGTCGACGGTGACGATCGGGATCAACTGCAGGTTCGCCAGGTTGGCCGCGCGGCCGGCGCAGCGCCGGCGCACATCCTCGGCCACGCCCTCGTCGTCGACGAGCAGGCACACGCGCTCGTGCGGCGTGAGCGCATCGATGAACTGCAGGAAGATCTCCTGCGCCTGCGGCACCCTGTCTGGCCAGGTGACCGGGTCCTTCGGCCAGGAGAGCCAGGTGGCGGCGTGCGGGTGCCACTCGGCCGGCATGCGGTAGCCGCGCGCGGCGGGCGTCGAGAGCAGCATTACGGTTCGATCAGGCGCTGGGTGATCGGCGCGTAGGCGTCGATGCGGCGGTCGCGCAGGAACGGCCAGTTCTGGCGGGTCTGCTCGATCAGCGATAGGTCGCACTCGACCAGCATGATCTCTTCCTTGTCGGAGGAGGCCTTGGCCAGGATGCGGCCGAACGGGTCGGCCACGAACGACTGCCCCCAGAACTGCAGCGAGCCCTCGAGGCCCACGCGGTTGACCGACACCACGAACACGCCGTTGGCGATGGCGTGCGCGCGCTGCGCCGTTTCCCAGGCCGAGTGCTGCGCGAGGTTCATCTCCTGCTGCTCGCCCGGCAGCCAGCCGATCGCCGTCGGGTAGAACAGGAACTGCGCGCCCTGCAGCGCGGTGAGTCGCGCGGCTTCCGGGAACCACTGATCCCAGCACACGAGCACACCGCAGTTGCCACGCGACGTCTGGTGCACGCGGAAGCCGAGGTCACCCGGCGTGAAGTAGAACTTCTCGTAGTACAGCGGGTCGTCCGGGATGTGCATCTTCCGGTACTTCCCCACCACGCTGCCGTCCTGGTCGAAGATCACGGCGGTGTTGTGGTAGAGCCCCGCCGCGCGCCGCTCGAACAGCGACGACACGAGCACCACCTTGTTCTTGCGGGCCGCCTTCGCGAGCGCCTCGGTCGTCGGCCCCGGGATGGGCTCGGCGAGCTTGAACAGCTCGGTGTCCTCGGTCTGGCAGAAGTACTGCGACCGGAAGAGCTCCTGCAGGCACACGATGGTCGCGCCCTGCTTGGCGGCCTCGCCGATGCGGCTGATGGCCTTCTTCAGGTTCTTGTCCGGGTCCGGCGAGCAGGTCATCTGCACGAGGCCGACGACGGGATTGGAGGCGGTCTTCTTCTTGGCCATGTCTTGGTAGTCGTAGCCGTCGACCTTCAGGTCGACGGTCATTCTGGCCCGAGGTGCGCATCGAGCTGAAGCTCGACGCCTACGAACAGTCCTTACGCCCCGTAGTACTGGGCGCGCTTCATCTTCAGGAACTCCGCCGACCGCGCCAGTTCGTCGAGGCCGTTCATGCCGTCCTCGATCGAGATCCAGCCGTCGTACCCGACCGACGCCAGGATACGGAAGATCGTGTCGTAGTCGTTCAGGCCCTTGCCCGTCTCGCCGTGCTTCAGGGCGGCGCTGTACCCGGTGCTGCCGTCGCCCTGCTTCAGGTCCTCGAGCGTGGCGCCGGGGGCCAGGTAGCGATCCGAGGCGTGCATGCTGACGACGCGGTGCTTGACCTTGTCGAGGAACGTCAGCGGATCATAGCCGCCGACCAGCGCATTGGACGGGTCGTACTGCACGCCGAAGTTCGGGTGATCGATCTGCTCGATGATCTCGAGGAACACGTCCTCGGCCTGCGCGAACTCCGGGTAGGTCCAGTTGCCGTCCTTGTAGTGGTTCTCCATGCAGAGCACCACGCCACGCTCGGCCGCGTACTCGAGCGACGCCCGGATGCCGTCGACGGTCCGCTGCACGCCCTCGGCGCGCGACATCCCCGGCAGGCGCTGGCCGCTCAGCGTGCGGCAGTGCCGCAGCCCGAGTGCCACCGACATGTCGATGGCGTCCTTCTGCCGCTGCACCTGGCGCTTCCGCTCCTCGGCATCCGGGTGCGTGAAGTCGGGCGAGAAGCAGAGCATCGACGACACCTGCCCCGTCTCCTCGAGCACGTCACGCACGCGCCTGGCGGCATCGGCCCCGAGCGGCGTCAGGAAGCCATCGTAATGCTCGATGCCCTCACCGCCGAGTGCTTTCGCATCCCGAAGCCATTGGAGGTAATCCATCTGGCCGGCGCACAACTCGTCGAAATAGCACTTGGGGAAGACGGAGATTTTTGGAGGCATAGTGAACAGAAGGCTCAGGGCTCACGGCTCAGAGAGCATCCTGATTGCGACGACGCCGTCGCGCGGAGAACGAGATGGCTCGATCCACCTTCGTGAGAATGCTTTCTGAGCCCTGAGCCTTGAGCCCTGAGCCGTTTGGCTACCACGCCGGCGGCGCGCCGACGGGATACTGCTCCAGGTCCATCACGGACCCGGTCACGCACGCGCCGGCATCCGACACATAGTACGCGACGGCATACGCGATGTCGGCGGGCTCGAGCAGGCGGCCGAACGGGCGCGTCGCGACCGCCTCGGCGACCCACTCGTCGCCCTTGCCCTCCTGCTCCCGTTTCACCTTGTGCTCGCCTTCGGTCAGCGTCCATCCCGGGTTGATGGCGTTCACCCGGATGCGGACCGTGTTCAGCTGCGCGGCGGCGTTCTTGGTGAGCGTCTGCAGGGCGCCCTTGGACGCCGAGTACGCGGTGAGCTTCGGTTCCCCGATGTAGGCGTTGATCGACCCGATGTTCAGGATCGCCCCACCGCCGCGCGCCTCGAGGTGCGGCACCGCGGCCTGCATCAGCACGAACGGCGCCCGCACGTTGATGGCGAAGATGCGGTCCCAGTCGGCAAGCCGGGTGGTGCGCACGTCCCCACGCGACGTGTCGGCCGCGTTGTTCACCAGGATGTCCAGGTGACCGAAGTGCGCCACCGTCCGCTCGACCAGCCGCACGCACGCGTCGGCATCCACCAGGTCGCAGGCCTCGAAGGCCGCTCGCCCACCCGCGGCGGCGATGGCGTCGAGCACGACCTGAGCGCCCTCGTCGGTGCGGCCGGTGACCATCACGGCCGCCCCCAGGGCGGACAACTGCAGGGCGATGCCCTTGCCGATGCCCGAGGTGGAGCCCGTGACGAGGGCGACCCGTCCGGTCAGGTCGAAGGCGTGCGGAAGGTCCGGTCGGATCGCAGTGGTCATGACAGTCAGGGAGTGTCCTCGACAGGGTCGTACACACGCCGGAGCGGCTTGCGCCGGCCGACGCCGCCCAGCAGTTCGACCTCGAGCACGAGTCCACGCGGCGACACGAGCGAGAACGTCTCCTCGACGGACATGCCGTCGTCGAGCAGTGTCTCGCGCACGAGGCGGCCCTTCTTCCACCTCGTCTCTGTCTCCACGACGCCGTTGACGGCCTGATGCTTCTCGGCCTTGCCGTCGGTGCGGTAACGCACGGTGCGGCCATCGTCGAAGGTGAAGGACACGCTGGCCTTGTCCTGGGCGATGGTGAAGCGCCGGATCGGCTGCACGAGTTCCCGGATGAGTTCGCCGCGCTGCTTGCGGGCTTCGGGGGTCATCGGCGTCATCACGCCCGTGGAGCCGAAGCCGCCGAGCGGCGAGCGCCCGGCCGAGCCGAAACCGCCGACGGGAGCCCGCCCCGTGTCCGTGCCGTCGCCTCCACCGGCACCGCCCACGTCACTCGCGTCGGCGTTATACCGCCACGAGCCGGTGAGGTCCGGCGGCGGCTGCGCGTGGACGGCCGCCAGGCCGACAGCCACGACACACAGGAGAGTCGCGAGTCGCGCACGCATGGGCATGTGGCGCGCGGAGGCGACGACCTGTCGCCCCGCGCGGCGGAGTGTCAGCGTTGTGGGCCGTCGGGGCCGTGCGGCAGGAGCACCGACTTGATCACCTGGCCGCTGTGCATGCCCTCGAAAGCCTCGTGCCAGTGGTCGAGGCCGGTGCGCAGGCCGACCACCTTGTCGGCGCCGGTCCGTCCCGCGGCGAGCAGCGCGATCACGCGCTCCCACACCGGGTAGTTGTGGCTGAACGAGCCGTGGAGCTTCACGGCCTTCTGCACGAGCGGGTTCAGGTTGATCGGCACGAGGTCGGGCGACCAGCCCACCTTGACGACCGTGCCGTCCGGCTTGCACATCTGGAGCGCGGCGTCCAGCGGACGGCTCGCACCAGACGCATCGCAGACCACGTCGGCACCGAGCGGATCCAGGGAGCGCACGACCTCCTCGAGCGACTGGTTGTCGACGTCGACCACGTGCGTCGCGCCCAGTTCCAGCGCCACCTGCAGGCGTGCCTTGTCGGCCGCGCGGCCCGCCACGACGAGCGGGTAGGCGCCGCTCAGGGCCGCCATCTTCGCGCACAGCAGGCCGATGGGACCGGGGCCGAGCACGACGACGACCTGGCCCGGCTTGATGTCGGCGTTCACGCACATCGACTGGTAGGCGACGGCGTGCGGCTCAGACAGGCACGCCAGGTCGAACGGCAGGCTGTCGGGAATGTGGTGCAGGCAGCGGGCGGGGACGCGCACGTACTGCGCCATCGCGCCATCGATGCCGTACCCGAAGCCCTTGCGCGTCGGGCAGAGGTTGTAGCGGCCCGTGCGGCACATCATGCACTCGCCGCAGATGTAGGCCGCCGTCTCGCTGACGACGCGGTCGCCTTCCTTGACGCCCTTCACGGCGCTGCCGACCTGCGCGACGACGCCGCCGAACTCGTGGCCGAGCGTCACCGGCGCGTTCACCGGCCAGCTGTGCGTGAGGTACGCCTGGTGGACGTCCGAGCCGCAGACCGAGGCGGCGCCAACGGCGAGCAGCACGTCGGAGGGCCCGATCTCCGGAATCGGCACCTCGCGCAGGGCCACCTGCAGGGGTTGGTCGAGGCCGAACTGGACGACGGCAGGTTGCAAGGCGCCCATCTAGTTGCCCTCCGGCAGCCGCGTGCCATCCGCGGCCCACTTCCTGAGCGGGGTCTTCCGGATCTCGGTGCTGATCTCGCGGAGCACCGTGTGGAGGTCGTTGCTCGACGTCTTGAACTCGTTGGCGTCGATGACGAGCGGCGCGCCGAGCACGACCAGCGGTGCCCCGTGCGCGGGACACTCGATCGCCTGCGGGATGGTGAGGCCACCCACGGCCTGCACCGGCACGTTGACCGCGTTGACGATCGCGTCGAGTTCGTCCATCGGGCTGAGGCCCTTGACCAGGCCGCGTTCGTCGAACCCGATGTGGTGGATGATGTAGTCGCAGCCCAGCGCTTCCAGCCATTGGGCGTTCTTCACGCGATCCTCGGCGACCATGTTGTCGCCCATCACCTTGATGCCGTAGTGCCGCGCCGCGTCCACCACCCGGCGGATGGTGGCTTCGTGCGCACGCCCCATCACCACCACGAGGTCGGCGCCGGCCTTGGCCATCATCTCGGCCTCGAGGTAGCCGCCGTCCATCGTCTTGAGGTCGGCGACGATCGGGTGATCCGGGAACTTCGCGCGGAGCTTCTCGACGGCGTGCAGGCCCTCGGCCAGCAGCAGCGGCGTCCCGGCTTCGAGCCAGTCCACGCCGGCCTCCACCGCGATGGCCGCGGTGTCGAGGGCTTCGTCGATGTTGGTGAGGTCGAGGGAGATCTGGACGATCGGGAACGTCAGCGAATCGAGGCGAGACACAGAGACATTCTACTGAAATGCTGCGATGCCGAGAATGCCGACAATGCCGGGGGCCCCGAGAGCCCCGACATTGCCGGCATTCCGGCATCGCGGAATTTCAGGAGATCTTCTCTGCTCTGTAACCGCCCTTGCCCTTGTCGACCATGTAGATGGCCCCGAAGATGACCACCAGCAGGAGCGGCAGGCCCGACCAGATCGGCAGCACCTGATCGGTGCCGTACGTGGCGCTCAGCCAGCCCATGATGGGCCCCGACAGGGCCGTCGCGAAGCTGCCCGTCGCCCCGATCACGGCCATCCCGAGCGCGCCGGAGCGCGGGAACCGCTCCGACGTGATGCCGATCATCGTCGGCCACCAGAAGGCGATGCCGACGGCGAACACGCCGGCCCACAGGAACGCCGCGGTCACGGTGGCCGCGTGGCTGAACATGTAGAGCCCGAAGGCCGCCACGACCGACGTGATGGCGATGAGCGCGGTCGGCGCGATCTTGTGCGAGACGTTGTGGCCGAACTGGCGCATCAGGTACATCACCATGTTGATCCACACCACCTGCAGGATGCCGGCCTGGGTGGCGCTCTGGGTGACGCGGTTGAAGATGGTGGGAATCCAGCTGCCGGCGCCGAGTTCGGTCCCGGCCGTGAGGATCATGCAGAACCAGACGAGGATGAACAGGGGCCGCGTGAGGTCCTTGAACATGTCGCCGAACGGCACGCCGGCGGCCTCACGCTCGGTGGCCGGGAACTTCTGCCCCATGAACATCACCAGGTAGATCACCGACGGGATCAGCAGCGTGAGCGTCTTGGCCTTCCAGCCGAAGCCGGCCTGCGTCATCGCGAAGGCGAGCACGCCCCCGATCACGATGCCGCCCGGGAACCAGGCGTGCAGCGTCGTGAGCTTGGCCGTCTTGTTCTGCGGATAGATCGTCGCGATGAGCGGGTTGATGGCCGCCTCGACGAAGCCGTTGGCCACGCCCACCACCACGGTCGACAGGAAGAACGTGGTGAAGTTGGTCGAGAACACGGTCAGCAGCGCGCCGATGATGTGCCCGGCCGCGGCCAGGCGCATGATCGTGCCCATCCCGAGCAGGTCGCACAGCGGCCCCCCGAACAGGATCGACAGGCCGAAGCCCCAGAACGCCGCGGTGGCGACCCACCCGGTCTGCACGTCGGTGAGCGACAGGTCCGCCTGGACCTGCCCCAGGATGTCGCCGCGGATGGCGAACGACATGGCCGTGGCGATCAGCGCGACACAGCTGGCGATGAAGAGACGACGTTGGTTCATGGCGATGCGCGGTGCCCCTTGCGTGTGACGAAGCCCATGTGGCGGCCCGCGCGGGTCCCCGCGAAGCCGGCCGGTTTGTCTGTTTTCGGGGCAAAGCATACTGCACGGGCTGCCGAACACACGACACTGAGGTAGGGCGCGGTCTCCGACCGCGCCGTTCCCGGACAGCGGCCCGGTGGGACACCGGGCCCTACCTGCCCCCGGCATCGCAGCATCGCGGCATTTTCTGGTTACACTGCCGCCCATGTCCTGGATCGACGACTACGTGCAGTCCGGCAAGGCCCTCGACGTCACGGTCACCCTGAGCCCGCGGCTGGCGCCGTGGCCCGGGCAGGAAGTGTGGGAGTTCACGCCGCTGCTCCGGATGGACAAGGGCGACGTCTGCAACGTGTCGATGTACCGCGTGTCGTGCCATGCCGGCACGCACGTCGACGCGCCGTGGCATTTCGGCATGAGCCCACAGACCATCGAGTCCATTCTGCTGGACCAGATGATCATCCCGGCACGCCTGCTCGACCTGACGCACGTGCAGACGGCGATCACGAAGGCCGACCTGGTCGGGAAGATCGAGGGTGCGAAGGCCGTGCTCTGCAAGACGACCAACTCGGGCACGCTCGAGAGCGGCGCGCCGTTCAACACCGAGTTCGTCTACATCGCCGGGGATGCCGCGGAGTACCTCGTGGAGTGCGGCGTGCGGACCATCGGGGTGGACTACCTCTCGGTGGAGGGCTTCCACGCACCGGAGCCGGTCACGCACCGCGCCCTCCTCGGCAACGACGTCTTCATCGTCGAGGGGCTCGACCTCACGAAGGCCGCGCCGGGCGAGTACCTGTTCGTGGTGCTGCCGCTCAAGATCGAGGGCGCCGACGGCACGCCCGCCCGCGCGGTGTTGCTCTCGTAGCACGGAGGTAGGGCGCGGTGTCCCCACCGCGCCGCCGTCCATTGCGGCCGGGTGGGACACCCGGCCCTACCTTCGTGGCCGCCGATGTTCACATCGGCGGTCAGGCCGCCGCCTTCCGCTCCCGCGGGTACAGGACGATGGCGACGAGGTAGCAGAGCGCGATCGCCACGAGCAGCACCCGGTAGCCCGTGACCAGCGCCAGGTACTCCCCCACCCCACCCAGCATGGCGCCGAGCAGGTTGGCGCCGTACGCGAACGCGACGTTGTCGGTCTGCTTCAGGCTGCCGCTGAAGAGCAAGCCGGCCAGTAGCACCGGGCTGAACGTGAGCAGCGAGTAGAACGCCGTCTCGGCCGCCAGCGACCCGAAGCTCACCGTGCCGATCGGCAACGCGTACGCCAGGGCCAGTAGCGCGAACAGCGGCACGCCCACCGCCCAGGGGTTGATCCGCGGCAGGCGACTGGCCAGCCACGCGCCCAGCGCCGCCATCACCAGCACCGAGGCGATCGTCGCCGACGCCACGACCCAGGTGGAACCCCAGATCAGCGCGAACTGCGTGATCGCCTTGGTCTCGAGGATCATGAAGCCCGCCCCGAGCACGAAGAACGGCACCAGCGGACGCACGGCCACGCCGCCAGCCAGCGCCCCGACGGCGCGCAGCGTGGCGCCTACCGCCAGCACCGACACCACCAGCACGCCGAGCAGCGCCCACGCGTAGTGCGTCGGCAGGTGCGGCTCCTTCATGTAGAGAAACGGCCAGTCGTCGGTCGCAGGCCGAATCGAGGCATCGCGGTCGAGCGGGAGGCCCGGGCTCACGACGTCCGGATGGTTGTAGGCGGCCACCTTTTCCGGCGGCGTCGGCCACTGCGCGATGCGGTGCGTCCCGGGGCCCGCGATCATCACGCCGAGGTAGCCGTGCTCCTTGTGGATGTGGACCTTCGGCTCCTCGCCGAACACGTTGCGCGCCGAGTTGGCGAGGCGGTCGACCAGCCACTTCTCGCGGAAGTAGTTGTAGACGACGAGCACGCCGCCGGGCTTGAGGCGTTCACGCGCAGCGCGGAAGGCCTCCTCGGTGAACATGAAGCTCTCGAGCCGCACCGCGGAGAACGACGACTGCAACGTCAGCGAGTCGATCAGCGCGAACACGATCAGGTCGTACTGCTTCTCCGCCGTCCGCAGGTAGTGCCGCGCGTCGTCGTTGACCACCGTCACGCGCGGGTCCTTGTAGGGCCCCTCGGGGTGGTACTGGCGACCGAGCCGCACGATCACCGGATCGATCTCGACGGCATCGACCCGCTTGGCGCCGTGCTGCAGCGCCGACGAGACGTCGGTGCCCGAACCCGCACCGAGCACGAGCACGTCCTCGAACGTGTCACCGAAGACGGTGTACGGCCACTGGTAGAAGTATTCCTTCTCGCGCACCGGGGCCATCGACTGGTGGAAGATGTTGTTCACCTCCACCACCGTCTCCTTGCCCTGGGTGTGCGCCGTGATCTTGTAGTACGGCGACCACAGCGTGTCGCCCGAGAGTTCGTGCGTCACGCCCAACGCCACGCTCAGCAGGAAGAGGCCGCTGGCGGCCCACGCCTTCGGCTGCTCCAGCAGGAACGGCACGGCGGCCAGGAACGGCAGCCCGAACCAGACGACCGGCGGCAGCTGCAGCGCCGACACCACGCCGAATGCGACGACGCCCGCAAGGCTGCCCGCAAGGTTCACCAGGTAGGCGCGGAGCGGCGGGTGCGCATTCATCTCGCGACCGAGCCGCTGCGCGAGCGTCACGAACAGGGCGGCCACCGCGATGCAGAGCAACGGCAGGAACCAGGTGCCCTCCACGGGCACCACGGCGTCGGTCGTGCCGCTGGAGAAGTAGATGCTCTCCGACGTCTGCGGCACCGCGATGTCGATGCGGCCGGCGGCGACGACGATCACCAGCACGGCCTGCAGCAGCGGGAACCAGCGGAGCAGGTTTGTGCGCAGCGGCGCCAGCAGGCAGCCGATGCCGATGCCGAGGAAGCTGGCCAGCAGGATGAAGTTCGAGAAGTACGCGAGCAGGCGGATGTAGGCCGGCATCCACCGGATCAGCGCCACCTCGAGGAACAGGACGAGGAAGGAGATGAGGAAGAGGGGCCAGGCGGCCCCTCGCTTGTCGCTCGCTACCATCCCAGGATGCGCGCGAACATGAGCGGCGCGACGATGGTGGCGTCCGACTCGACGATGAACTTGGGCGTGTCGATGCCGAGCTTGCCCCAGGTGATCTTCTCGTTGGGCACGGCCCCCGAGTACGACCCGTAGCTGGTCGTCGAGTCGCTGATCTGGCAGAAGTAGCCCCAGAGCGGCACCTCGGGACGCTGCAGGTCCTGGTGCAGCATCGGCACGACGCAGATCGGGAAGTCGCCGGCGATGCCGCCGCCGATCTGGAAGAAGCCGATGGACGAGCGCGGCGCGAGGTCCTGGTACCAGTCGGCCAGGCTCATCATGTACTCGATGCCGGTGCGCACGGTGTGGACGTTCTTCACGTCGCCCGAGATGCAGTGGCCCGAGTACATGTTGCCGAGCGTCGAGTCCTCCCAGCCCGGGACGAACATCGGCAGGTTGCGCTCCGCCGCGGCCATCATCCACGAGTCCTTCGGGTCGATCTGGTAGCTCTCCTTCAGCACGCCGCTGAGGAGGATCTCGTACATGAACTGGTGCGGGAACAGGCGCGTGCCCGCCGTGTCGTGCGCCACCCAGCGCTCGAGCACCGCAGTCTCGATGCGCCGCATCGCCTCGTGCTCGGGGATGCAGGTGTCGGTCACGCGGTTCATGTGCCGATCGAGCAGGGCCTGCTCGTCGGCCGGGGTCAGGTCGCGATAGTTCGGCACCCGCTCGTAGAAATCGTGCGCCACGAGGTTGAACACGTCCTCCTCGAGGTTGGCGCCGGTGCAGGAGATGCCCGTCACCTTGCCCTGGCGGATCATCTCCGCCAGCGAGCAGCCGAGTTCTGCCGTGCTCATCGCGCCGGCGAGGGTGACCAGCATCGAGCCCCCCGACGCCAGGTGCGCCGAGTAGCCATCGGCGGCATCCTTGAGGGCCGCGGCGTTGAAGTGCCGGTAGTGACGATCGATGAACTGCGAGATGGGTCCGGACATGGCGTGGTGAACCGTCAACGTTCAGAATTTCAGAACTTCAGAATTTCAGAATTGCAGAGTCGCCGTGGCCTCAGGCTACGTGAGCTTCTCGGACTTCGCGTCGAAGCCGACGACCTTGCCCTTGCGATACGCGGTGACGCCACCGGCGATGGCCGCCATGGCCTTGTAGCCGAGGTCGGCGTCGAGGTTGGGCTTCTGCCGGGTGCGCATCGCCTCGAGGAAGTTGTCCATGTGCGGGTGCTCGCCCCGCACGAACGGCTGCACCGGGATTCGCAGTTCCTCGGACCCGGTCTTCTTCATGAAGTCATCCTTGTAGTCGCGATCGGGGATCACGACCATCTCGGTGTTCTGGAAGCCCTCGCTGTCCTCGGCCACCATGATGGTGCCCTGCGAGCCGTGGAACACCAGCGGCGCGCCCTTGCCGCTCGT
Organism: Luteitalea sp.; assembly: GCF_044337415.1. Taxonomy (GTDB): domain Bacteria; phylum Acidobacteriota; class Vicinamibacteria; order Vicinamibacterales; family Vicinamibacteraceae; genus Luteitalea. Next base: position 13,416 of record NZ_JBIINP010000098.1, read on the forward strand.
CACCGAGCAGGCCAGCTGCATCGTCCAGTCGCTGTAGTCGACGTTCATGAAGAACGTGTCGGGCACCTCGCGGTCCTTCTGCACGTAGATGCCGCCGCTGGCGGTGACGCGCAGGGGGAACTCCGGGCCGACCGCCATCAGGATCGGCGAGACCGTGTGGTAGAAGAGGTCGGTCGCGATGCCGCCCGAGTAGTCCCAGTACTTGCGCCAGCGGAAGTAGCGCGCCGGATCCCAGTCACGCTTGGGCGCGTTGCCGAGGAAGGCCTTCCAGTCGAGGTTCGACGGGTTCGCCTCCGGATCGATCTTGTAATTCCACTCGTTGCCGCGCTTGGTGCTGTTGCGGCCGAACCCGCCCGACGCCCACACCACCTCGCCGATCAGGCCGTCCTCGATGGCCTTCTTCGCCTTGTGGAAGTGGTCGAGCGACGTGTACTGGCTGCCCACCTGCAGGATGCGGCCGTTGGCCTTGACGTACTCGGCGATCTTGCGCGCCTCGTCCACCGTGTAGGTCATCGGCTTCTCGAGGTAGACGTCCTTGCCGGCCTCGAGGGCCGCCATCGCGTGCGCGTAGTGCCAGTGGTCGGGCGACGAGATGACGATGGCGTCGATGTCGGGACGCGCCACGAGCTCGCGGTAGTCGTGATAGACCGACTTCTCGTCGACCCCGGTCTTCTCGCGCGCCAGCTGCTTGCGCTTCTCCCAGATGTCGTTGACCGCCACGGCCTGCACGTCGCCCTTGCCCTTGTTGCGGGTCATCACGTGGGTGATGTGCGAGTTCATGCGCCCGCCGCAGCCGACGAAGCCGACGTTGATGCGGTCGTTGGCGCCGAGGACGCGGCTCTTGGCCGGCGTCGACACGGGCCGCGGCGCCGCGCTCGCAGGCGTCGCGATGGTGCCGGCCGCCGCCACGGCGCTGGCCCCCACGGTGCGGATGAAGTCGCGTCGGGTGGTCGATTGGGTCACGTCCCGTTGTCCTCTCTGAAGATCCGCCGCTGCCGCGCGGCACGCCGTGCGCCGAAGCCCTGGCGAAGGCGCACATTGTATCCTCTCAGGGATTGTCCTCGCCCGCGTCCACGCCGCCGCCCGCGCCCGTCCCGGCCGCCTCCGAGGCCGGCGTGGCGGGCGCCCTTCGTCGGCTCGGCGCGGCCCTGCTCTCGCGCGACTTCCGGATACTCTGGTTCGGCGCCTTCGTCTCCACGGTAGGCACGTGGATGCAGAAGGTCGCCCAGAACTGGCTGGTGCTCTCCCTGACCGGGTCGGCGTGGTATCTGGGCCTGGACTCGTTCCTCGGCGAGTTGCCCATCCTGCTGTTCACGCTGGTCGGGGGCGTCATCGCCGACCGCCACAACCGCCGCCTCCTGCTCATCAGCTCCCAGTTCGTCCAGTTGTCGGCCGCGGCCCTGCTGGCGGCGCTCATCTGGTTCGACCAGGTCCGCATCTGGCACGTCCTCATGTTGTCGTGCCTGACGGGCTTCGCGCAGGCCTTCGGCGGGCCGGCCTACCAATCGCTCATCCCGTCGCTGGTGCCCAAGAAGGACCTGCCCAACGCGATCGCCCTCAACTCGATCCAGTTCAACCTGTCGCGCGTCATCGGCCCGGTGATCGCCGGCGCGGCGCTCGGGTCGGTCGGGCTCGCGGCCTGCTTCGGCCTCAACGCCCTGTCCTTCCTCGCCGTCGTCGCCGCCCTGCTCCTGCTGCGCGTGCCCCACATCCCGCCGGCCTCGAGCCGCCCCATGCTGGCCGAGATGCAGCACGGACTGCAGCATGTCCGTGCCAACCCCGCCCTCGTCTCCCTCATCGTCGTCGCCACGGCGCAGACCTTCCTCGGCCTGCCGATGCAGACGTTCCTGCCGGTGCTCGCGCAGCAGGTGTTCGGCCAGGGCGTGGACACCTATACGCGGATGATGTCGTACTCGGGGGCGGGTGCCGTGGTCGGCGCGCTCGGGGTGGCCTGGCTGGGGCGGTTCGATGGCATGGGCGTGGTGCTGCTGCGCCTGCAGGCCGTGTTCAGCGTGCTCATGATCGGGATCGCGTGGTCGCGCGCGCTTCCCCTGACCTACGTGCTGCTCTTCCTGGCCGGCGTGTCGACCATCATCACCACGTCGCTGGTGACCTCGCTCGTCCAGTTGGTGGCGCCAGACGAAATGCGCGGGCGTGTGATGAGCATCTACATGGTGGCGTTCCGCGGAGGCATGCCGCTCGGCAGCCTGCTCAGCGGGGCGCTCGTGACGCAACTGGGCCTGCCGATGGCCCTCACCCTCAACGGCGTCCTGCTGTGCCTGGCCGCCGCCTGGTTCCTCACGAGGAGGCACGGTGTCGTCCGTATCTGATCGCGCGCGGCTCGTCCGGTTGGGGGCCTTCGCCATG
>NZ_JBIINP010000099.1:0-15740 GCF_044337415.1 Luteitalea sp.
CGCTTCGGCGTGAAGGACCTGCGCCTGTTGCCGATGGTGATGTACAACGGGCACGTGAGCCGCGATGCGGTCGCGGCCGCCGCCCGCGACGTGCTCGAGGCGTGGCACGCCGGCGACGCCGTGGCCACGCGCGTCGTCGCCGCCGGGATCGAGGCGCTGGCGCAACGGGTGCGGTCGGTGGCCTTGCGCCTCTCGCTCGACCGGCCGCGCGTCTGCCTGTCGGGCGGCGTGTTCCGATCGAGGCGCTATGCCGAGGCGTTCGGCGCGGCCGTCGTCGGGCTCGTGCCCGGTGCGACCGTCGAGCCGGCACGCCTGAGCCCCGCGGAAGGGGCCGCGCTGCTGGCGGTGCGGGCCGCCGGGCGACCGCTGACCGATGCCCTGCGGGCCGTCCTGGTGAGTTCGTCCCGGGTGCTTCCCGAACCCTGAGCCTGTAGCCAGCCATTTCGAGGAACCGTCGTGACCAACGCCCACGCCCAGCAACTGATCGCCCACCTGCGCGGCAGGCTCATCGTGTCGTGCCAGGCGCCGGCCGACTCGCCGCTCCACGACCCCTACGTGATCGCCCGCCTCGCCCTGGCGGCGGAGCGGCAGGGCGCCGGCGGCGTCCGCGTCGACTCCCCGAGCCACATCGAGGCTACCCGTGCCCTCGTCACCGTGCCCATCATCGGCATCCACAAGCAGGTGCACGACGGCTCCGCGGTGTACATCACGCCGACGTGCAACGCGGCCGCGGGCGTCATCGAGGCGGGCGCCGACATCATCGCCGTCGACGCCACGACGCGGCACCGGCCGCACGGTGAACGACTGGCCGACATCATCGGCATCATCCGCGCCCACGGGCGGCTCGTGATGGCCGACGTCGCGACCGAGGCCCAGGGACTCGCGGCGGCGGACCTCGGCGTGGACCTCATCGCCACCACGTTGTCCGGATACACCGAGGACAGCGTGCGGCACCCCGGACCCGACCTGACGCTCGTCGAGCGGCTCGCCACGGGGACGCGCCTCCCGGTGATTGCCGAGGGGCGCATCCGCACGGCCAACGACGTGCGCCAGGCCTTCCGGGCCGGCGCCTACGCCGTAGTGGTCGGCGGGGCCATCACGGGCATCGACACGATGGTGAAGCACTTCGTGGATGCGACGCCGTCTGGCCTGGCCGAGACGCGGGATGCGTAAGGGCACGGGCACCCTTCGACTTCGCTCAGGGCGAGCCGGGTTCCGGGTACCGGGTACGGCTGCGGTACCGCCTGAACCGGACGTAGCCGTCGAGCTTGCTCGACGGTCAGGGCGCGTCAGGGGAGGAAGGTGGCGCTGGTCGGTCGCGGGTGTGCTGCTCACCGCCATCTCCCTCGTCGGCGCCTGCAACTCGCAGCCCTCGTCGCCGCCCGCGCAGGCGACGCCGCCCATCGCGACCGTGCCGCGCGACGCCGCTCCTGCGCCCGGCCCCACGGCACCGCCGACGGCCTCGGCGCCCCGAGGCGGCGCCACGCGGGTCGAGGGCGACTGGACGGTCGATCTCGCGCGAGACGAACGCCGCGGCGGGCACACGCTGGCCCGTCACGTCGGTCGTACCGATGCGCAACTTCGTGCGCGGCTCGCGCGCGAGTCCGTGTCGGCCGCCTCCACCTACGCCGACCGTGAGATGGCCGAGCGCGTCGTCGTGCGGGCGCTTGCCGAGAACGCGCGTCGCGTGCAGCGCTGGATCGACCAGCGCGCGCCGAAGACCAACCTCGCCATCCGGTACCGTGCCCGCGACGGCCTGCCGACGGGGCGACGGCTGCGGCGCGGAGACGATGCCGCCGAGGACGTCGAGGGGGCCGTGGTGGTCCTGCGGTGGCGCGACGATGACTGGTACGTGCTGACCTCGTACCCGGAGGACGTGCGATGACCCTCAAAGGGCCGATGGAGTGGCCGCAGCTCGAGTCGCTCTGCGACGGGTACCTGCACCAGGACCTGGTGGCCGAGCACGGCTCGGCGCAGCAGGCCGTGCAGGCCTGGCTGGCCGACGCGAGTCGCGACGACGCGAAGGCACTGTCCTCGGAATGGCGCACGTTCCTCAACGTGACGCATGGCATGGACATCACCGAACGGGTCGAGGCGCTGCGCGAACTGGCCGGTGGGGCCTGGGCACCGGCCGGCGAACTCGAATTCGAGGTGGTGTCGGCGCTGCTGCTCAACGCCTGGCGAAGTAACGCTTAACGCTTGACGCTTAGCGCCTGACGCTTGACGACGAATGTCGAACGATTGGCAGCAGGGCAACGGCTACAGGCCTCCTGACGCTTCAGGTTGCCTGCAGCCTGTCGCCCGTCGCCTAGCTACGGCTTCTTGATCAACACGTCCGGAAACGGCGCGGCGCCGGAGCCGACGGGATTGCGCAGGCGGCTCTGGCCCATGCGGGGCATGTAGAGCGGGATCTTCAGCCCACCGGTCTTCTCGAGCATCCCGAACAGCTCTGCGCGCATCGCCTGGATCGTCTTCTGGTGCGCCGGGTCGTCGGCCAGGTTGCGCGATTCCTGCGGGTCGGCCTGCAGGTCGAAGAACATGTCCACGTCCCACACGCCATGCGTGAAGACGTACTTGTAGCGCTCGCCGCGCAGCGCGAACTGCGTCGGCGTTTGCGGGAAGCTCCACTCCCAGTAGTACTCGTACAGCAGCGACGTGCGCCAGGGCGCCTTCTGGTCGCGCAGGATCGGCAGCATGCTCTCGCCCTGCATGTGCGACGGGCGCGCGGTCCCCGCGAGATCGAGCATGGTTGGCGCGATGTCGATGTTGGCGACCACGCGGTCGATCTGCTGGCCGGGCGTCACGAGGCCCGGGGCGTAGACGAGCATCGGCACGCGCATCGACCAGTCGAAGGCCGTGCGCTTGTCGATCAGGCCGTGCTCCCCGAACGCGAAGCCGTTGTCGCCCATGTAGATCACGAGCGTGTTGTCGAGCTGCCCGGTCTTCTTCAGCCACTCGAGCACGCGACCGACGCTGTCGTCCACGGCGCGCAGCGTCTCCATGTACCGGCGGTAGTACTCGGCGACATCGAGCGTCGAGTGGTACGGGAACTCCACGCCGTGCCAGCTGTTGCGCTGGTTGCGGACCCAGGTGGGGAAGCGGCCCGTCACGGCCGCCTCGGGCGCCATCGTCGCCGGTGAGGGCACCGGCACATCCTTCAGCGAGCCCTTGTGGCGATCGGCTGGCACGAAGTCGGCGTGCACGCCCTTGTGCGACAGGTACAGGAAGAACGGCGTGTCGCGCGACGTCTGCTCCAGCCACTGCACCGCGTAGTCGGTGAGTTCGTCGGTGATGTAGCCCTTCTGCGGCACGCGCGTGCCGTCGACGTTGAGCATCGTGGCGCCGGCGCGCGGCAGGTACTCGCCCTGGCCGCGGAAGCTCACCCAACGGTCGAAGCCCGGCTGTGGCTTGTCGTCCTCGTTGCCGATGTGCCACTTGCCGACCAGCGCCGTCTGGTAGCCGGCGGCCTTGAGCAACTGGCCGACGTTGGGCAGCACCGGCGGGATCGGCGTGAAGTTGTCGACCACGCCGTGCGTGTGCGCGTAGGTGCCCGTCAGGATCGACGCACGCGACGGCGAGCACAGCGCCGTCGTGACGAAGGCGTTGCGCATGTGCGCGCCACCCTTCGCCAGCGTGTCCATGTTCGGCGTCCGCGCCAGCGGGTGGCTCATCACGCCGAGCGCATCGTAGCGGTGGTCGTCGGTGAGGATGAAGACGATGTTGCGCGGCTTCCGAGCCTGCGCCTGCGCGAGGGGCGCACACGCGCACAGCGCGAGCAGCACGAGGATCCACGCGGCGCGATCGCCGATGACGGTCCTTGTCATGGTTCCACCTTGATCGTGACGGCCGGGCTCGGAGAGCCGGCCCTACCTGCGGAATTCGTGTGTCGCCGTCGCCCGCGGGCGACGGTCAGGGCCATCTCGCTGAGCGTCGGCCATGGCCGACGCCTACACGTGCTGTCCGTAAGCCGTAAGCCGTAAGCCGTAAGCCCTGAGCCTCGAGCCTGTCCTACGCCGGCCCGACCTTGGCCGACTTCAGGCCGAGACCGAGGGTGCCCTTGCAGTACGCCAGGCTCTTCTCGATCTCGCGCCGCTGCTCGAGCGGATCGTTCGGCTTCGTGGTGGTGGTGGCCATCGGCGCCTTGCGACGCATCACGCGCAGGAACCGCGCCAGGCTCTGCCCCTCGAGGCGCGGCCATGCCGTCCAGAACGCGTCCTCGAGGAACGGGATGTCGCGGCCCACGCCCGAGATCGTCTCGATGTGAATCGGCACGCCCGGGCACAGCTCGGCGAACCGCGGCATGAAGCGCGCGAAGTCGACCTGGCCGTCGCCCATCGCCGTCCACTTCACGCGGCACCCCGCCGGAATCTCGGTGACGACGCCGTCGCGCAGGCTCGTGGTGACGATGTAGGGCGCGAGCGTCTCGAGGGCGTCGAGGGGATTCTCGAGGGTCCAGAGGGAGTTGCCCGAGTCGTAGTTCACGCCCACGAAGTCGCGCCCGGCCATCTCGACGAGCGCGGCCACCTCGTCGGCGCGCATGTCGCCCGCGTGGTTCTCGATGGCTACCTTCACGCCGGCATCGAGTGCCTGGGAGCGTGCGCCCTTGAGCACGGAGACCAGGCTGTCCATGTGACGACCGATGCCACCGGGCGTCAGGCGATCTTCCCAGGTGCCGAGCACCACGCGCGCGACAGGGGAGCCCACCTGCTGCGCGACCCGGATGACCTTCGTGAGCTGTTCGGCCGCGGTGCCGTTGGCCGGCCGGAAGGCCTTGCTCGTCGGGCACACGCTCCACGTGCCCACGTGGATGGTCACGGAGCGCGCGGCCGCGTCTTCCTTGAGCTTCTTGAGCGCAGGCTCCTCGAGCGACTCGAAGGCGTCGAGGTCGCTGATGAACAGGGAGTCGGCGCCGAGGCTCGCGGCGTAGCCGAGCAGGCGCGTCGCCTTCCAGTTGCTGGCGCGGACGGCGAAGTTGTCGAGGCCGAGCGGCACCGGCCGCGGCAGGACGGGAGGCTTTGGCGTGCCCTGCCCCTGCACGGTGGCAGCGGCCAGCAGGGCGGCGGAGGACGACAGGAAGGCGCGACGGGTGCTCGGGACGGACACGTGGTGGCTCCAGGGGGAAAGGCGCGTCGCCAGTGTACCCGGTCCCCGGCACCCCGCTACCCGGCACCCGGCACCCGGCACCCTGGCTCTACCGCGCTACGTACCCTTCGCGCGCCACGACCTCGCCCGGGCGTCCGCGCAGGCGGACCTCGAGCTTGTGGAAGCCGGGCGCCGTGGTGGCGGGTGTGTAGGTGAGCAGGTACCGCTGCCGGTACTGGCCGAGGATGCCCTGGAAGGTCTCCGAGAGCTTCGCGTCCTTCTCTACGCGCAGGAACTCGCCGCCGGTGAGGTCGGCGGCCGACTGCAGCAGGCGCAGGCCATCGCCCGGCGTGGCCGCCATCCAGGGCTGCCGCGTCAGGGCGTCGGCAAACGGCGCCGACGTGATCGTCACCGGTAACCCGGCGCCCACGGGGAACACCACGACGTTGGTGCGGCGGAGCACGTCGAGCGCCCGCGCCGCCGACGTCCAGCTCGTCGTGTCCTGTCCGTCGGTGAACAGGAGGAACACGGACGGCCGCGTGTCGGCGAGCGAGAGCGCCGCGCCGAGCACCATCGCATCCTGCAGGGGCGTGGCGCCGCCCGCGGCGAAGCGCGCGAGCGCCGACTCGAGGTCGCCACCGGGCGTCGCGGCCCGCAACAGCAGGCGCAGGCGATCGGAGAAGGTGAACAGCGACACGCGATCGGCCGGCGTCAGCTGTCCGGCGAGGGTGCGCACGGCGGACTTCAGCTGCTCGAGCGTGCGGCCGTCGACGCTGCCGCTGAGGTCGAGGCCGATGATCACGTGCGCGCTGTCGGTCGTGCCGAGCGAATCCACCGGCTGCTCGACGCCGTTGTCGCGCACCACGAAGTCGCGGGCGGTGAGGCCGGGGATCGGCTTGCGGTCGCGATGCGCATACGCGTCGATGGTCACCACGTCCACCGACGCGCGGAATGTCGGCTGGTCCTGCGCCGACGTCTCGGCTCCCAGGAGGGCCAGGCCGACGATCGACGGCAGCCCGAGGCGGGCGCACCACGTGAACCGACTCATGGCAGCACCCCGGTGAGCATGTGTACCAGCACCACATCGGCCTGCGCGAGCCGTCCGCCGATGTACAGGGTCCAGGCGTCGGCGGGCTGGCGGGGCGACAGCGCCGCCGGTGTGGCGAACTGCCGGGTGAGGTCGAAGGCGCCGCCCGACTGCCCGCGCCGCAGCGAGGCCTGCATCATGGCCACCAGCGCCGTCTGCCGCACCGCCGGCACCGACGAGGCCTTGGCGAAGTAGGTCGACGCGCGGTCCTGCTGGCGGCGCGCCTCGGCGATCTCACCCATGAACAGGTACGCGAGCCCGCAGACCGCGTCGCGGCACGGTTGATCGAGCAGCGGCGCGAGCGTCCGTTCGGCAAGGTCGAGCTGCTCGCGCTCGAAGGCGATGCGCCCGAGGTGTAGCGTCGCCTCGCGGTCCCCGGGGCGCCCCTCGAGCGCCTTCTGGAACTGGCGCCCGGCTTCCTCGAAGGTGATCAACATGCCGGGCACGCGCGAGGTCGGGGGCAGCCGACGCTGGCTCATGGCGACCGAGGCCGAGGGCGCCTCGTCGGCCAGGCGGGCGCGTGTCTCCAGCGCGACCCCACGCAGCAGCGAGAGCGCCGCGAGCCCTTCGGGCCCCGCCGGCGGGCGCGTGTTCTTCTGCTCGCGCTGGAAGTCGAGGAAGCGGCTGGCGCCGACCAGGTACTGCAGCCAGGCGAGCCGGCCCCAGTCACGGAACGCCCGCACGCCCACCGCAGCGTCGGCCTCCCCATCGTCGAACGGGTCGAGACGATCGAGGGCGTCGCGCGCGGCATCCTCGAGCGCCGTCTCGTGCGCCACCGAGACCGTCCGGCCCGAGACGATCAGCACTTCGAGGGGCAGCAGGGCCGACGCCTCGAGCCGCCTGATGACCAGGCGCCTGGCCTCGGCATCGCCCGAGGGGATCCGCCACGATCCGTACGCGTCGCGGGCGCCCTGGGTCACCTCCCTGGCGGGCGCCTGCAGCAGCAGCAGCGCCGCGCCGGCCCGGTCCCCGGCGAGGTACCGGTCGACGGCGGTTTCCCAGGCCACGCCCGCGGCCCTCGCGGACGCGGAAGGGATGAGCACGGCCGCCCCCAGCAGGACCGCCACGGCCATCCGAGACCAGCGTCCGCGCGCCGGCGTCGCATTCATGACGCCGCCGCGATGCGTGCATCCGGGCCCGGCTTGTCTCCCCTCAGGGAGCGCGATAGCATGAGCGATTGTTATAGGGGCCATTAGCAAACGTCATGATCACAGCCGACCCGACCAAGCGAGCCCAGATCCTCGACGACGTCCAACGCATCGCGGCCGACACGACGCCCGAGGGCGACCGTGACCTGTTCCACGCCTTCGCAGGCGTGGTCCTGGCCGAGATTCCCGACAGCGTGGTGTTCCGCCTACCGGCGGCGGCACTGGCGGCGCGACTCGGAGAGTACTTCAGGTTCGTCGCGCACACGATGCCGCCCGAGGTGCAGCTCTATCGCGGCCTCCCCGGCCTGCACGTCACCGTCCGCAACTGCGACGAGGCCGAGGACCGCGCCATGGCCGGCCACGACGGCGGCCCGCACGAGGTGACGATCGTCGAGACGCACACGCCCGACGCGCCGTTCATCTTCGAGAGCCTCACCAACTTCTTCAAGAACGAGGGCCTGCGCGTCTTCTCGGCAATCCACCCCCGCCTGACGGTCCGCCGCCAGTGGGAGCGCGTGGTCCACGTCGGCGCGCACGGCGAGGAGGGCTCGCAGGAGCTGTTCTGCCAGTTCCGCATCGAGCGGATCGAGCGCACCGAGCGGATGCGTCGCCTCGAGCACCAGATCTTCAGCCTGCTGAAGAGCGTGTTCCTGGCCGTCGGCGACTTCCCGGCGATGAAGTCGGCGGTGGTCGCGGCGGCAGGGCGCGTGCGCGGCCGCGACGGCGACGCGGCGGCCGGCGAGGGCTCCAGCCGACTGTTGAAGTGGCTCGTCGACGACAACTTCGTGCTGCTCGGCGTGATGCGGTACGTGCCCGGGCCCGACGGCGACCTGCAGCCGCAGGACGACAGCGCGCTCGGCGCCTTCAAGGACCCCTCGCTGCTCGAGACGGTGTTCCCCGGGCTGCCGGCCGACATCACGCGCAACCTCGCACCGGCTGCCGACGACACCCGCATCATCGACATCGATTACTGCGTCAACGGGCGCGCCATCCACCATCTCGGCCCGCTCGAGGACCTGTTCATCCGCGAGTGGACGCCCGAGGGCGGCCTGGCCGGCATGGCGCTGGCGATCGGCCGCTTCGCCAAGAGCGCGTTCGCCAGCAAGGCCGCCGACATCCCGGTGCTCGACGGCAAGCTCACGTACATCCTCGACGGGCTGCACGTGACGCCGAATTCACACGCCTGGCGCGAGGCGCGGGCCATCTTCAACCACTTCCCGAAGCGTGAGCTGTTCTACGCCCGTCGCGAGGACCTCTGCTCCATCGTCGAGCAGATGGTGACGATGGTCGGCGACGACGAGATCGCCGTCGGCGTGCGGCAGGGCACGGGCTACGCGGCCGTCACCGTCGGCTTCTCCGACGTGCGCTACTCGCCCAAGGCCGAGGCGACGCTGCGCGCGTCGCTGCAGGAGGCCTTCGGGCCGATCCTCTTCACCGAGTGGGCCGACCTCGGCACCAAGGCCGTCATCGTCTTCTACTTCGACAGCGCGGAGATGGAAGCGCCGATCGACGTCGACACGGTGCGCACGCTGGCCCGCCAGGGCCTCACGACCTGGGAGGACCAGGCCGCCATCGAGCTCGAGCACGCCTACGGCACGCTCGAGGGGCGCCGCCTCTTCAACAAGTACGTCCGCCTCGAGAGCCGCAGCGGCCTCTATCGCGAGTCGACGACGCCGCAGGAAGTGCCGGCGGACCTCGGCCGCCTCGAGGCCCTCGAGGGGCGCCTCGAGATGAACGTGCTGCCCGAGCACGCCGAGCAGGCCACCATCAAGCTGTTCGCCCCGAAGCCGCTCGGCCTCACGGCCACGCTGCGCACGCTGCAGAACCTCGGGTTGCCGGTCGTCGACGAGCTGTCGTTGCCGCTGATCCTGCCCGACAACCGCACCGGCTTCCTGGAGCGCCTGCGCATCCAGGCCCCGCCGCGCGTGATCGCGTCGGTCGTCAACGCACCCGATCGCCTGCTCGACGCGCTCCGTGCCCTGCACGAGAAGCGTGCCACCGACGACGCGCTCAATGGCCTGATCACGAGCGAGGGCCTGACCTGGCGCCAGGTCGAGGTGCTGCGCACGCTGCGCAACCACCTCATCCAGGTCCGCCCGAACTACAACACCGACACGATCACCAGCGTGATGGTGCGCAACAGCGCCGCGGCCGCGGCCCTGTTCCGCCTCTTCGACGCGCGTTTCAACCCGGTCGTCGAGGGCGATCGCGAGGCCGCCGTCGACCAGGCCGATCGTGCGCTGCGCGCGGCGCTGCAGCAGGTGGGCAGCCTGCTCGACGACGAGATCCTGCGCGGCGTGGAGAACCTGCTGCTGGCGGTGGTGCGCACCAACGCCTACCAGAAGCCCGAGCGGCCCGTGGTGTCGATGAAGGTGGAGTGCGCGAAGGTGGCCGGCATGGTGTCGCCGCGCCCGCTCTTCGAGATCTACGTGCACTCGCCGCACCTCGAGGGCATCCACCTGCGCGGCGGCAAGGTGGCGCGCGGCGGCCTGCGCTGGAGCGACCGCCACGACGACTTCCGCACGGAGGTCCTCGGCCTGATGAAGACGCAGATGGTCAAGAACTCGATCATCGTGCCTGTCGGGTCCAAGGGCGGCTTCGTGCTCAAGGGCACGCTGCCGCAGCGGCCGGCGCTCGACCAGTACCTCATCGACCGCTACCGCCAGTTCATCTCCGGCCTGCTCGACATCACCGACAACATCGTCGACGGCCAGGTCGTGCATCCGCCCGACGTGGTGCGGTACGACCAGCCCGATCCGTACCTGGTGGTCGCGGCCGACAAGGGCACGGCGCACCTGTCCGACACGGCCAACTCGGTGTCGGCGCAGTACGGGTTCTGGCTCGGTGACGCGTTCGCGTCAGGCGGCTCGAACGGCTACGACCACAAGGTGGAGGGCATCACGGCCCGCGGCGCGTGGGAGTGCGTGCTGCACCACTTCCGCAACATGGGCCAGGACATCCAGGCCGAGCCGTTCACGATGGTCGGCATCGGCGACATGTCGGGCGACGTGTTCGGCAACGGCGCGCTGCGAAGCCGCGTGACCAGGCTGGTGGCGGCCTTCAACCACGCGCACATCTTCATCGACCCCGATCCGGACCTGGAGAAGACGTTCGCCGAGCGCGAGCGCCTCTTCGCGCTGCCGCGGTCGACGTGGCGCGACTACGACACGTCGCTGATCAGCGAGGGCGGCGGCATCTTCGATCGCTCCGCCAAGGCCATCCCGGTGTCGCCGCAGATGAAGGCGCTGTTCGGCATCGAGCAGGACGAGGTCACGGGCGAGGAGATGATCCGCCGCCTGCTCACCGCGAAGGTCGACCTGCTCTACAACGGCGGCATCGGCACGTACGTCAAGGCGAGCAGCGAGGACGACTCCGAGGTCGGCGATCGCGCCAACGACCGCGTGCGCGTCGACGCGCGCGACGTGCAGGCCCGCGTCATCGGCGAGGGCGGCAACCTCGGCATGACGCAGAAGGCCCGCATCGAGTACTGGGAGCGCGGCGGGCTCTGCAACACCGACGCGATCGACAACTCGGGCGGCGTCGACATGTCGGATCACGAGGTCAACCTCAAGATCCTGCTCGACATCCTCGTGCGCGAGAAGGTCATCGCCAGCAAGGATGCGCGTAACGTCGTCCTCAAGCAGATGACCGACGACGTGTCGGAGCTGGTGCTCGACGACAACCGCAACCAGGCGCGCGCCATCACGCTCGACAGCGTGCGGAGCGTCGTCGAGTACGACACGTTCGTCGAGGTGATCGAGCAGATGGTCACCAACCGGATCTTCAGCCGTGAGGATCAGGCGATGCCGACGCGCGAGAGCCTGCTCGCCAGCCCGCTGCGCGTGCGCGGGCTGCCGCGGCCGGTGCTCGCCGTGCTGCTCGGGCAGGCGAAGATGCACGCCTACGACGTGGTGCTGGCCTCGGGCGTCCCCGACTCGCCGGCCGGGCTGCCGCTGCTCCATCGCTACTTCCCGGCGCTCATGCAGGAGCGGTATGCCGACACGTTCGGCAAGCACCCGCTCAAGCGCGAGATCATCGCCACCGTGGCCATCAACCACGTGATCAACCACGCGGGCATCACGTTCCTGCCGACGATGGCCGAGCGGACCGGCGCCGACTTCGGCGCCATCGTGCACGCCTACATCGAGACCGACGAGGCGAAGGGCGCCTCGCGTCGACGCGCCGAGGTGCTGGCCACCGGGTTGCCGGCCGATGCGGAGCGCCGGCAGTTGCTGACCATCGAGCACGAGGTCGAGCAGGCCGTCCTCGCGCGGCTCGACGCGGCCAAGGTCGGCTGACGCGTGCCGGGCCGTCGCGCATTCCTCGGGGCCGTCGCCGGCACGCTGGCGGCGGCCTCCTCACACCGGGTGTCGGGGCAGGCGCGCGCCCGGCGCCTCCTGCTGCGCTCCTCCTGGCAGACGGTCAACATCGGCGACGTCGCCCACACGCCCGGCGTGCTGCGTCTGCTCGAGCAGCACCTGCCCGACGTCGACGTGACGTTGTGGGCCTCGCCCCTGAACGAGGCCGTTCGTGGGCTGCTGCGCACGCGCTTCCCGCGCGTGCGGGTGATCGAACAGGCGGAGCGCCCGGACCTGTCGGGCACCGAGGTCGAGGCCGCCATGCGCGACACCGACCTCGTGATGCACGGGTCCGGCCCGAGCATCGTGTCGCCCTCGTCGCTGCGGCTGGCCCGCGCCCTCGGCAAGCCGTACGGCATCTACGGTGTCACGCTCGACACGCTCGATGCCTCGATGCAGGAGGTGGTCGCGGGCGCTGCGTTCGCCTTCACGCGCGAGACCGCCTCGCTCGAGTACCTGACGTCGCTCGCGCTGCGCGTGCCCGCGCAGGCGTTCGCGCCAGACGGCACGTTCGCGCTCGACATTCGCGACGACGCGACGGCCGACGCCTACTGCCGTGCCCACGGACTGGAGACCGGGCGGTTCCTCTGCGTGGTGCCGCGGCTGCGCTACACGCCGTATCCCTGGATCACCGAAGGCGCCGCGCGTGGCGAGGCCGAGCCGATCCGCCGCCTGAAGGTCAACGAGGAGTTCACCGCGCGCGACCACGCCAAGCTGCGCGACGTGATCGTGGCCTGGGTGCGCGGACGCCACGGCAAGGTGCTGGCCTGCCCGGAGATGACCTACCAGGTGCCGCTGCTGCGGCCGTTGCTGTTCGACGGGTTGCCCGACGACGTGAAGCCGGCTGTGGTGGTGCGCGATCGCTACTGGCGCACCGACGAGGCGGCGTCCACGTATGCGCGGGCATCGCTGGTGGTCAGCTGCGAGATGCACTCGCCGATCATCGCGCTGGCCAACGGCACGCCGGCCATCCACGTCAGGCAGCCGACCGATACGCGCAAGGGCCAGATGTGGCGCGACGTCGGGCTGTCGGAGTGGCTGTTCGAGATCGACGACACGCCCGGGACGGCTATCGCGGCCCGTGCGGTCCTGATCGCTGCCGACCCGGCGGCCGCGCGTGTCGCCGTGGCGCGCGCCATGGGCGTCGCCCGGGAACGCCAGCGCGAGACGATGCGCGTGGTGGCCACGACGCTGGGCGCCCGCTTCGTCGAGGCCGAGCGCCCCACGCCCAAGGCATAGACTCGACCTCAGTCGAGTTCCCGCGCACGCCGTGTCGGCCTACGATGCCGGCATGGCGACAGACAAGGACTTCACCCCGGCCGAGTGGCAGCAGATCGAGGCGGCGCCGTTCATGGCGGCCCTCGCGATCACGTACGGCGACCTGAGCAGCAAGAAGGGCATCGCGGACGAGGCCGCCGCGACCGGCGAGGCGATCAAGGGCGCCGGCGGCTCGGCGAGCGAGATTGTCCGTACCCTCGCCGCGCGCTTCGTGGCGGGGCAGCGCCCGACCATGCCGTCCATCCCCAACGCGCCGGCCGAGGCGCAGGCGGCGCTCGTCGACGGGTGCAAGGCAGCGCTTGGACTGGTGCGCGCCAAGGCGCCTGCGGAGGCCGAGGTGTTCGCGCGCTTCCTGCTCGACACGGCCATGGCCACTGCCAACGCCTCGCGCGAGGGCGGCATCATGGGCATCGGCTTCGCGAAGGTCAGCGAGGGCGAGACCATGGCGCTCGCGCAGCTCGCGCTCGCGCTGGGCTTGCCGCAATAGAACGAGGGCTCACGGCTCACGGCTCAGGGCTCAAGGCTCAGAGAGCTTTCTGAGCGCTGCGTCCTGAGCTTGAAGATCGGCGTCTTCTCCATTCTGAATTCTGAATTCTGAATTACAGGGCGGAGTGTGTCAGCACCCTGTCACGCGTATTCCGTCGTCAGCAGGCGTTCCACCGAGCGCAGCTCGATCTGGATGGCCACGAGCAGCCCGGGGATCGGGACGGGGTCCTTGCCAAGAGCGGCCTTCTCGACGTCGTGGCACAACTGCGACAGGCGGACGGCGCCGATCATGCCGGCGCTGCCCTTGAGCGCGTGCGCCTGTTCGCGCGGCGCCGGCGGCGCGCAGCCGCATCGCATCCACGTGCTCACCAATCTCTACCCGCCTGACGTGCTGGGCGGCTACGAGCTGCTTGCCCTCGACGTGGTCCGCGGCCTGCAGGCGCGCGGTCACGACGTGCACGTGATGACGACGGGCGTCGACGTGGGGGAGTCGGGCATCTCGCGGACGCTGCGTTTCGTGCGGCCGTTCGGCGAGGCCCCGCGAACGGACCGCCTGCGACACCTGACGCGGTCCTGGCGGAACGCCCGCGCGGTAGACGCCGTGATCGCGCGCCATGGGCGGCCCGACGTGCTGCTGGCGATGAGCCAGCGTCGGTTGGGTCTCGGTGCGTTGCGCGCCTATCGGCGTGCCGGCGTGCCCGTGGTGGCCACCGTGAACGACGACTGGCCGGTTGCGTATGCGGCCGCGCGGCACCACGCCGCATGGCGCGCCCCGATCGAGCGGGCGGTCGGCGCGTGCCGACGTCTGCGTGCGACCGATGTCGACCGCGTGGCGTACCTCTCCGAGGCATCTCGGCGCACGACCCACGAGGCCGGCGTGCCGTTCCCGATGGGCGTCGTGGAGCCGCAGGGTGTCGACTGCAGCACGTTCGCGCCAGGCACCTCGCGATGGACGGGTCACGGCCTGCAGGGCGGGACGGTGCGCCTGGCGCTCGTCGGCCGTCTGCATCCCGGCAAGGGGCCGGAACTGGCGATCGACGCGGTCGCGCAGTTGCGTCGGCTCGGGCGCGCGGTGCACCTGACGATTGCCGGACAGGCTGACGACCCGCGCTACATGGACCACCTGCGGACGCGCGCCGAGACGCTCGGCGTGTCGGGCGCCATCGAGTGGCTCGGCAAGGTGCGTCGCCAGGATCTGCCCGACGTCTACCGCGCGGCCGACGTGTGCCTGTTCGTCTCACTGCTCGCGCACGAGGGACAGGGCCTCACGTACCTCGAGGCGATGGCGTGCGGTGTGCCCGTCGTCGCGTGGCCGAGCGGCGGCGCGCGCGAGTTCCTCGAGCAGCATCCGATCGCCTGCCTGGCGGAGGCGCCCGAGGGGCCGTCGGTCGCCGACGGCGTGCTGTCGCTGCTGCGCAACCCGGCCGGCACGCAGCACATGGTCGACCACGCGCTCATGTTCGTGCGCGATCACGCGTCCCTCGATCGCTACGTCGATGCGATCGCGCGCGAGCTCGATCTCGCCGCCGCTCCTGCCACGGCGGCAGGGCTGGCCTACACCGGCGTGCCCGCCCGCGCCTGAGTCGCCCTGCTGGCCACCTCACCAGCCCCGGTGGCGGCGTGCTGACCGCGCCGCCGTCGGACATCCGGCCCAGCCTGCGTGCTGACGCGGGTGCAAGCCCCCAGCCCCAGGCGCCCAGCCCGGCAGAGTGCACTGCGCCCTGCGCTCTGAGCCGTGAGCCCCCAGCCCTGTGCAGTGCTCTCTATGCCCAGAGCCCTGCGGCGTGTTGCCTGAGCCCTGAGCCCTGAGCCTCCAGTCCTGCGGCGTGCTCCCTGAGCCCTGCGCTCTGAGCTGTGAGCCCCAAGCCCCAAGCCCCCAGCCCCCAACCCCCAGCCCCCAGCCCCCAGCAACTACGCCCGTGGCAGGCGCACCTCGAACAGGGCGCCCCCGCCCTCACGTTCGCCGACGCCGATCGTGCCGCCGTAGGCCTCGACGATCGCCTTGGCGATCGCCAGACCGAGCCCGGCGTGCTCGTGGCGGCTGGTCGTCGAGCCGGGTCGATAACTGAAGAAGCGTTCGAACACGCGCGCGCGGTGCTCCACCGGGATGCCGGGGCCGCGGTCGGCCACCGTCACCACCACGTGCGCGCCGTCGTCGCGCACGCCCACCTCCACGGTGCCGGGCGCCGGGGAGAAGGCGACGGCGTTGTCGACGAGGTTCTCGATGACCTGTGCGAGCCGTTCCGGGTGTGCCCGCACGCGGGCCTCGCCAGGCGCCTCTGCCAGCACCACGCCCTGCGC
>NZ_JBIINP010000010.1:0-63760 GCF_044337415.1 Luteitalea sp.
ACGTGGCGATGGAGATCGAGCTCATCGGACCGGTGGCGCTGGAAAAGGGCCTGCGGTTCGCCATCCGCGAGGGTGGCCGCACGGTGGGTGCGGGCACGATCACCGAGATTCTGCAGTAACAGGCCACAGGCCGTGGGCGACAGGGTGCCTGTCGCCCGCAGCCGGCAGCCGAGACGAGAGACACGCACATGTCTGGATTTGGCGAAAAGATCCGCATCCGCCTGAAGGCCTACGACGCCCGGGTGCTCGATCAGTCCACCACGGAGATCGTGGACACGGCGCGTCGCACGGGGGCCCGCCTGGCGGGGCCGGTGCCGCTGCCGACCGAGAAGAACAAGTGGACGGTGCTCCGGTCGCCGCACGTGGACAAGAAGTCGCGCGAGCAGTTCGAGATCCGGACGCACAAGCGGCTCGTGGACATCTTCGAGCCGACGCCGCAGACGGTGGACGCGCTGATGAAGCTGGACCTGCCCGCGGGCGTCGACGTCGAGATCAAGGCGTTCGGCAAGGAACACGGCAAGTAGCCCTCGCCCTGTCTGGCGAGACTTGGTAGGGTCCGCTCGACGAGCGCGGCCCGCAACGATTGGGTTGGCGTACCGCGGGCCTGGGCTGGCCGCGGTGGACGGACCCCGAAGGTGAGAACGCAACGATGGTGACGGGAATCATCGGCAAGAAGATCGGGATGACGCAGGTGTTCGGCGCTGACGGCGTCGTGACGCCGGTCACCGTGATCAAGGCCGGCCCCTGCGTGGTGGTGCAGACCAAGACGGCGCAGGGCGACGGGTACGCCGCGGCGCAGATCGGTCTGGTCGAGGACAAGCCGGCGAAGGTGAGCCGGGGCCTGCAGGGCCACTACGCCAAGGCCAACGTCCCCCCGACGCGCGTGCGTCGCGAGGTGGGCATCTCGGGTGACGGCGTGACCGCCGGCAGCGAGGTCCTCGCCAGCGCGCTCTTCGCTGACGGCGAGGTGGTGGACGTCATCGGCACGTCCCGCGGCATGGGCTTCCAGGGCGTCATGAAGCGCCACGGGTTCGCCGGCGGCGCCGCCAGCCACGGCTCGATGTTCCACCGGGCCCCCGGCTCGATCGGCGCCTCCTCGTACCCGTCGCGCGTGGTCAAGGGCATGCGCGCGGCCGGGCACATGGGCTACGACCGCGTGACGGTGCACAACCTGAAGATCGTGCGGGTGGACGGCGACAACCACCTCCTGCTGATCAAGGGCGCCGTGCCCGGACCGCGCAACGGCATCGTCCTGATCCGGAAGGCCCGCAAGGCCAAGCCGGTGCGCGTGCCGCAGGTCGAGACGAAGAAGGGGAAGAAGTAAATGCAACTCGACGTCGTCAACACCAGCAACCAGAAGGTCGGCGCGCTCGACCTGCGCGACGAGGTGTTCGGCAATCGTGTGCGCACGGACCTGATCTGGGAAGCCGTCAGGCACGAGCAGGCCGAAGAGCGCCGGGGCACGCACGCGACCAAGACGCGCGGCGACGTGGCCGGTTCGGGCCGCAAGCTGTGGAAGCAGAAGGGCACCGGGCGGGCGCGCGTCAGCGACGTGCGCAACCCGATCTGGCGCAAGGGCGGCACGACGCTCGGCCCGCAGCCCCGCGACTACGGCTACGCCTTCCCCAAGAAGATGGCCAAGGGTGCGCTGCGTGATGCGCTGGCCGCCAAGCTGCGCGACGGCCAGGTGGTCGTGGTGGACGCGCTGGCGGTGAACGAGCCGAAGACGCGCGAGGCCGCGCGGCTGCTGAAGGGGCTCGGGCACACCCGCAAGACGCTCGTGATCGACGTGGCGCCGGCCGACGCGCTGGTCCTGTCGACGCGCAACCTGGCGGGCGTCAAGCTCGTGCAGGCCAACCGGGTGACTGCGCGCGACGTGATGGACTGCGCGAAGGTCATCGCCAGCCAGGCTGCGCTGACGCGCCTGCAGGAGGCGCTGGCCTGAGGCGCAAGCCACAGGTCATCGACGAGGAACCATGAAACTCACCGACGTCATCCGCCGGCCGCTCGTGACCGAGAAGAGCACGCTCCAGCGCGAGCTGGGCAACGTGCTTGCCTTCGAGGTGCACGTGGACGCCACCAAGGTGGAGATCAAGAACGCCGTCGAGCAGCTGTTCGGCGCCAAGGTCGCCGCGGTGCGCACCGCCGCCGTGCGCGGCAAGCTGAAGCGCCAGGGCCGGTTCGTGGGCCGCCGCAGCGACTGGAAGAAGGCCTACGTTCGCCTGAAGGCCGACCAGAAGGTGCCCGAGATCCTGGAGATCGCGTAAGCGAGGACCCCATGCCAGTTCGCACGTACAAGCCGACGTCGGCGGGGCGCCGTTTCCAGACGGTGCAGACCTTCGACGAAATCACGTCCACCGAGCCCTACAAGCCGCTCACCGAGCCGCTGAAGAAGTCCGGTGGCCGCAACAACCAGGGTGAGCTGACGTCGTGGTGGCGCGGCGGTGGGCACAAGCGCACCTACCGCATCATCGACTTCCGCCGCGACAAGCGGGAGATTCCGGCGAAGGTGTCGACGATCGAGTACGACCCGAACCGTTCGGCGCGCATCGCGCTGGTGACGTACGCCGACGGCGAGAAGCGCTACATCCTGCACCCGCTGGGCCTGAAGGTGGGCGACGCGATCGTGGCGAGCCCGACGGCGGACATCCTGCCGGGCAACGCGCTGCCGCTGAAGAACATC
The DNA here is from genome assembly GCF_044337415.1 of Luteitalea sp. Taxonomy (GTDB): domain Bacteria; phylum Acidobacteriota; class Vicinamibacteria; order Vicinamibacterales; family Vicinamibacteraceae; genus Luteitalea. Next base: position 2,684 of record NZ_JBIINP010000010.1, read on the forward strand.
CCGCTGGGCACGGTGGTGCACAACGTGGAGCTCCGCCCCGGCAAGGGCGGCCAGATGGCGCGCAGCGCCGGGGCCGCGGTGCAGGTGGTGGCCAAGGAAGGCGAGTACGCGACGCTCCGCATGCCGTCGAGCGAAGTGCGCCTCGTCAACATGGAGTGCTACGCCACGGTGGGTCAGGTGGGGAACGTCGATCACGAGAACGTGTCGATCGGCAAGGCGGGCCGGAGCCGGTGGCTGGGCAAGCGCCCGCACGTGCGCGGCGTTGCCATGAACCCGGTGGACCACCCGCTCGGCGGCGGCGAGGGCAAGACCTCGGGCGGCCGTCACCCGGTGACGCCGTGGGGCGTGCCGACCAAGGGCTACAAGACGCGCAACCGCAAGGCGACCGACGCGTTCATCGTCACGCGCAGGCAGAAGTAGGCCGGAACCATGAGCAGATCGCTGAAGAAGGGCCCGTTCATCGACACGCCGCTCCTCGAGAAGATCGAGGCGATGAACGCCGCCAACGAGAAGAAGGTCGTCAAGACCTGGTCGCGGCGCTCGACGGTGATTCCCGAGATGATCGGGCACACCCTCGCGGTGCACAACGGCAAGAAGTTCGTGCCGGTGTACGTCACCGAGAACATGGTCGGCCACAAGTTGGGCGAGTTCGCGGCGACGCGCGCGTTCAAGGGCCACCCGCTCAAGGCCGAGAAGGCCGGGAAGTAGGGAGAGACGACCATGGTGCAAGCGACAGCGACCTCCCGCAGCGTCCGCACCTCGGCCCAGAAGGCCGGGCTGGTGCTGGACCTCATTCGTGGCAAGGACGTGACCGGCGCACTCGCGACGCTCAAGTTCTCGACCAAGGGCGTGGCCAAGAGCATCCATACGCTGCTCAAGTCGGCCATCGCCAACGCGCAGCAGGCCGAGGGTTTCGGCGGCGACGTCGAGCGGCTCTACGTGTCGGCGGCATACGCCGACCAGGGCACCTCGTTCAAGCGCGTGCGCCCGGCCCCGATGGGCCGCGCCTTCCGCGTCGTGAAGCGCACGGCGCACCTCACGGTGCAGGTGGCGGAGCGGCCGGTGCGTCGCCGGGCCCCGCAGGCCCCCACCCAGCCGCGCGCGCGCAAGACCGCGGGCGCCAGTACTCAGGAATAGGACGAGAGACGCATGGGCCAGAAGGTTCATCCCTACGGGTTCCGGCTCGGGTTCAACAAGACCTGGCGGTCGCGGTGGTTCGCCGACAAGGACTACGCGAAGCTGCTCCACGAGGACCTCAAGCTGCGCGACGACCTGAAGAAGCGGTTCGCGCACGCGGGTGTGTCGAAGGTGGAGATCGAGCGGGCGGCCAACAAGCTGAAGATCGACATCCACACCAGCCGGCCGGGCATCATCATCGGCCGCAAGGGTGCGGAGGTGGACAAGCTCAAGGCGCAGGTGCAGAAGCGCACCAACCGCGAGGTGTTCATCAACATCCAGGAGATCCAGAAGCCGGAACTGGACGCCCAGCTCATCGCGGAATCGGTGGCCATGCAGCTCGAGAAGCGCATTGCCTTCCGTCGTGCGATGCGCAAGGCGGTGGAGTCGGCGCTGCGCTTCGGGGCGCGGGGGATCAAGGTGCGCGTGTCGGGCCGGCTGAACGGCGCCGAGATTGCGCGGTCGGAGTGGTACCTGCACGGCCAGCTGCCGCTGCAGACGCTGCGCGCCGACATCGACTACGGCTTTGCCGAGGCGCGTACGACGTACGGCGCGATCGGCGTGAAGGTGTGGCTCTTCCAGGGAGAGCGCCTCGTGCCCAAGTTCGGTCGCGAGGAGGAGCAGTACCGGTCGCCGCGGCGTGCCGCGGGTGGTCGGGGATAGGAACGAATCGCCATGTTGATGCCCAAGAAGGTCAAGTACCGCAAGCAGCAGCGCGGGCGCATGACAGGCAAGGCCTGGCGCGGCTCCGACGTCAGCTTCGGTGACTACGGGCTGAAGGCGCTCGAGCCGTGCTGGCTGACCGCGCGACAGATCGAGGCGGCGCGTATCGCGATGACCCGCTTCATCAAGCGCGGTGGAAAGATCTGGATCCGGGTGTTCCCGGACAAGCCGATCACCAAGAAGCCGCAGGAAACCCGTATGGGTAAGGGCAAGGGCGCGCCGGAAGCCTGGGTGTGCGTGATCAAGCCGGGTCGCATCCTCTTCGAGATGGAGGGGGTGGACGAGGCGACGGCCAAGCGCGCGATGGAGCTGGCCGCGGCCAAGCTCCCGATCCACACCAAGTTCGCGACGCGGTTCGCGGCGGAGCAGGCGTGATGACCAAGGTAGCGGAGTTCAAGGACCTCGGCGTCGAGCAGCTGCAGCAGCGCGCGTCGGAGCTGGACAAGGAGCTGTTCACCCTGCGGATTCGCAAGGCGATGGGGCAGCTGGACCGCCCCCTCCAGATCCGGGAGTTGCGCCGGGACCTGGCGCGGGTGAAGACGGTGCTGCGTCAGAAGGCCGACGCCCGCTAGGGCGCGCCGCGCAGAGAGCAGGAAGCGAGCTATGGCAGCCAAGGCAGAAATCGTCGGTCGCGTCGTCAGCGACAAGATGGACAAGGGAGTCGTCGTCGCCGTGACGCGTCAGGTGCGTCACGACGTCTACGGCAAGGGCCAGCGCAAGACGTCGCGCTTCATGGCGCACGACGAGGCGAACACGGCCAAGGTCGGCGACACGGTCGCGATCGTCGAGAGTCGTCCGCTGAGCCGCCGCAAGCGGTTCGTGGTGACGCGCATCGTCGAGCAGGCGAAGGTCCTCTAGGAGAACGCCATGATTCAGATGCGATCGATCCTGGACGTGGCCGACAACTCCGGCGCGCGGAAGATCTCGGTGATCAACCCGGTCGGCGGGTCGACGGGGCGCTATGCGCGGCTCGGCGACATCGTGACGGCGTCGGTGAAGGAAGCCGCGCCGGACGGCAACGTGAAGAAGGGCCAGGTGGTGAAGGCCGTCATCGTGCGGACGCGCAAGGAACAGCGCCGCAAGGATGGCAGCTACATCCGCTTCGACCGCAACGCCGCGGTCCTGGTCAAGGACGACGGCGAGCCGATCGGGACCCGCGTGTTCGGGCCGGTGGCGCGTGAGCTCCGCGAGCGGAAGTTCATGAAGATCATCTCGCTCGCGCCCGAGGTGCTGTAGGCAATGGCTGGCTTGAAGCGGATTCGCAAGAACGACGAGGTCATCGTCATCGCCGGCAAGGATCGCGGCAAGCGTGGACGGGTGACCCTGGTGGATGCCGATCGCAACCGGGTGGTGATCGAGGGCGTGAACCTCGTGAAGCGGCACACGAAGCCGAACCCCCAGAAGCAGGTGCAGGGCGGCATCGTGGAGCAGGAGGCGGCCATCCACGCCTCCAACGTGATGCTGGTGGACCCGGCCTCGGGCAAGCGCACCCGCGTGGGGATGCGCGTCGAGAGCGATGGCCGGAAGGTCCGTGTCAGCCGACGCAAGGACGGCGGAGTGATCGACAAATGAGCCGGCTGAAGGAGCGCTACAGCAGTGAAGTGGCGTCCGCGCTGCAGAAGGAATTCGGGTACGCCAACGTGATGGCGACCCCGAAGATCACGAAGGTCGTGATCAACCTCGGGCTCGGCGAGGCCACCTCGAACGCGAAGATCGTGGACGTCGCGGCCGACGAGCTGCAGCGGATTGCCGGTCAGAAGCCGGTGGTCACGCGCGCCAAGAAGTCGATCGCCCAGTTCCGCGTCCGCCAGGGCATGCCCATCGGGACGATGGTCACGCTGCGGGGCGAGCGGATGTACGACTTCCTCGACCGCCTGATCTCGATGTCGCTGCCGCGCGTGCGCGACTTCCGGGGTATCCCGACGAAGGGCTTCGACGGGCGTGGCAACTACACGCTCGGGCTGAAGGACCAGCTGCTCTTCCCGGAAATCGACTACATGCGCGTGGACAAGCCGCGCGGCATGAACATCACCGTGGTCACCACGGCGAAGACCGACGAGGAGTCGCGGCGTCTCCTGCAGCTCCTCGGTTTCCCGTTCAGGCAGGGCTGAGATGGCGACAACCGCAAAGATTGCCAAGGAAGAGAAGGCGCACAAGTTCCAGGTGCGCGCGCGCAACCGCTGCAAGCGGTGCGGCCGTCCCCGGGCGTACCTGCGCAAGTTCGCGCTGTGCCGCCTCTGTTTCCGTGAGCTCGCCCTGCGAGGCGAAGTCGCGGGTGTGACCAAGAGCAGCTGGTAAGCCACACAGGGCCGGGAGCGCAGGCCCGCGACGGCAGGAGCCGCCGGGAACCGCGCTGCCGTGGTGCGCAGGCGAGAGGGTCGAGAGGCCCACGCCGCGCCCGGCCCACGAAGGAACAGGTATGACTGACCCGATTGCCGACATGCTCACGCGGATTCGCAATGCCGTGCAGGCGCGCCACACGCGCGTCGACGTGCCCGCGTCGAAGCTGAAGCTCGAGATCGCCCGGATTCTTGAAGCCGAGGGGTACATCGGCGGCTTCAAGCTGATCGACAACCCCACGACCCCCGCCTCGCCCCAGAAGGTGGTGCGGATCGCCCTCAAGTACGGGCCGCGCGGCGAGCGCGTGATTTCCGGCCTCGAGCGCGTCAGCCGTCCCGGCCGCCGCGTCTACTTCGGCCGTGAGTCGGTGCCCACGGTGCTCGGCGGGCTGGGCACGTCGATCCTCACCACGTCGCAGGGCGTGATGACGGGTCGCGCGGCCAGCAAGGCGGGTGTCGGCGGCGAAGTGCTCTGCAACGTCTGGTAAGGACTGAGGAACATGTCTCGAATTGGCAAGAAGCCGATCCCCGTCCCGAAGGGTGTGCAGGTCACGCTGAAGGACGGTCTGGTCGAGGTGAAGGGCCCCAAGGGCCAGCTGACGCAGGCGCTGCCGCCAGGCGTGACCGTCGTGCTCGAGGACGGGCAGGTCGTCGCGAGCGTCGGCGAGGCGCGTGAGCAGCGGAAGTTCCACGGACTGGGCCGCACGCTGGTGGCCAACGCCGTGCAGGGCGTGTCCGAGGGCTTCAAGCGCGAGCTCGACATCGTCGGCGTGGGCTACCGTGCCGAGGTGAAGGGGCGCGACGTGCACTTCGCGCTCGGGTACTCGCACCCGGTGGTCTTCCCGCTGCCCACGGGCATCGATGTGGCCATCGAGAAGCAGACCCACGTGACGGTGACGGGCATCGACAAGCAGCTGGTCGGCCAGGTGGCTGCCAACATGCGGTCGCTGCGCAAGCCGGACCCCTACAAGCAGAAGGGTGTCCGGTTCACCGGCGAAGTGCTCAAGAAGAAGGCCGGCAAGGCCGGCGCGAAGTAACGCGCGCCTGAAGCGGAGAAGCTGCCGTGAAGATCGAAACCAAGAAGGACCGCCGCGAGCGCATCCGCCTGCGCCTGCGCAAGAAGCTGGCCGGTGACGCCGCCCGTCCGCGCCTCGCCGTGTTCCGCAGCGTTGCGCACATCTACGTGCAGGCCATCGACGATGCCAGCGGCACGACCGTGGCGTCGGCCGGTACGACCGAGTCGGCCGTGAAGGACCAGCTGGCCGAGGGCGCCAGCGGCGGCAACGTCAAGGGCGCGGCCGCGGTGGGCCGGATCCTCGCCGAGCGGCTGAAGGAGAAGGGCATCACCCGTGTCGTGTTCGACCGCGGCGGGTTCCTGTACCACGGGCGCGTGCGCGCCGTCGCCGAAGCCGCGCGCGAAGCCGGCCTCGAGTTCTGAGGACTGACATGTACGAATTCCGCGATCGCATCGACGCGAGCCAGCTCGAGTTGAAGGACACCGTCGTGTCCATCAACCGCGTGACCAAGGTGGTCAAGGGCGGCAAGAACCTGTCCTTCAGCGCCCTGGTCATCGTCGGTGACAACGCTGGCCATGTCGGCTTCGGCATGGGCAAGGCCAAGGAAGTGCCCTCGGCCATCAAGAAGGGCATCGAGGCGGCCAAGAAGTCGCTCATCCGCGTGCCGCTCAAGGGCACGACCGTGCCGCACGAGGTCACCGGCCGCTTCGGCGCCGGTCGCGTGCTGCTCAAGCCCGCCCCCGACGGTACCGGCATCATCGCCGGTGGCGCCGTGCGCGCGGTGGTCGAGGCCGCGGGCATCCAGAACGTGCTGACCAAGTCACTCGGGTCGGCCAACCCGCACAACGTGGTGCGCGCCACCTTCGCCGGCCTGAAGGGTCTGAAGGACCCGGCCGCGATCGCGCGGCTGCGCGGCAAGACGACCGAAGAACTGGTCAACGCCTGAGGACGTGATGCCGGAAACCACTCGTCGACAGAAGCCGGCCGCGCCGGCGGCGCCCAAGGGGAAGACCCTGAAGGTGACGCTCGTGCGCAGCACGATCGGTTACGACAAGAAGCAGGGCGAGATCGTCAAGGGTCTGGGCCTGCGCAAGATTGGTCACACGGTGGAAGTGCTGGATCACCCCGCGATGCGCGGCATGATCCAGAAGATCCGCCACATGGTGACCGTGGCCGACGCCTAGGCGTCGCCTTAGAAGGCCGACGGCCGGGGGCCGGGAGCCGACAGGAAGACAGACATGGATCTCAGCGATCTCAAGCCGGCAGACGGCGCTACCCACTCGACCAAGCGCGTCGGCCGCGGCCAGGGTTCCGGCAACGGCAAGACGGCCGGTCGTGGCCACAAGGGCGCGAAGTCGCGCTCGGGCTTCAAGCGCAAGCGCGGGTTCGAGGGCGGCCAGATGCCGCTGCACCGCCGGCTCCCGAAGCGCGGCTTCACCAACCTGTTCCGTACGGACTACGCGGTGATCAACCTCGACCAGCTCGAGGCGTTGTTCGACGCGGGGACCGAGGTCACGCCCGAGGTGTTGCACGGGCAGGGCCTGGCGCAGGGGAGCCAGAAGATCAAGGTGCTCGGCCGCGGCGAGATCACCAAGAAGCTGTCGGTCCGCGCCCACAAGTTCAGCGGTGCGGCGGCCCAGAAGATCGAGGCCGCAGGCGGCACGGCGGAGACGCTGTAAGGCTGCGATCGGACGGCCGGCCCTGTCGTCGACGCCAGGGGCGCCTGACGTCGAGAGGCTGGCTCCGTTCGACCAAGGCGGCCCAGACAACCACGGGAGCAACGCCTGGCGCCGAGCGCCGGCGCTCCCGTCCCGAACCAAGGCCCGAGGCCAGAGGCCGACGGCTGGCGAGCATCGAGAAGACCGATGGATAGCTTGAGGAACATCTTCGCCGTCCCGGAGCTCCGGCTCCGGGTGCTGTTCACGCTGGGGTTGCTCGGCGTGTTCCGCATTGGCCACCACATCCCGACGCCCGGCGTGAACACCGAGGCGCTCGCGTTGCTGGCCGAGCAGGCGCGTAACACGATGTTCGGCCTCTACGATCTGTTCTCGGGCGGCAACCTGTCGCGCGTGACGATCTTCGCCCTCGGCGTGATGCCGTACATCAGTGCGTCGATCATCCTGCAGCTGCTGACGGTGGTGTGGCCGACCCTGGAGCGGATCTCCAAGGAAGGCGAGCTCGGTCGCCGCAAGATCACGCAGTACACCCGCTACGGCACGATCCTGCTCTCGGTCGTCCAGGCCCTGAGCATCGCCATCTTCCTCGAGCGCCAGACCAACGTCGCCGGGGGGCTTCCGCTCGTCTACGAGCCGGGGTGGGGCTTCCGCCTGCTGACGGTGCTCACGCTGACCACCGGGTCGGTGTTCGTGATGTGGCTGGGCGAGCAGATCACCGAGCGCGGCGTCGGCAACGGCATGTCGCTCATCATCTACTCGGGCATCGTCGTCGGCCTGCCCCGCGCGGTGATGACGACGCTCGACCAGCTGAAGACGGGCGAGATTGGCCTGCTGCGGCTGGCGCTGTTGCTGCTCGTGATGATCACCGTGGTGGCCGCGATCGTGTACGTGGAACGCGCCCACCGGCGCGTCACCGTCCACTACGCCAAGCGCGTTGTCGGTCGGCGCATGTATGGCGGGTCCAGCACGCACATCCCGCTGAAGGTGAATACCGGCGGCGTGATGCCGGTGATCTTCGCCTCGTCGCTGCTGGCGTTCCCCGCGACCATCGCCGGGATGTTCCCGCCGGAGAGCTGGGTGCAGCGCGTGGCCCAGCAGCTGGCGTGGGGCATGCCGCTGTACAACCTGCTGCAGGTGGCGCTGATCATCTTCTTCGCGTACTTCTACACGGCCATCGTCTTCAACCCGGACGATGTGGCGGAGAACATGCGCAAGTACGGCGGCTTCATCCCGGGCATCCGCCCGGGCAAGCGGACGGCGGAGTACATCGACCTGATCCTGACGCGCATCACGCTGGTCGGGGCGCTGTACCTGGCGGCCGTGGCCCTGTTGCCGGAGTTCCTGATCAGCGGCTTCAAGGTGGCCCCGATTCCGTTCATCGGCGAGACGCTCGACGCGGCGCTGCCGGGCTGGTTCACCAACGGCCTCGGCGTGACGTTCTTCTTCGGCGGCACGTCGCTGCTCATCGTCGTCGGCGTGGCGATGGATACGGTACAGCAGCTCGAGTCGCAGCTGATCATGCGGCACTACGACGGCTTCATGAAGAAGACCCGCATCCGCGGACGGAGAGGGTAGGCCGCCCGTTGGCTCGACCTGGTCTGAACGTGGTCATGCTCGGCCCCCCGGGGGCCGGCAAGGGAACCCAAGCGAGCCGGCTGGCCCGTCACTACGGCGTGCCGAAGGTCTCGACGGGCGACATCCTCCGGGAGTCGGCCGCGGCGGGCACGGCGCTCGGGCTCGAAGCCAAGGCGCGCATCGATCAGGGCCATCTCGTCAGCGACGAGGTGGCCATTGCCATCGTCGAGGAACGTCTCTCTCGACATGACGTGGCATTCGGGTTTATCCTTGATGGTTTTCCGCGCACGGTCGGACAGGCCGAAGCGCTGGACGGGATGATGGCCGGGCGGTCGCCGCTCACCGTGTTGCACATCGTGGTGCCGGTGGAAGTGCTGGTCGGACGGCTCCATGCGCGGCGGGTGTGCAGCGTGTGCGGCACCAACGCCGACCCGACCAAGCCGGACCTCGGGGTGTGCGCCACGTGTGGCGGCGCCCTGGTGACCCGGGCAGACGACGACGAGCAGGTGGTGCGCAACCGCCTGCAGATTTACGAGGACCAGACGGCGCCGCTGGTGCACTTCTACCGCGACCGCCCGACGTTCTTCACGATCGACGGCAACCTGGCGCCCGATGCGGTGGCGGCGGCGATGCAGGGCGCGCTGGTCTCGGCGATGGGCGTGGTGCAGGGAGAGGCGCGGTGATCACCTGCCGGTCGGCGGACGAGCTGGTGAAGCTCAGGGCGTCCAACCAGCTGGTGGCGCGGATTCTCGAGGCGCTCCGTGCGATGGTGGTGCCCGGGGCGACGACGGCGGAGATTGACGCGGAGGCCGAGCGCCTGGTGCGCGAGGCCGGAGCACAGCCGGCGTTCAAGGGGTATCGCGGGTTTCCCGCGACCATCTGCGCGTCGCGCAATCACGAGGTGGTCCACGGGATCCCCTCGGCGACGACGCTGGTGGAGGGCGACATCCTCTCGATCGACATGGGGGTGAAGCTCGACGGGTACTACGGCGACTCGGCGGTGACGGTGGGGGTCGGGGCGATCAGCGCCGAGGCCCAGCGCCTGCTGGACGTGACGGAGGCCTCGCTGTACCGGGGGATCGATGCGGTGAAGCCCGGAGCCCGGGTCAGCGACATCGGGCAGGCGGTGCAGGAGTACGTGGAGGCCCAGGGGTTCACGGTGGTGCGCGAGTTCGTGGGCCACGGGATCGGCACCAAGCTCCACGAGGAGCCGCAGATCCCGAACTACGGTCCGGGGGGCCGCGGGCCTCGGCTGGCCGAGGGCATGGTGCTGGCCATCGAGCCCATGGTGAACGTGGGGAAGCCCGGGGTGCGGGTGTTGTCGGACGGCTGGACGGCCATCACGGTGGACGAGAAGCTGTCGGCGCACTTCGAGCACACGGTGGCGGTGACTGCCGACGGCGTCGAGATCCTGACGCTTCGGTCCGCAGCGGTGGCGGCAGGCCGCTGACGGGGCGGCTGGCGGGTTCGGGATTCTGTACGTCGGGGATTTCGAACGGCCGGTGGCAGCATGAGTGAGGGACTGCGCGGCACGGTGATCGAGCAGTTGCCGCAGGCGCTCTATCGCGTCAGCCTCGATTCGGGGCACGTGATCACGGCGCACGGCACCGGGGACATCCGCCGCAACTTCGTGCGGATCCTGGTGGGGGATCGGGTGGTTGTGCGGGTGTCGCCGTTGGACGTCACGCGCGGCCGGATCATCGGGCGGCTCGAACCGGGTGGCCGCCGGCAGAACGACGACGACGGCAGGTAGGGTCGGCTCTTCGAGTCCGGCCGAGAGCGAGAGACATGAAGGTCAGAGCATCGGTGAAGCGCATTTGCGTGAAGTGCAAGATCGTCCGGCGGCGCGGGGTCGTTCGGGTGATTTGCGACAACCAGAAGCACAAGCAGCGGCAGGGATAGGGCATGGCACGTATCGCAGGTGTGGATCTTCCGCGTACCAAGCGCGTCGAGATCGGGCTGACCTACATCTTCGGCATCGGGCGGAAGCGCTCCGGTGACATCCTGAAGGCTTCGGGCGTGAGCCCGGACGTGCGGGTCAAGGACCTCACGGAAGAGGATGTCCGGTCGATCTCGAAGGTCATCGAGGACGTGGGCGGCGTGGAGGGCGACCTCCGCAAGGAAATCTCGCTCAACATCAAGCGCTTGATGGAGATCGGCTGCTATCGCGGCCTGCGGCACCGCCGCAGCCTGCCGGTGCGCGGCCAGCGCACCAAGACCAACGCGCGCACCCGGAAGGGTCCGCGCAAGGGCGCGATCGCCAAGAAGAAGACGGTGTAGGACCATGGCAGACGAGAAGAAGGCAGCAGGCCGCAAGAAGGTCTTCAAGAAGCGCGGCGAGAAGAAGGTCGTCCACAGCGGCGTGGCCCACATCCAGGCCTCGTTCAACAACACGCTGGTGACGATCACCGATGCCGAGGGCAACGTCGTGTCGTGGTCGAGTGCCGGGGCGATCGGCTTCAAGGGATCGCGCAAGGGCACGCCGTTTGCCGCCACGCAGGCGGCGATGAATGCCGGCACGGCCGCCAAGGCCGTCGGCATGCGCACCGTCGAGGTGCGCGTGAAGGGACCGGGTGCGGGTCGCGAATCGGCCGTCCGCGCTCTTTCCAACGTCGGGCTGGACGTGAAGACCATCCGCGACGTCACGCCGATTCCGCACAACGGCTGCCGGCCGCCCAAGAAGCGTCGCGTCTAGCGCGCCGCGGGCGACCACGGTCGTACAAAAGGGAGGGCACGCCCACGGCGTGCTGTTCCGCGCGCTCCGGCGCGCGTCGTGAGAAGGACACGAGAGTTACATGGCTCGATATATCGGACCCGTCTGCCGTCTCTGCCGGCGTGAGGGCATGAAGCTCTTCCTGAAGGGAGAGCGCTGCTACACGGAGAAGTGCGCGATCGAGAAGCGCAACCTCCCCCCGGGGCAGCACGGCAAGGCCCGCAAGGCGAAGCTGGTGGGCTACGGCCTGCAGCTGCGCGAGAAGCAGAAGGTCAAGCGCATCTACGGTGTGCTGGAGAATCAGTTCCGCCGCTACTTCGAGGCCGCCGACCGGCAGCGAGGCATCACCGGCGAGACGCTGCTCCAGCTCCTGGAGCGCCGCCTCGACAACGCCATCTACCGTCTCGGGTTCGCGACGTCGCGGGCCCAGGGGCGCCAGCTGGTCAAGCACGGCCACTTCCTCGTCAATGGCAAGAAGGTGGACATCCCGTCCTACCAGCTGCGCCAGGGCGATGTGGTGAGCCTGCGGCAGTCGAGCGAGAAGAACCCGGCGATTCTCCACGCCATCGAGGAAGTGAAGGGCCGCGGGATTCCCGACTGGCTCGCCCTCGATGCAGCCGCCTCGTCGGGCCGCGTGGTGTCGCTGCCGACGCGCGAGCAGATCAACCTGCCCGTGCAGGAACAGCTGATCGTCGAGCTCTACTCGAAGTAACGCGCGGCGCCGGAAGGCGCTTGCGCTGGCGGGCGGCGTGGTCCTCGGGCCCCGTCCGCCGTTCCCAGACTGGAAAGGACTACATCGATGCTGTGGAAGGGGTTCCAGCGCCCGAAGCGACTCGACGTCGAACGCGAGAGCCAGACCGGCCGGTTCGGGCGGTTCACCGCGCAGCCGTTCGAGCGTGGGTGGGGTACCACCATCGGCAATGCGATGCGCCGGGTGTTGCTGTCGTCCATCGAGGGCGCGGCCATCACTGCGGTGAAGATCGAGGGTGTCCAGCACGAGTTCTCGCCCGTGGAGGGCGTGGTGGAGGACGCCACCGACATCATCCTCAACCTCAAGCAGGTCCCGTTCAAGCTGCACGGCGACGAGACCAAGATGCTGTACCTCCGGGTCGACAAGCCCGGGCCGGTGCTGGCGCGTGACATCGAGGTCGACCAGTCGGTCGAGGTCCTCGATCCCGACGCGCACATCGCCACGGTGTCCGAGGGCGGCAAGCTGTACATGGAGATGCGCCTCAAGAACGGGCGCGGCTACGTGGCGGCCGACCGCAACTTCGACGAGGATCTCGGCATCGGCTGGATCCCGGTCGACTCGACCCACTCGCCCGTCCGCAAGGTGAACTACCTGGTGGAGTCGGCCCGTGTCGGTCAGAACACCGACTACGACAAGCTGACGCTCGAGGTGAGCACCAGCGGCGCCATCTCGCCCACCGAGGCCATCGAGCTGGCCGCGCAGCTGCTGCGCGACCACCTCTTCATCTTCGGCGGCGACGACGATGACGACGTGGTCGTCGGCGAGGGCGGCGATGCCACCCCCGCGACGCTCACCGAGGAGAGCAACGAGCACCTCGACAAGAGCATCGAGGAGCTGGAGCTGTCCGTGCGGTCGTACAACTGCCTGAAGAACGCCAACATCCGGACCATCCGGGAGCTGGTGGCCAAGACCGAGAACGACCTGCTGAAGACGAAGAACTTCGGCCGCAAGTCGCTCAACGAGATCAAGGAGATCCTCCAGACCATGGGTCTCAGCCTCGGCATGAGCGTGGAGCAGCCTCAGTAGGACCAGTGGCAGGCTGCAGGCGTCGGGCTGCAGGCGTCGGAGCCGTGGGCTGCAGGTAGCCCACCGCCCGTCGCCCCGGGCCCGGGCGTGCCGGCACCCCCTGCGGATGAGACGAGTAAAACGATGAGACACGGAGTTGCACACCGCAAGCTCGGGCGCGTCACCGAGCACCGCATCGCCCTCCTGCGCAACCAGGCCCAGGCGCTGCTCCGCCACGAGCGGATCCAGACCACGGTGCCGAAGGCAAAGGAACTGCGCCCCTACGTCGAGCGCATCATCTCGATTGCCAAGCGCAGCATCGGCACGCAGGGGACCGACGAGGAGAAGCGCATCCGCCGCATGACTGCGGAACGCCTCGTCGCCCGCGACATCGCCGACGCCAAGGTCGTCACCAAGCTGTTCGACACCCTCGCGCCGCGGTTCGTGGAGCGTCCGGGTGGCTACACCCGCGTGCTCAAGCTGGGGCATCGCCGCGGCGACGCGGCGGAGGTCGCCCAGATTGAGCTGATCGGCAGCGAGTACGATCCGAACGCCGACGTCCCGACGGCCGAGGCCGCCGAGGAGCCCAAGGGCATCCGCGGCCGTGCCAGGGCTGCGGTGAAGAAGCTGCAGGACGAGGGCGCCACCGAGGGCGACGACAAGCCCAAGCGGGCCCGGAAGTCGGCCAAGAAGGCCGAGTAGCCTCGCGCGGCCGGCTCCCCGGAGCCGGCAACGACATCGAGCACGGCACGTGGCCGCGTCCCCCGGACGCGGCCCTTGTCGTTTCTGGCGCCTGCGCTCGCCCCCCGGTTGCCGCGCCCGGCTGTTCGGGGGGCATGCCCGTCGCGTTAGGTTCCGGTATGGCCCTTCGCGCCGCGCTGCCCCTCGGTCTCCGCTTCGGCGCCGGCCATGGCCTCTGGTCCATCGTGGCCTTCGTGTTCCCGTCGGCGGCGCTCGTCCAGCAGGAGCACTACGGCGTGGCCGTGCTCCTGTTCCTCGCGGAGACCGTGCTGGCGCTGGCACTGCTGGGGGTGCGCCTAGTGGTCGCCTGGCGGGCCTCTGCCGACGAACCCGATGTGCGGGCGCGGCTGGTGCGGACGCGACGCAGCATCCCGGGCGCGCTCGCGATGATCCTGGTCTGCCTGGCCTGGGGAATCGGGTTCGCCGGCCTCGCGCTGCGCCTCAGCCCCCCGGACGACCTGCTCGCCACGCTGGCGGCCCGCGGCCGACCCATGGCCAGCGGCCTCCTGCTGGCCGCCATCCTCGACACGATCATCGCGCCGGTGCGCTCGCCGGTGTGGCTGGAAACGGGCATCGCCTGGCAGGCCAGTCGCGCGAGCGTGGTCCTCGTCTCGATCCTGATCGGCCTGCCGCTGACGTACTTCTTCGGCATCCAGGGGATGCTGTGGAGTTTCCTCGGGCTACGCCTGTTCGCCGACCTCGGGGGCATGGCGCGAGGGGAGCGCGAGCGTATCCGCTCCACGATGTTCGACGGGCCGGAACTCGACCCCGCCGCCCGCGAGAGGCCCAAGGCCCCGCCAGCGTTCTCGTCGGGCCACGCCCGGTACGACCGGAACGACCCGGGCCGGCTGCCGGATTAACGCTTAGCGCTTAGCGCTTAACGCTTAACGCCTCACCAGAACGCCCAACACAAGCGCGTCCGCTCGCGAGAACCCACGGGGCTCAAGGCTTCCGGCTCGAGGCTCAGAGCGCCTGCGCCCTGCGTGAGTGCTTTTCTGAGCCCTGAGCGGCGAGCTGTTCTACCGCCCGACCATCACAGGCTGCGTCCAGGCCATCTTGCCGTCCGACTGCGTGATGCGGGCGCGGACGTAGCCCTCCGACCCCTTGATCGCGTAGCTCGCCTCGGTGCCCTGCACGTCCTGCAGCACCGCGCCGCCCTTCCCGACGAACTCGATGCGGTAGCCGGCCTTCATGTTGTCCTCGCGGCCGCTGCCCCAGAAGCGCTGCTTCACCTTGATCGTGATGGCGGAGGTCGAGGCCTGGTAGTCGTCGAGCTCGACCCCCGTGGAGGCGTAGAAGTCGCCGCGGTCCAGCGCAGACACGATCGCCCTCGCCTCGAGTTTTTCGGCGCGCACCATCACCCAGCCCATGCCGGGGCGGGACGATGCCAGGTCGTCGAGCTTCTTGAACTCGTGCGCATCGTCGGTCGCGAGGCCGAACAGGAGGATGCCGCGGGAGAGCAGCGCGTCCCAGGTCTGCTCGAGGCTCGGGTGGCCGGAGCCGCCGACGTTGTTGACCATCGGGTGCGCGTTGTAGACCTCGAAGAGGCGGTTGTTGCGCACCTGCGCGAGGTCGTCGGCCGTGATCGCCCAGCCGAAGTTCGGGTGGTTGATGTGCGGCACGCCGTTGGCCATGCGGATGGCGTCGATGTTCTTCTGCAGGACCTCGGCGACGCTGGCGCCCTCGCGCGTCGCCGGCACGAGGCGGGCCGGGTCGAGCGCGTTGATGTGGAGCGGCTTGCCCGCGAATCCGCTCGACACCTCCTCACCCTTGATGACGAGGAACTTGTCGTCGGCGCCGTGGAGCGCATTCAGCCCATCGACCGAGGTGAGGTAGTTGTGGTCGGTGAGGACGAGGAAGCTGTACTTGTGGTCGCGATACCAGCGCACGACCTCGTCGGGCGTGCTGTCGCCGTCGCTGTTCAGGGTGTGCGTGTGGGTGTTGCCCTTGAACCACTTCAGGTTCGCGGTGGAGGCCGGCGAGGGCACCTGCGCGATCGGTGCGACAGCCCACGCGGCGGCGCAGAGCAACGAGGAGGCGAGGACGAGGCGACGGCGAGTCATCGCCGACAAGCCTAGCGCAACTCGGCGTCGCGGAATCGTCACGCGCCCAGGCTCGAGTCTCAAGTCTCAGGAGGGA
The DNA here is from genome assembly GCF_044337415.1 of Luteitalea sp. Lineage (GTDB taxonomy): Bacteria > Acidobacteriota > Vicinamibacteria > Vicinamibacterales > Vicinamibacteraceae > Luteitalea. Next base: position 18,538 of record NZ_JBIINP010000010.1, read on the forward strand.
CGTCCTGCCTGAGACCTGAGACTTGTAGACGTCAGTCGCCTAGGCTTCCGTCTCCACGTGATCGGGTTTGTGGGCAGCCACGATCTTGGCCTGCAGGTGCGCGGGCACTTCCTCGTAGTGGGAGTGGGCCATGTTGTACGAGCCGCGTCCGCCGGTCGCCGACGTGAGGTGCTGCTCGTAGGTCAGCATCTCGGCCATCGGCACCTGGGCCTTGATCACCGTGGCCTGGCCGCGCGCCTCCATGCCGCTGATGCGTCCGCGCCGCCCGTTGAGGTCGCCCATCAGATCACCGGCGAACTCGCTGGGTGCGTGGACCTCGACCTGCATGATGGGCTCGAGCAGCACCGGCTTGCAGCGCGTCATCGCGTCGCGCAACGCGATGCCCCCGGCCATCTTGAACGCGAGTTCGTTGCTGTCGACGGGGTGGAAGGATCCGTCGAAGACCGTCGCCTTGAAGTCGACCATCGGGAAGCCGGCGAGGAAGCCGCGCAGGCGCGCTTCCTGGATGCCCTTCTCGACGGCAGGCACGTACTGCCGCGGGATCGAGCCGCCGAAGATGTCGTCCTCGAACTGGAAGTCGGACCCGCGGGGCAGCGGCTCGACGCGAATCTTGCAGTCGCCGAACTGGCCGTGTCCACCGGTCTGTTTCTTGTGGCGGCCGTGGGCCTCGGTCCCGGCGGTGATGGTCTCCAGGTAGGGGATGCGCGGCAGCTTGAGGGTCACCTCGACGCCGAACCGCCGCTTCAGCTTGGCGACGGTGACCTCGAGGTGCATCTGGCCCTGCCCGGAGATCAGCTGCTCGTGCGTGCGCGGATCCCGGTCGGTCCGGATGGTCGGATCCTCTTCCTGCAGCCGGTGCAGCGCCGTGCTGATCTTGTCCTCGTCGCCGCGCGTCTTCGGCTCGAGCGCGTAGGACATCAGCGGCGCCGCGAAGGCGATGGGCGGCAGCGCGACGTCGGTGGCCTTCTCGGCGAGCGTGTCTCCGGTCTGGGCCTCCTTCAGCTTGGCGATGGCGCCGAGGTCGCCGGCATGCAGCTCGTTCACCTGCGCCTGCGCCTTGCCTTGCAGTGCCAGCAGGTGCGCGATGCGCTCCTGCGACCCGCGCCCCAGGTTGGTCATCGTCGTGTCGTTCTTCACGACGCCCGACACCACGCGGAAGAGCGAAATGCGCCCGGCGAAGGGGTCGGCCACGGTCTTCCACACGAAGAGGCGCGCGGGCGCGGTCTCGTCGGCCGCGATCGTCACGGCGGCGCCCGAGGCCGTGGCCACTCCCGCCAGCGGACGGGCGAGTGGCGACGGCGCGTACTGCACGCACGCCTCGAGCAGGCGGTCGGCGCCGATGTTCTCGAGCCCGGAGGCGCAGAACACCGGCACGATGGCGCCCTTGCTCACGGCGGTCCGCAGGCCCGCGACGAGTTCGTCGTCGGTGAGCGTACCCTCGTCGAAGAACCGCGACATCAACTCATCGTCGGCTTCGGCAACCAGTTCCACCAGGGCCTCGCGGGCACTCCGGGCTTCGGCCGACAGGCTCTCGGGAATCGAGACGGGCTTGCCCTTGCCGGTGCCGCCCTCGTAGGTGTAGGCCCGCTGCGCGATGAGGTCGATGACGCCCCGGAACCCCTTCTCCTCGCCGAATGGCAGCTGCACCGGCACGAGCGTGCGACCGAACGTCGAGTGCAGGTCCTCGAGCGCCCGCGCGAAGCTGGCGCGCTCGCGGTCGAGACGGTTGACGACCACGAAGCGCGCCAACCGCTCGTCCTCGGCGATCTGCCACACGCGCTCGGTCTGCACCTCGACACCGGCCACGGCGTCGACGACGATGAGCGCGGCGTCGGTGACGCGGAGGGCGGCGCCCGTCTCGCTGAGGAAATTGCCGAACCCGGGCGTGTCGACCAGGTTGACCTTGGTGCCCTGCCAGTCCAGCCACGCGGGCGTGGCGGCCAGGGTGTGCTTGCGGGCGATCGCTTCCTCGTCGAAGTCGGTCGGCGCCGTGCCGTCGTCCACACGCCCGAGCCGGGTGGTGGCGCCTGCGGTGAACAGCAGGGCAGAAATCAGTTGGGACTTGCCGGAACCGTTGTGGCCGACGATTGCCACGTTGCGAATGGACGCCGCTGCATAGGTGGGCATGAGCACCCTCGAAGGGGGGAAAGAGCTACACGCCGCGATGCTATGACAGAGCCGTGACGCGAACAAGGGGCGGAAGGCTCGGCATTCGCCGAGCCCCCGCCCCTTGTTCGTAATGCCGCGATGCTGCGATGCCGGGAATGACGAAAACGGCAAAGGTCCGAAAGGCGAAAGGCCGAAGGGCGAAACGCCAAAGGGTGAGATGGGCGTGTCGCCCTTCCCAGCTCCCAGCCCCGAGCCCCGCCTACTCGTACCTGAGCGCCTCGATCGGGTCGAGCTTGGCGGCCTTGATGGCCGGCAGCATGCCGAAGAGGATGCCGACGGTGGCCGAGAAGCCGACGCCGAGGGCGAACGACCAGAAAGGCAGCGCCACGGGGAAGCCGGCGAAGACGTTGACGGCATACCCGATGCCGGCGCCGAGCAGGATCCCCAGCAGTCCCCCGAGCATCGTCAGGAACACCGCCTCGATGAGGAACTGCACGAGGATCTCGCGGCGGCGCGCGCCGAGGGCCTTTCGCACGCCAATCTCGCGCGTCCGCTCGGTGACCGAGATGGTCATGATGGCCATCACGCCGATGCCCCCCACCATGAGTGCGATCGACGAGATGACGAACAGCGCGAGCACGACAGCCTGGGTGAACTGGCGCAGGAACCCGACGATGAAGTCGGCGGTCACCGTGTCGAAATCGTTCTCCTCACCGAGCTTCAGCCGGTGCCGGGTGCGCATGATCGTTTCGATCTCGGTGCGCAACTGATCCACGTTGACGCCCTCGGCCGCCGAGACCACGAGCGTGAGCGGGCGGAACAGGATGCCGCGCAGCCGCGGCGTCGGGTAGCGCTTCTCGTAGGTCGTCCAGGGGATGACCGCGAAACCGTTGGCGTCCCCGAGTGCGGCCGGGCGCTTGTCCATCACGCCGACCACGGTGTAGGAGTCGCGGCCGACGCGGATGACCTTGCCGATCGGGTCGATGCCGCGCGTCAGGAACAGCGCCTCGGCAGGCGAGTAGCCGAGCACGATGACGTTGCGCCTGTTCTGGACCTCGAAATCGCCGAAGAACCGACCCGCCAGGAACGGGATGAAGTTCAGCTCGCCGAAATTGGACGTCGCGCCGATCACCGCGAACGGCTTGGTGCCCTGGCCGCCGAACGACATGCGCTCGATGGCGGCGAAGGGCCCGTTGCCGCCCAACTGCAGGCCGACGTCGCTGACCAGCGGCGACTCGGCCACCGCCTTGGCATCGTCGTTGGTCAGGTTCGGCCGCTTGATCAGCTCGAGGAAGCTTCGGCCGCTCGAGAAGCTCTGGAAGCCCAGCTTCTGCACGAAGACCGTGTTGCTGCCGAAGGCCCTGATCTGGTTCTCGAGCGAATTGCCGAACCCGGTGATCAGCGCCGTCATCGCGACGATCGACATCACGCCGATGACGACGCCGAGGATCGTGAGCGCCGAGCGCAGCTTGTTGGCGCGCAGGGTGTCGAGCGCGATACGGAGGATTTCCCAGAGCATGCCGACGCGAATGGCCACGGGTCTACTCCCGCCTCAGGGCTTCGATGGGATCGAGCTTGGAGGCGCGAATCGCGGGATAGAGGCCGAAGAACACGCCGACGAAGGCCGTGATGCTGATGCCCATCACCACGGCCCACAGCTCGATCTTGGCCGGGATGGGCGAGAAGTAGGCGACCAGCCAGGCCACCACGAAGCCCAGGAACGTGCCGATCATGCCCCCGACGACCGAGAGCGTCGTCGACTCGGTGAGCACCTGCCACACGATGTCGCGGCGCCGGGCCCCGAGCGCCTTGCGCAGGCCGATCTCGCGCGTCCGCTCGCTCACCACCATCAGCATGATGTTCATGATCACGATGCCGCCGACCAGCAGCGACAGTGAGACCAGGCCGATCAGCACGGCGAAGGCCCCCTGACTGAAGCTCTGCCAGAGCGCCATGAAGGTGTCCGACGTGACGATCCCGAAGTTGTCCTTGTCGCGCGGGCGGAGCTTGCGGGAGGTGCGCAGCGCGATGCGCGCTTCCTCCATGGCCTGCGGCACCAGCGACGGATCGACGGGCTTGACCGTGATCTCGAAGCTCCGGCGCGACCCGAACATCTTCTGGAAGGATCCGAGCGGGATCAGCACGAAGTCGTCCTGTGAGTTGCCGAACAGGCTGCCCTTCTTCTCGTTGACGCCCACGACCCGGAAGTGCACGCCGTTGACCATGATGGTCTGGTCGATGGGGTTGCGGCCCTTGAACAGCTTGTCGGCCGTCTCCATGCCGATGTAGGCCAGCGGGCGTGACCGCTGGATCTCGATGCGGCTGATCGTGCGGCCGCGCTCGGCTTCGTAGCCACCGAACTGGTCGTAGTCGGCCGAGACGCCGCGGATGCCGACGTTCTCGAGCGTCTCGCTGCGGAACGTGACGTTGGCCTGGCTGTTGGACTGCGCCATGACCGCGTCGATGTTGCCGCCGATGCCCTTGATCGCCCGCAGGTCCACCAACGACACGTCGGGGTTGCGCCGGCGCGCCTCCTCTTCCTCTTCCTCGTTCGTGATCACGCCCACCCGGGCAATCTGGAACGTCCCGACGCCGACTTCCTGCACGATCGACTCGGCGACGTACCCGTTCATCCCCTGGATGAGCGAGACCACGGCGATGATCGAGGTCACCGCCACCACGTTGCCGAGCACCATCATGAACGACCGGAGCTTGTTGGCCCAGATCGACGAGAGGGCGAGGGCGACCGCGTCGAGGAACTTGTTCATGAGGATCCGGCTTACGACTTCTTCTTGGCGGCGTCCGACTCGGCCAGGCGCACTTCGTCGCCATCCTGCAGGTCGCGCACCGAGTTGAAGGGCCCGGTGATGACCTTGTCGCCGATCTTGATGCCCGACAGCACCTCGAAGTAGCGCTCGCCGGCGATCCCGGTGCGCACCGGGATGAACTCGGTGTTCTTGTCGCGCATCACGAACACGCCCTCGGTCTCCTTGCGGGTCTGCCCCTCGGGCAGCTCGGTGGGCGTGGCCGGCGTCGGCGACTTCTTGGCCTTGGCGTCCTGCTTGGGCGGCCGGACGATGGCGCCCGCCTTGTCGTACACGAGGTCGCGCACGGCCATCGCCTGGATGGGCACGGCGACGGCCTTGCTGCGCGTGGCCGTCTCGATCTCGGCCGAGCAGGTGAAGCCCGGGCGCACTTCGTCGATCGTCTGGTCGAGCTGCACGGTGACCTTGAAGTTCGTCGCGGCCTGCCCGGCGCTGGCGGCACCCGTCGCCTGGATCGGGCTGTTGCCGATCTCGGTGACCTTGCCCGTGTATTCCTTGCCCGGCAGCGCGTCGATGGTCACCTTGGCCACCTGGCCGAGGCGCACCGAGGGGATGTCGGTCTCGTCCACCTCGACCTCGGCCTCGATGATCGACATGTCGGCGATCGTCAGCAACACCGTGCCGGCGTTGTTCATCGTGCCGATGACCACCGTCTCGCCCTCCTCGATGTTGCGGCGGGAGACGATGCCGTCGATCGGCGACTCGATGCGCGCCCGGCTCAGGTTGTACTGCGCCTGGTTCAGCGCGGCACCTTCCTGGCGGATGCGCTGATCCTGTGTCTTGATGTCCTGTTCGCGCTGGCGGAGTTCCGCCTCCCGCACGGTCACGGCGTTGCGCGCCTGATCGAGCGCCTGCTTGGTGGTGAGCTGCTGCGCCCAGAGCTCTTCCTGGCGCTTCAGTTCCTCGCGCGCCAGCGACAGCGTCTCGCGCGCCGTCACGATCGACAGACGCTGCTGCTCCAGCTGCGAGCGCGCCGCCTGCTGCCCGGCCTCGCCCGACTGCACGGCCGACGCCAGGTTGCGCGGGTCGATCTGCATCAGGAACTGGCCCCGCTTGACCCGGTCGCCCTCCTCCACGGAGAGCTGGGTCACGCGGCCCATGTTGTCCGCACTGATGTTGACCGTCCGCTTGGCCTGGATCTTCCCGGACGCGGACACGATCTGCACGAGATCACGGGCCTGAATCGCCTCGACCGTGACCTCCTTGCCCGTCTTCTTGCGGAACGCGAAGTTGGCGTAGGCCAGGCCGGCCACGATCGCCAGCACCACGGCGGCGCCGAGCCACCGCTTGGTCGAACGTTTCATCTTCCCCCCAGGACGGCCTTGATGGCCGCAATGGCCAGGCCCATGACCACGTACACCACGAACAACCCGCCGGCCACCGAGGTCCAGCGGCGGCGATAGACCGCCGCCAGGCCGATGGCGAGCACGACGAGGTACCAGATCCAGAACAGGTCGATGAACCCCAGCACCGAGGCCACGAAGGAGCCCTCGGCCAGATCCGGGAAGAACACCGCCAGGTTCGTCGCACTGCTCATCGTCTGCCGCATGTAGTTCATGGGCAGCGAGAACACCTGCTGCAGCAGGCTGATGACCCCCGCGTGCGCGACCACCGCGAGGACCTGCTTGTACTGCGCCTCGCCGCCCAGCACCGTGAACACCCCGTACAGGATGCCGGCGATGGCGGCGGCCACGATGGGCGAGAAGAACAGGATGGTCCCGCCCTGGATCCACGCCGCGATCGTCGCCTGCTTCTGCAGTGCCGCGTAGATGTCGGCGTTCACCGTCCGCCCGAACGACTCGATGCTGGCGACGGCCTGGTCCACGTAGGCCGCCTTGCCGACGTCCGACGACAGGAACGCCGCGAAGCCGGCGGCCACCAGGACCGTCGTGAAGACCAGTACGTCGACCCAGCGCGGCGCGGCGGCGATGCGGGCCATGGTCTCCCCCGGGGAGACGACCACGCCGATGACGCGCTGGACGAAGGAAAGCGGCGGGGCCGCCGGAGACGAGGATGCGGTGGACATGGACAAACTGAGCCGGGACGAACCGGATGCACCCCGCGACACGGCGTGTCGTCCAAGGGAGCTTGGGCGTCACGCGTATAGTACGCAACCCATGTGATGGATGTTCGGAAGCGGACACCCCGGTCCGTTACACTCACCAGATGACCGTCGGCCGCCTGTTCCTGCTGGGGTGCCTCCTCGTGGGCCCGAACGCCCGTCCGGCGGCCGCACAGGGCATGGAGGCCGTCGGATTGCGCGCCCTCGGGATGGGGGGCGCCTTCGTGGCCGTGGCCGACGACGCCTCGGCGACCTACTGGAACCCTGCGGGCCTGGTGACGGGGGATCTGTTCTCGGCGGTCGTGGAGTACAACCGCGCCACGGTCGAGGACGCCCCGCTCCCGACCGGGCCCGCCCGTGAGGGGCAGGGCCTCCGCAGCGGCACCCTGGTTGCGCTCGGCACCTGGCCCGTCGGGGCCACGTTCTATCGCCTGACGTCGGTGGCGGCCCGGACTCCGGGCGTGGGAGGTACGGCCCCGGCCGGCGCACCTGCCGCCCTCACGCGCCTCACCACCACACACGTCGGCGTCAACGTCCTCCAGTCGATCGTGTCCGGGCTGCACGTGGGGGCGACGATCAAGTACGTGTACGGATCGGCCGGGTCGGCCCTCGTCGCGCCGGTGCCGGGCGACCCGCTCGACCTGGCGGGAGACCTGCCCACCCGCGGGAGCCATCGCGCCGACGTCGATGCCGGGGTGATGGCCGACCTGCGACGGGTGAAGCTCGGGCTGACCGTGCGCAACCTGTTCGAGCCGGAGTTCGAGGCGGAGGACGGCGCCCGCGCCAGCCTGACCCGCCAGGTGCGGGCCGGCGCCGCGCTCCGGGCGACCGACACCCTCCTGGTGTCCCTGGACGCCGATCTGACACGGTCCCCGGATGTCACCGGAGACCTGCGGTCGCTGGCGGCGGGCATCGAACAGCGGTTCCGGCAGGGGAAGGCGGCCGTCCGTGGGGGCGTCCGGATGAGCACGGCCGGCGAGGCCAGGCCGACCCTGACCGCCGGGGGCAGCGTGGCGGTCCGCAGTGGGATCTTCGCGGACGGCTACGTGGCCGTCGGGCTCGACCAGGCGGCGTCTGACGGATTCGGGCTCGGCGTGCGCGTGGTGTTCTAGCGGCGCCGCCTCCCTTCATTCTGAATCCTGAATTTTGAGTTCTTGAGTTGGTTGTGCCGCCCCGCCTAAGTTTCTGCAGGGCCCGTGCCGATTGCCTTGGCGGAGAGGGCCTCCTGCGTCCGGGCTCCCAGGCCCGGGCCGGCACACGGTTGTCCCACCGGGTGCTCGACAGGGTGCATCATCTCGTCAGGGGAACATGGCGGTCAGAATCGGCGAGCTCCTGCTGAAGGAGAAGAAGATCACGCCCACGCAGCTGCAGGAGGCCCTGGGCTACCAGAAGGCCAACGGCGGCAAGCTGGCGTTGAACCTCGTGAAGCTGGGCTTCGTGCGCGATGAGGAGATCACCGCGCTGCTGAGCCGCCAGTACGGGGTGCCGTCCATCGATCTCGGCAAGTTCGAGATCGACCCCGCCGTCGTCAAGCTGATTCCCGCCGAGACCGCCCAGAAGTACCAGGTCGTCCCGCTCAGCCGCGCCGGCGCCACGCTCACGCTGGCGATGACCGACCCGACCAACGTGTTCGCCATGGACGACATCAAGTTCATGACGGGCTACAACGTCGAGCCGGTGGTCGCCTCCGAGCAGGCCGTCGGCGACGCACTGCAGAAGTACTACGCGACGCCGACGCGCGCCTCGGCGTTGCCCAACACGCTCGAGCTCGCCAACCGCGCCCTCGAGGATGCCCAGCAGGCGGCCGACGCCAACAACGACGCCGTCGAGGTGCTCGACGACCTCGAGGAAATCGACGTTGCGGCGCTCGAGAAGCAGACCGGCGAGGCGCCGGTCATCCGCATGGTCAACATGGTGCTCACGTCGAGCATCCAGAAGGGCGCCAGCGACATCCACATCGAGCCGTACGAGCGCGAGTTCCGCATCCGGTTCCGCGTCGACGGCATCCTCTACAACGTCATGAACCCGCCCATGAAGTTCAGGGACGCGATCATCTCGCGCCTGAAGATCATGGCCAAGCTCGACATCGCCGAGAAGCGCCTCCCGCAGGACGGGCGCATCAAGATCCGCATCAACGACCAGGGCCACAGCAAGGAGATCGACTTCCGCGTCTCCTGCCTGCCCACGCTGTTCGGCGAGAAGGTGGTGCTCCGCCTCCTCGACAAGGACAAGCTGATGCTGGACATGACCAAGCTGGGGTTCGAGGCCAGCTCGTTGTCGAAGTTCAAGACGCAGATCGAGAAGCCCTGGGGCATGGTGCTGGTCACCGGCCCGACCGGCAGCGGCAAGACCAACACGCTCTACTCGGCGATCTCGCAGCTCAACACGCTCGAGACCAACATCATGACCGCCGAGGACCCCGTCGAGTTCAACCTCGCGGGCGTCAACCAGGTGAACGTGCGCGAGAGCATCGGCCTCACCTTCGCGGCCGCGCTCCGCTCGTTCCTGCGGCAGGACCCCAACATCATCCTGGTCGGCGAGATCCGCGACTTCGAGACGGCCGAGATCGCCGTCAAGGCCGCCCTCACCGGCCACCTGGTGCTCTCCACCCTGCACACCAACGACGCGCCGAGCACCGTGAGCCGCCTGATGAACATGGGCATCGAGCCCTTCCTCGTGGCCAGCTCGGTGAACCTGATCTGCGCCCAGCGCCTCGTCCGCCGGGTGTGCGCCAAGTGCAAGGTGCCGCATCCGGTGCCGCCCCAGGCGCTCATCGACATCGGCTTCTCCCCCGAGGACGCCCAGGTCGTCGTGCCCATGAAGGGCCAGGGCTGCGACACCTGCAACCGCACCGGCTACAAGGGACGCGTCGGCCTCTACGAGGTCCTCGAAGTCACCGACCAGATGCGCGAGCTGATCCTGACCGGCGCCTCCGCCCTCGATCTCCGGCGCAAGGGCATCGAGGAAGGGATGATCACCCTCCGCCAGAGCGGCCTGCTCAAGGTCAAGGAAGGCGTGACCACGACGGAAGAGGTCACGCGGGAGACGGTGAAGTAGCACCGGGTAGCGGGTATCGGGTAGCGGGTATCGGGTATCGGGGAGCAGGGAGCGGCGCTTCCCGTGACCCGCTTCCCGCTCCCCGATTCCCAAAACTGTCGCCCCACCGTCAGGCCCGGTACGCAATTCCCGCACTTCGGTCAGTGGCGCTGCCCGGCGTCCATCTCGCCAGACGTCCGCAAGCCACTGACTCGACGCCACTTGCCTGATTTCCACCCGTGGAGGCCCGGGGGTGACGTTTTCTGGCGTCGAGGTTGCAGTCAGCCGGGATCGGGCGTTCACGCGACCCGTCGGCCTGCCGATTAGCGGGCCGGCGCGCGCAGCGTCCACACGCGGTCCGCGGCCGGATGTGCCGGGACCGCAGACCCTTGACCGCGGCCGACCGCGGGCCCGGCGCGCGGCACCAGACAGACCAATGGCGACACTGCCCGAACTGCTGAAGACGACGGTGGAGCTCGACGGCTCCGACCTCCACCTCACGACGAGCGCGCCGCCGACGGTGCGCGTGCACGGCAAGCTCGTGCCCCTCAAGCTGCCCGCCCTCACCGCGCCCGAGACCAAGCAGCTCGCGTACAGCGTGTGCACCGACGCGCAGAAGAAGCGGTTCGAGGAGACGCAGGAACTCGACTTCTCCTTCGGCATCCGTGGCGTCGGGCGCTTCCGCTGCAACATCTTCAACCAGCGGGGCGCCGTCGCCTCGGTCTATCGGTTGATCCCCGAGAAGGTCCGCGGCTTCCAGGAACTGAACCTGCCGCCCATCCTCGCCAAGCTGTCGGAGCGGCCGCGCGGGCTCGTGCTGGTGACCGGCCCGACCGGCAGCGGCAAGTCGACGACGCTGGCGGCGATGATCGACAAGATCAACACCGAGCGCAACGAGCACATCCTGACGATCGAGGATCCGATCGAGTACATCCACCAGCACAAGGGCTGCCTGGTGAACCAGCGCGAGGTCCACAGCGACACGCAGGGCTTCGGCCTGGCGCTGCGCGCCGCGCTCCGCGAGGATCCCGACGTGGTGCTCATCGGCGAGATGCGCGATCTCGAGACCATCGAGTCGGCGCTGCGCATCGCGGAGACGGGCCACCTCACCTTCGCGACCCTGCACACCAACTCCGCCTCGCAGACAATCAACCGCATCATCGACGTCTTCCCGGCACACCAGCAGTCCCAGATCCGCACCCAGCTCTCGCTCGTGCTCGAGGGCATCGTCTGTCAGTCGCTCCTGCGCCGCGCCAACGCCCCTGGCCGCGTCGTCTCGCTCGAGATTCTCGTGCCGACGCCCGCCATCCGGAACCTGATTCGCGACGACAAGGTGCACCAGATCTACTCGATGATGCAGGCCGGGCAGGAGAAGCTCGGGATGCAGACGATGAACCAGTCGCTGGCCTCGCTGTACATGGCGCGCCAGATCACGCTGGAGACGGCCATGTCCGCCTCGTCGATGAAGGAAGAGCTGCAGGAAATGATTCAGCGCGGCAGCGGCATCGTGCCGGGCGCCGGCATGAACCGGCCCGGCATGCCCGGCGTGCCGGTCAGGCGGTAGGGACGACCAATGCCGCGATGCTGCGATGCCGGGATGTCGAGCCCGTTCTCGCCACACCGACACATGAGGCCATCGAACCCGGCACCCGGCACCCGGTACCCGGTACCCGGATCTTCCAGGACGTTGAGAGGGTGAACTGATGCAGGCGTTTGCATTTTCCGGACGGACCAGGGCCGGCGAGACGGTCAACGGCGAGCGGCAGGCCGAGTCGCTCGAGGCCGCGGTGGCGGCGCTGCGTCGCGAGCAGATCCTGATCACGCGCATCGACCCGGTGAAGGTGAAGGCGGCGCGGGCCGGCGCCCGGGCCGGCGGCAAGGTGCCGCCCAAGAGCCTGGCCATCTTCACGCGGCAGTTCAGCGTGATGATCGACGCGGGCCTGCCGCTGGTGCAGTGCCTCGACATCCTCGGGCGCCAGGAGCCGCACAAGGGCTTCGCCGCGACCATCCTCAAGACGCGCGAGGACGTCGAGAGCGGCATGTCGCTGGCCGAGGCCATGCGCAAGCACCCGCGCACCTTCGACGCCCTGTTCACCAACATGATCCAGGCCGGCGAGGCGGGCGGCATCCTCGACACGATCCTGAAGCGCCTGGCGACCTACATCGAGAAGAACGTCAAGCTCATCTCGCAGGTCAAGTCCGCCATGATCTATCCGGTGGCGGTGATCGTGATCGCCGCGCTGGTGGTCAGCGTGATCCTGTGGAAGGTGATCCCGACCTTCGCGCAGATGTTCGCGGGCCTGGGAGCCACGCTGCCGCTCCCCACGCGCATCGTCATCGCGATGAGCAACGGCCTGGTGACCTACGGCCCGTTCATCATCATGGGCCTGGCCGCGGTGGCGTTCGCGGTCCGCACCTACTATCGGACCAACAACGGCCGCCACGTCATCGACCGGTTGCTGCTCCGCCTGCCGATTCTCGGCCTCATCCTCCGCAAGGTCGCGGTGGCGCGCTTCTGCCGCACGCTGTCGACGCTCATGAGCTCCGGTGTGCCGCTGCTCGACGGGCTCGAGATCACCGCCCGCACGGCCGGCAACGCCATCATCGAGGACGCCATCATGGAGACCCGCGCGAGCATCGAGCGCGGCGAGACCGTCTCCAAGCCGCTGCAGGACACGAAGGTGTTCCCGGCGATGGTCACGCAGATGATCGGCGTCGGCGAGGCGACCGGCGCCCTCGACATGATGCTGGCCAAGATCGCCGACTTCTACGAAGACGAAGTCGACACGGCGGTGGCCGGCCTGCTCACCCTGATCGAGCCCATCATGATCTCGTTCCTCGGCGTCGTCGTCGGCGGCATCGTGATCTCCATGTACCTGCCGATCTTCGACCTCATCTCGAAGCTGACCTAGATGCGCACGCCGCCCCCGGCGGACGCGCCCTCTTCCGCGCCGTGGTTCCGGCCACGGCGCGCGGCGCTGTCCTGGCTCGCTGGCCTGCGGGCCCTCGTCGCCGTCTCGCTGCTGGCGCCGCTCGCGGCCTTCACGGCGGGGCAGGGGCACCTGCGGCAGGCCGCGTGGCTGGCGCTGCTGCCGCTCGTGCCGCTGGCCGGCAGCGCCTGGGGCCTGCTGGTGGGCGCCGGCATGTCGGCGCGTGCGCTGGCGCTGCAGTCGGCCGCCGACGCCGCCATCGTGCTCGCCGTCGTGTGGAGCACGGGAGGCCTGCTCAGTTCCTACACGCCGCTGCTGCTGCTGCCCACCCTCGCCGCGAGCGTGCTGGGCGGTCGACGCGCCGGCCTGCAGACCTCGGCCGTCATCGCCACCGGCATCCTGCTGATGGCGGCGGTGCAGTACGAGTGGCTGTCCGTGCCCGCGCCGATGAGCGATCCGCTGCGGCACGGCCGGCTGCCGCCCCTCGCGCTCGGCGTGTACACCGTGATCGCCAACATCGGCGGGGTGGTGGCGACGGCACTGCTCGTGGGGCACCTCTCCGAGTCGCTGACGCGGACCGGCGCCGACCTGGCCCGTGCCACCAGCAGCCTGGCCGACCTCACGACCCTCAGCCAGCGCGTGATCGACAGCCTCGCCGGCGGCCTGGTGGTCACCGATGCGCAGGGGCAGGTCGTGCTCTTCAACCGCACCGCCGAGGCCATCACCGGGCGGCTTGCCGAGCAGGTCCTCGGGCAGCCCCTCGGCCTGGTGCTGCCGCTGCCGCCGGTGCCCGACGCCGACGCTCCCGAACGCGTCACCATTCCCTTCACGCGGCAGGACGGCACCGTCCTCGAACTGGGCGCCACGCTGGCGCCGCTGCTCGGCGAGGCCGGCCAGCGCGCCGGCCAGCTCGTGACGTTCCAGGACGTCACGCTGATCAACCAGCGCGAGGCCGAACGCCAGCGGCAGGAACGACTGGCGGCAGTCGGCGAGATGGCCGCGGGCATCGCCCACGAGATCCGGAACCCGCTGGCGTCGATGAGCGGCTCGATCCAGTTGCTGCGCGGCGAGTTGAGCCTGCGCGACGACCAGGCGACGCTGCTCGACATCGTCATGCGCGAGTCGCAGCGCCTCAACGACATCATCAAGAACTTCCTCTCGTACGCCGGCCCGCAGCGCGTGACCCGCGCGCGCGTCGACGTCGCGGCACTGGTGCGTGAGGTCGGCGCGCTCCTGCGACAGCAGGTGTCGGGCGCCACCCCGCCCCTCGAGGTCCGCCTCGACCTGCCCGAACCGGTCTACCATGACGTCGACGAGGCGCAGGTGCGACAGGTGGTGTGGAACCTCGCCAGCAACGGGCTCAAGGCCATGCCCCAGGGCGGCACGCTGGTGCTCGGAGTGGCCCGCGGCGCTTCCGACGATGCCAGCGCGGCCCGCCTGTGGGTGCGCGACGGCGGGATCGGCATGGCCCCGGCTGAAGTCGAGCGGATGTTCCAGCCGTTCCAGAGCGGGTTCAGGCAGGGAAGCGGCCTTGGCCTGGCCATTGTCCGTCGCATCGTCACCGACCACGGCGGCCGCGTGACCGTCACGTCGACGCCGGGGCAGGGCACCGAGATCGCCGTGGTGCTCCCCGCGCCGGTGTCGCAGCCGCACGGCGCGGCCGAACTCCAGAGGGCCTGACGCAGCGCGTCAGACCGCAGGTCCATGACTCACCCTTCCGCACGCATCCTGCTGGTGGACGACGAGCGTTCGATGCGCGAGTTCCTCGCGATCATGCTCACCCGCGACGGATACGAGGTAGTGGCCGCGGAGAACGGCGCGCAGGCGCTCGCCGCGTTGCGCCAGCGTCCCTTCGACCTCCTGATCTCCGACATCCGGATGCCCGACTGCAGCGGCATCGACGTGTTGCGTGAGGCCAAGACCCTGCAGCTCGACCTGCCGGGCATCCTCATGACCGCCTTCTCGTCGACACAGACGGCCATCGAGGCGCTCCGCACCGGCGCGCTCGATTACATCAGCAAGCCGTTCGACGTCGAGGAGATGAAGCGCGTGGTCGCGCAGGCGCTCGAGCGCCGACACTTCCGCGATCAGGCGCCTGCCGCTGCCGACGAGGCGCCGGGAAGCGAGGGGCAGGTCGACGACGGCCGGCCGCACGCGCGCGACAGCATGATCGGGCGCAGCCCGGCGATGCAGCGCGTGTTCGCCATGATCGAGGCGATCGCCGGCACGTCGAGCACCGTGTTGATCACCGGCGAGTCGGGCACGGGCAAGGAGATGGCGGCCCGCGCCATCCACCGGCTCTCGCCACGCGCCGATCGCCCGTTCGTCGCCCTCAACTGCGGCGCCCTGACCGAGACCCTGCTCGAGTCCGAGCTGTTCGGTCACGAGAAGGGGGCGTTCACCGGTGCCATGGCCACCACGCGCGGCCTCATCGAGCAGGCCGAGAAGGGCACCATCTTCCTCGACGAACTCGGGGAGATGAGCCCGATGATGCAGGTCAAGCTGCTGCGCGTGCTGCAGGAACGGCGTTTCCGGCGCGTCGGCGGGCACGACGAACTGGCCGCCGACATCCGGATCATCGCGGCCACCAACCGCGACCTGTCGAAGATGGTGGCCGACGGGACGTTCCGCGAGGACCTGTACTACCGCGTCAACGTCATCCCGGTGGCGTTGCCGCCCCTCCGTGAGCGTCGCGACGACATCCCGGTGCTCGCGCGCCACTTCGTCGCGCGCTTCGCTCGCGACATGCGGCGCCCGGGCGCCGACCTGACGCCCGAGGCGATGGACGCCCTGCTGCGCCACCCGTGGCCGGGCAACATCCGTGAGCTCGAGAACGTGCTCGAGCGGGCCGTGGCGCTGGAGACCTCGCCGGCCATCACCCTGGCCAGCCTGCCCGACCACCTGCTCAGCGTCGCGCCACTTGCCGTGGCCGCCGCGTCGACCACCGTTGACGCGGGAGCGACACTTGCGCCAGCGCCGCTCTTCCCCGACGAGGGCTTCGACCTGGAGCGGCACGTCCAGGACATGGAGCGGGAGTACCTGGCCGAGGCCCTCCGCCGCGCCGATGGCGTGAAGATGCGGGCGGCCGAACTGCTGGGCATGAGCTTCCGCTCGTTCCGGTACTACGCCAAGAAGTACAACCTCTAGCAACGGCTGGGTACCGGGTACCGGGTACCGGGTGCCGGGTACCGGGTGCGGGGGCCCTCACACGGGCCGCCATCGCGGGCCGCCTGGTCGACACCGGCCCCGCCTCACCTCCGCCCTCCCGCTCCCTGGCGTGCGCTCCCGACTGACAACTAATGGCGCTGCGCGGTAACGTGAGTTGTCGGTACTGACACAATTGGTCACCCAGCCGTCGGTACGGGAAGCGGCCCTGACGGCCGGACGACGCCCTCGTGCGTCAAAACCTCAGGAATTCGGTGGATCTGTGCCGATCCCGCGTGCAGGGCCCTGCTGGCACCGCGCTTGCTTTATCGAATGGCACGAAGGTTCCGGGGCCGCTGACCGCGGCTCACACGCAGGGGTCACGCAGGACGCACAGAGGAGACAGGACATCATGAAGATCCGCAACAACCAGGGTTTCACGCTCATCGAGCTGCTCATCGTCGTCGCCATCATCGGCATCATCGCGGCCATCGCGATCCCGGGCCTGCTGCGCGCCCGCATGTCGGGCAACGAGTCCTCGGCCATCGGTTCGCTCCGCTCGATCAACAGCGGTGAGGCGACCTACTCGTCCAGCTGCGCGGCGGGCGGATTCGCGGTGTCGTTGGCCGACCTGGTGGCCCCGCCCAACGGCGGCACCGCCGGCTTCGTGAGCCCCGACCTCGACCCGGCCGTCAACGCGGGCATCAACGGTGGCGAGACGTCCAAGAGCGGCTACGAGGTCGCGGTCGTGGCTGGCGCGGGTTCGACGGCCTTCGCCAACCAGGCCTGCAACAACACCACGCCGGAGAGTGCGTACTTCGCCGATGCGTGGCCGACCAACCAGGGCACGACCGGTGAGCGCTCCTTCGCGACCGACCAGCGCGGCACCGTGTTCCAGGACCCGATCGGGAACCGCATCGCCGACCCGATTCCTGCCGGCACGGCGACCGTTCAGTAAGCCAGCCGCCACTCGTCCGACCCGAACGCCCCGCACGGCCTGCGCCGTGCGGGGCGTTCGTCCGTGTGCACTCACGAAGCGAGACGCTCCGCACGGCACGGGCGCGGCGCCGCGCCACGCTGCCCGCTGTTCGCCCCGTCGCGATGCACGGCCCCGGAATTGCAGAGATCCGGGCGGGACCTGGAGGGGTCACTCTGCCATGCCGACGCGGCGTTCATCTCACGGATTCACCCTCATCGAACTACTCATCGTCGTCGCCATCCTGGGGATCGTCGCCGCCATCGCGATCCCCGGCCTGCTCAGGGCGCGGGCCGTGGCCAACGAGGCGTCTGCCATCCAGACGCTCCGCACGTTGGTCACCGCGCAATCGACGTTCGCCAGCACGTGCGGCAGCACCAACTACACGACGTCGCTCACGACGCTCGTGAGTGAGCGGTTCGCCTCGCCCGACATCGACATCACGCCGAAGAGCGGCTACGGCTTCCAGTTGGTGGCGGGGCAGGGCAGCCGCGTTCGCCCGGCCGACTGCACCGGCGCGCCGACCACGACCGGGTACTACTTCCGTGCCGAACCGCTTTCGGCCACGACCGGTCAACGCGGGTTCGCCACCAATCAGGTGGCGACCATCTGGCAGGACACGACTGGCACCGCGCCCCCCGAGCCATTCACGGCGGGCGCCACCATCTCGCCCCTCGCACAGCACTGACCCGCCGCACCGGGCGTGTGCCGGGGCCTTCGGACGGCATGCTAGGATTCCTGCGATCCCATGTCGTCGCGCGCCCACTCTGCCGCTCTCGTCTGCATCCTCGTCGGCCTGGTCGCTTCCGTTGCGGCCGTGGTCGTGCACTACCAGCTCGCGACCACGCCCGGCTACGAGAGCTTCTGCGACGTCAACGCCACCTTCAACTGCACGCAGGTGTACCAGAGCGCCTACGGTCGGCTGCTCGGTGTGCCGGTCTCGATCCTGGGCGCAGGCTATTTCGCGGCCCTGCTGGCGCTGGTCACGCTCGGGCGACGGCTCGAGGCCCTCGCCAGCTACCTGCTCCTTGCCGCGCTGGTCGGACTCGGCTTCGTGCTGTACCTCGCGTGGGCCACGTTCTTCGTGATCGGCACCCTGTGCCTGCTGTGCCTGGCGACCTACGCGGCCGTCGTCGGCCTGTTCTTCATCGCCGGAGCCGCGGCGAGTGTCCCCATGATCGACGTGCCAGAACGCCTCTCTCGTGATCTCCGTCGGCTGGTCGCCACGCCGCTGGCCCTGGCTGCCTGTGCCCTGGTGATTGGCGCGACCGCCGCGTCGGCCGCCTTCTTCCCGAAGGACCCGGCGGCGTCCACCGCGGTCTCCGGCGGTGCGACCGCCACGGCGGCCGAGCGCGCGTCGGCCGCGGCCGCGGCCCAGGCCGCCAGCGAGCCGCCCCTCACCGACGAGCAGAAGGCACAGTTGCGCGCGTCGTACGACCAGCAGCCACGGATGATCGTGCCGGCCGATGCCGAGGGCGCCGCAGTGGTGGTGGTCAAGTTCAACGACTACCAGTGCCCGCCGTGCCGCCAGACCTTCGAGTTGTACGAGCCGATCTGGGCCCGGTACGCCGGCAAGGTCAAGTTCATCTCGCGCGACTTCCCGCTCGAGGGCGAGTGCAACGCCAGCGCGCCCAGCGGCTCGCACCAGGCCGCCTGCGAGGCGGCCGCGGCTGTACGGATGGCCCGCACCGTCGGCAAGGCGAACGAGTTCGAGCACTGGCTCTTTGCCAATCAGTCGTCGCTGTCGCCCGAACTGGTCAAGGACGGCCTGAAGCAGGTCGCCGGCATCACCGACTTCGACGCGCGCTATCCCTCCGTGATCCCGGCAATCAAGAGCGACACGGCCCTCGGCGCGAGCCTCGGCGTCCAGTCCACGCCGACCTTCTTCATCAACGGTGTCCGCATCCCGGGCGGGATCGCCCCCCGGGTGCTGGAGTACATCCTCGAGTACGAGATCAGCAAGGCCGCTCCTGCAGCCGTGAAGTGATGGCCACGGCTGCCGATTGAGGGGGCGCCGGCCCCCCCGACGGGCGCCTCGCCGGCAACCCATGACTGATCCGGTCATCGCCGTCGAACACCTCTCGAAGGACTATCCGGTCGGCTTCTGGCGACCCCGGCCCTATCGCGCCCTCGACGACCTCACGTTGTCGGTCGCGGCAGGCGAGGTGTTCGGGTGCCTGGGGCCGAACGGTGCCGGCAAGAGCACCACGCTCAAGCTCCTCATGGGCCTGGTGACGCCGACCTCCGGCACCGCGCGGCTGTTCGGCGTGCCGGTGTCCGACGTGGCCTCCCGCGCGCGCGTCGGCTTCCTGCCGGAGAACCCCGTCTTCTACGACTACCTCACCGGCGAGGAACTGCTGGCGTACTACGGCCAGCTGTGCGGCCTCCGTGCGCGCGACGCCCGCAGCCGCGCCACCACCCTGCTCGACCGCGTCGGCCTCGGCGCCGAGCGGCGGCTGGCGGTGCGGCGCTACTCGAAGGGCATGGTGCAGCGGCTGGGGGTGGCGCAGGCGCTGGTGCAGGACCCCGATCTCGTGATCCTCGACGAGCCGATGTCGGGGCTCGACCCCATCGGCCGGCGCGATGTCCGCGCCCTGATCCTCTCGCTGCGCGACGAGGGCAAGACCGTCCTGTTCAGCTCGCACATCCTGTCGGACGCCGAAACGCTGTGCAGCCGCGTGGCCATCCTCGCCGCGGGGCGCCTGCAGGCGATCGGCAGCATGACCGACCTCGTCGAGTTCTCCGTGCGTGCCTGGGAACTGGTGCTCGATGGCCTCGACGAGGGAGCCCGGGGCAGGTTGCAGGAAACGGGAGCCATGCTCACCTCGCTCGGCGGCGACCGTGTGCAGGCCCACTTGCCGGGCACGGTCGCGCCGGAGTCCCTGCTGCAGGACCTGGCGGCCCGCGGCGTGCGCGTGCTGTCGCTGCAGCCCGTGCGCGAGACGCTCGAGGACGTGTTCCTGAAGTACGTCGAAGGCAAGCGCCGCGACGTCCCGGACGGGGGCGCGGCATGATGGGCCTGACCTGGGTGGTCGCGCTCAACACGTTCCGCGAGGCCGTCCGCGATCGTGTCTTCTACAACCTGCTGCTGTTCGCGGTGCTGCTGGTCGGGACGTCGCTCGTGATCGGGCAACTGGTGGCGGGGCAGGACGTCAAGATCATCAAGGACCTCGGCCTGGCGGCCTCGCTGCTGTTCGGCGTCGGCATCGCCATCTTCATCGGGATACAGCTGGTGGCCCGCGAGGTGGAGCGGCGCAGCGTGCATGCGACGCTGTCCAAGCCCCTGCCGCGGCCGGTGTTCCTGCTGGGCAAGTACGTCGGCCTCCTGCTGACGCTGGCGGTGAACATCACCGTCATGACCGTCGCGCTCTACGCGGTGCTCCTCGTCTACTGGCGGCTCACGCCTGCCGGCGTCCAGGCGGTCTGGACCGCCCCGGCCGTGGACCCGCGGCTGTTGATCGCCCTCGGCCTGATCTACGTGGAACTCGCGGTGGTCACCGCCATCGCGCTGCTCTTCTCGACGTACTCGTCGGCGCTGCTCTCGGCCACGTTCACCTCCGCGATCTGGGTCGCGGGGCATTTCGTGGGCGACCTCCGCACGCTCGAGACGATCGGCGCCTCGGGCCCGACCGTGTGGGTCGCGCGCGCCGCGTCGTGGGTGCTGCCCAACCTGGCGCTGTTCGACGTCAAGGCCGAGGTCGTGCACGGCGTGCCGGTGCCGTGGGGACAGGTGATCGGCGCCGTCGGGTACGGCGCCGCCTACAGCGTCGCGATGCTCGCGATTGCCGTCGCGATCTTCCAGCGCCGGGACTTCAAGTGACGTCATCCGCCGCGTCGACCGCGCGCCCCGCTGCCGGCCCCTGGCGCTGGCTCGCTGCCGCGGGCCTGCTGCTGGCCACTGCCGCGGGCCTGCAGGCCTTCGCCCTCGCGCAGCGACCCACACAGCAACTCCCCGCGGTGTTGTACCTGCAGACGCCGGAGGTCGCGCGGCGCGCGGTCTTGTCCTTCGACATGCTGGCGGCCGACCTGTACTGGATGCGGGCACTGCAGCATTTCGGCGCCACCCGTCTCCGCACCGGCGGCCCCAGGCGATTCGAGAACCTGCACCCGTTCCTCGATCTCGCGACGTCGCTCGATGCCCGCTTCAACATCGCCTACCGGTTCGGCGCGATCTTCCTCTCGGAGCAGCCTCCCGGCGGCCCCGGACGCCCGGATCAGGCCATCGCGCTGCTCGAGAAGGGCATCGCGGCCAATCCGCATCGCTGGGAGTACCACCAGGACATCGGATTCGTGCACTACTGGTGGACCGGCGACTACACCAAGGCGGCCGACGCGTTCTCACGCGGGGCGGCTGTGCCGGGCGCGCCGTGGTGGATGAAGTCGCTGGCGGCCGTGACGCTCACGCAGGGTGGGGACCGCAACACCTCGCGCCTGTTGTGGCGCGCGCTGGCGCAGACGCCCGACAACGAGTTCCTGCGGCGGGACGCGCAGCGGCGCCTGGTGCAACTCGATGCCCTCGATCGGATCGACGCGCTGCAGGCGCTGGTCGACAAGGCGCGCGCCGCCGGCGCGACCGCACCCTGGTCGTGGCCGCAGCTGTTCCAGGCGGGCTACCTGCGGCAGTTGCCCGTCGACCCCACCGGCGTGCCCTTTGCCATCGACATGACGACCGGTCGCGTCGACGTGCATCGGCACTCGAGCCTGTGGCCGATGCCGGTGGAGCCCCGCAAGGCTGCCGGTCGAGGTCAACCGTGACTCACGACCCCGTCCTCGTCGCGCTCCTCGGCCTCCTGGGGCTGGTGGTCGGGAGTTTCCTCAACGTGTGCATCTACCGGTTGCCGCGCGACCTGTCGGTGTCGTTCCCGGCCTCGCACTGCCCCTCGTGCGAGCACCCGCTGCGCTGGTACCACAACGTGCCCGTGGTGAGCTGGCTCGCCCTCGGTGGCCGGTGCGCGTTCTGCCGCGCGTCCATCCACTGGCGCTATCCGGTGGTCGAACTGCTGAATGCCGCCCTGTGGATGCTGCACGCGGTGTGGTTCCCCTGGGACGGCCTGCTGGTGGTGCGGGTGCTGTTTGCCTCGGCGCTGCTGGTGCTCTTCTTCACGGATCTCGACTGCCGCATCCTTCCCAACGAGATCACCGTGGGGGGCACCATCGCCGGCCTGATCGCGTCGTTCGTGGTGACGCCTCCCGGCTGGGTCTCCTCGCTGCTCGGGGTGGTCCTCGGCGGCGGCGTGCTGTGGGCCACCGGCGCGCTGTACGAGCGGGTCCGGGGCGTGGAGGGCATGGGCATGGGCGACGTGAAGATGCTGGCGATGATCGGCGCGGTGCTGGGCTGGCCGCTGATGATCCTCACGCTCATCTGGTCGTCGATGGCCGGCGGGCTCGTCGGTGCCGTGCTGCTGGCCTTCAAGGCCGACGCTCGCACCACGGCCCTGCCGTTCGGCTCCTTCCTGGCCCCCGCCGCGCTGCTGGCCTCCCTGGTGGGCCAGCCGGTGCTGGACTGGTATCTTGGGTTCTACCGCTGATGCCGCTCCAGACCTACCTCTGGCTCGTCGGACCGCTGGTCCTGTTCTGCTTCGTGCTGGCCCTGTCGGTGCGGCGCGCCGCCCACCGCACGGCGACGCTCGAGGCGGCCCGGACGCGGGGGCGGAGCAGCGAGGCGGGCCTGGCCTCGGCCATGTCCGATGCGCTGACCCGGCTGCGCGGCCAGGAGCTGGCGCACCAGGCGCGATACGAGGCGTTGGCCGGCTTCTTCGATCAGGTGGTCGAGAGTCTTCCCGGCGGCCTGTTCGTGCTCGGGCGCGACGGCAACCTGCGCGTCGCCAACACGGAAGCCCTTCGCTGGCTGGGCTTGCCCACGCGGGTCGAGGGCCAGGTGCTGTGGACGCTCGAGGGCACGGAGCCCCTCCGCCGGATGGCGCAGGAATGCCTCCAGCGCATGGCCCGGCACGACGCCACCGTCGTCGGGCCTGGCGCGCCTGGCGCGCCGGTGCCCGTGACAGCCATGCCGTTGCGCAGCCCTGACGGCGACGTCGACGGCGTGCTGTGCCTCGTGCACGTCGAGCGCGTCGCGTAAGCATCGGACGCCAAATCCGTGGTGGCTTGCCGTGCGCGCGCACGGCACACCTCGCAGCCGTTGCCATCCCGACGCGACCGCCGGTTGGCGATTTCTGCCGCCCCGCGTCCGCCGCCCTCGTAGATATCGGGGAGATCCGTCGCCTTCACGTTGGCCCCGGGCTTGCCTTGCCCATGGCATGCCTTCCTCACCCTCTCGTCTCGCACGGAGATCGCCTGCGGGGCGCGCAGTGCCGCCGGCCACCGATCGGGGCGCCGCGCTGCTCGAGGCCGTCGTGGCCTCCGGCCTCCTGGTGGTCCTGCTCGGCGGGCTGTGGCCGCTCGTCCTCGCCGCACGGAGATCCACGCACGAGGGGCGCACGCGGGCGACCGCGGCCCTGCTCGCCTCGCAACGGCTTGCGGAAGCGGGCACGCTCGCGCACCTGCGATCGGGCCCTGACCTCGTGCGCGACGAGCAGACCGGGCTGGGCGGCGCTGCGGCGTTCGCGCCCGGCGGCACCGGCTTGCGCGAGGTCGACATCGGCGTGCTCACGTCGATCGAGCCGGGGTACAGCGAGTGGCTCGATGCCCGCGGGCACTGGGACGCGGCCGGTCCGGCGCCAGGCCCGGCCGCGCGATTCCTCCGGCAGTGGGCGTTCGTCGCTGGCCCTGAGGGATGCGTGCGCGTGTGGGTCCGTGTGTCGACGCGCCTGGCCGGGACCGAGGCATTCGCGCCGGGTGTGCAGTGCCCGTGGGGAGCACGGCAGCCATGAGGACCAGCGGCCAGGAGGCCGGCACGACGCTGTTGGACATGCTGGTCGCACTGGCGCTGGTACTGGCGACGATCGCGACGGTGGTCGGGGCGTTGCCGCCGTTGTTCGACGTCGTGCAGACCGTGCCGGAACACGCCGACCTGCTGCAGCGCGCACGTGCGACCGACGCGCTCGTGACCGCGGCTCTCGCGCCTGCGGGCGCCGGCGCCGACCTGCTGGGGGAGGGGCCGATCTCGCAGGTGGGACCGGCCGTGTGGCCACGGCGCCTGCTCGGCGCGCCGGATGCCCCGGGCACGGCCTGGGCCGATCGATTCTCGTGGGTGTCGGTGCCCGCACGGGCCGCCCAGGCGCCGGTGATCGGGACCATCGCCGTCGGCGCCACCCAGGTGCCGCTCGCCTGGCATCCGGCCTGCGGCACCCACCCCTCGTGTGGCTTCCGGCGAGGCGACACGGTGTTGCTCTATGGCCGCACCGGCGCGCTGGTCATCGGGTCGGTGAGCGACGCGACGGGCCTCCTCGTGCAACTCGCCACGGCGGTGGACCAGGACATCCCGGCGCCGGCCGTCCTGGCCGTGGTGCAGGTGTCGACGTTCACCTTCGACGCCGCGCGACGCCAGCTGCGCCGCGCCGACGGCGCCGCGCCCAGCCAACCGGTGACCGACGAGGTGGTGTCGCTCCGCGCCCGCTACTACGGGTCGCCGGCGGCACCACGCTCGCCGTCCGTGCCCGGCCTCGAGACCTGCGTGACCGCAGCCGACGGCACGCCGCGCCTCGGCCTGCTCGGGCCCCTCCCGGGGCCGCCCGTGGAACTCGGACCCGCGGACTTCACCGATGGGCCGTGGTGCGGCAGCGGCAGGTGGCGATTCGACGCCGACCTGTTGCGCGTGCGTGCCGTGCGTCTCGCCTGGCGTGTGCAGGCAGGCAGTCCGGCCGTCAGGGGGCGTCGTCCCGAGTGGTTCGCGATACCCGGGCAGGCGCGGCATCCCGCCCAGGAGGTGCATGATGTGGAGGTCGACACGTTCACGGTGCTGCCCAATCTCGCCTGGGGGCAGTGAGAGGGGCGCGGCCTTGCCGGCCGCCTTGTTGCTGTTGGCGTGCCTGGTCGGTGTCACGGGCTGGCTGGTCGGGCATGTCCGCGTGGACCGCGAGGTGGCCACGGCCCTGGCCGACGAGCAGGAGACGGCTCGCCTTGCCGAGGCCGCGACACAGGTGGCCGCGCTCGCGCTCGCCCGCGTGCCAGACTGGTCTCGCGTCGATGTGCTCGCGGTGCCCCTCGACTGCCCGGCATGGCCTGGCGCGGTCGTGCCCCTCGACGACGTCGGCGAGACCACGGCACTCCAGGCCGTGGAGGACGCCGCGAGTCGCTGGCCCGCCGAGACGCCGCGCTGGCGCTTGGCGTGGACCTGTCACGCCCCTGGCGTGTTCTCGCTGTGGCCCACCCGGCCTCCGGCGCCCTCGGTGGCCGTGTGGGTCGCCGATGATGTGGAGGGAGACGATGAGCCTGGGCGCGACACGAATCAGCGCCTCCGCGTGCACGGGGTGGCCGCCGGGCGCGACGGCGCGCGTGCGAGCGCCACGGCCACGATCGGGCGAACGGCCTCCGGGGCGCCGGTCACGCTCCTGGCCTGGCGCACCGGCGCAGGCAGCTGAGTCAAGTTTCTGCGGCCAGTGGCCGATCATTCGGAGGACGCCTGTCTGCGGCACGGTCTGCCGCGGGGTGTGCCAGGGAGGCATGAGATGACTGCTCGAGGCCTGGGCCTGATGGCCTGCCTGATGTTCGGTATCGCGGCGCATCCGGTTGCCGCGCAGTCGCTTGGCGACGTGGCGCGGCAGGAGGCGGCACGTCGGGAGCAGATCAAGGCCAGCGCCAAGGTGCTGACCAACGCCGACCTGCCAGCCTCCGCGGTCCTGGCGCCGGCTGGGGCGCCGGCCGGTCCTGGCGCTCCAGCGTCCGAGGCCACTGCCAGCCTCGTCGACGCGGCCGCCGCGGCGCAGGGCACCGAGGGCGCCGCAGCCGCGGCCGATCAGGCGAAGACCAGGGCGCCTGCGGCCCCCGAGGCCGCGAAGAAGACCGAGCCTGCAGACGATGAGGACGGGTGGAAGGCGCGGGCGGCGGTGGTCAATGGTGCGCTCGCGGCGGCGCGCACGCAGGTTCGCCAACTCAAGGCCCTCGGCGACCGCCTCTCCCTCGAATCGCAGGCCGCCAACCCCGACATCGCCGCCCGCGCCAGTGCCGAGCGCATCGACCTCAAGGCACAGGTGGCCAAGGCCGAGGAGGCGTTCGCGAAGGCGACCGCCGCCCACGAGGCCTTGCAGCAGGAAGCCCGCGCCGCTGGCGTGCCCCCGGCGTGGATCCAGTAGACTGACGGACTCACGGACGGGTGGGGTGGCGAGCGTGCCGGGCCCCCTCGTGTCTGCCTGATTCCCGATGTCAGCCGCACCGCGCGACACGCCAGACGTCCTGCTCGTCGACGACAACGACGACCTGCGGTACGTGCTCGCCACCGTCCTGTCGCGGCAGGGCTACCGCATCATCGAGGCCGCCGACGAGCCGGCCGCCGTCGATGCGCTCCGACTCCACCGCCCCGCGCTGGTCCTGTCCGATCTCCGCCTGCCCACGGGCGATGGCCTCGGGGTGCTGCGCGCGGCCAAGGAACTCGACCCCGCCCTCCCGGTGATCCTCATGACCGGCTATGGCGCCATCGAGGAAGCCGTCACCGCCGTGCGCGAGGGCGCGCTCGACTACCTGCCCAAGCCGGTCGACCACGAGCACCTCCTGCTCATGGTCAGCCGCGCCATCGAGCAGCGACGGCTGGTCACCGAGAACCTGCTCCTCAAGGAGGCGCTGGGCTCGCGGCATGGCGCCCCGACGATCATCGGCGAGCACCCCGTGCTGCTCGACGTACTGAAGAGCCTGCGTCGCGTGGCGCCGACCGAGACCACGGTGTTGCTCGGCGGCGAGAGCGGGACCGGCAAGGAGCTGTTCGCCCGTGCGCTGCATGCGCACGGCGACCGCGCCGACGGGCCGTTCGTCGCGATCAACTGCGCGGCCATTCCCGAGACGCTGCTCGAGTCGGAGCTGTTCGGGCACGAGAAGGGCGCGTTCACCGGGGCCTACGCCCGCAAGCCGGGCAAGTTCGAGGTGGCCCACGGCGGGACGCTGTTCCTCGACGAGATCGGGGAGATGCCCGTCAACCTGCAGGCCAAGGTCCTGCGGGTGCTGGAGTCGCGGAGTTTCGAGCGCGTCGGCAGCAACACGACCCTGCACGTGGATGTGCGCCTGGTGGCGGCGACCAATCGCGACCTGCGGGCCGCAGTGGCCGAGCGTCGGTTCCGCGAGGACCTGTTCTTCCGGCTCTCGGTCTTCCCGATCACGATCCCGCCGCTGCGGGAGCGCGCGAGCGACGTGCCGATCCTGGCGAGGCACTTCGTCGAGCGGTTCGCGCGCGAGCAGAACAAGCGGCCGCCGCACCTGTCGATGACCGCGGTGGAGGCGCTCGAGCGGCATGCCTGGCCCGGCAACGTCCGCGAACTCCAGAACTGCATCGAGCGCGCCGTCATCCTGGCCGAGGGCGACACGATTCACGCGCCGCAGCTCAACCTGGGGGCGGGCGAGATCGTGCGCGATGCGCCGGTGGCACCGCCGCGCGATCCCTGGGACGACATCGACCTGTCGGGCACGCTGCCCGAGGCGTCACGCCGCGTGTTGATGGAAGTGGAGCGCCGCAAGATCGCGCAGGCGCTCGAGGATGCCCGCTGGGATCACGCCAGGGCGTCGGCGGCGCTGCAGATCCCGCCGCGCCTGCTGCTGGCGCGCATCCGCGACTTCAAGCTCGCCCCGAAGACGTGATCGCAGAATCTCCAATTTCAGAATTTCACGACCGACGAGGCCCTGAAAGTCCTGCAATTCTGAAATCTTGAAATCACCGAGGTTCTACAGCCCGAGCGCCGCCAGCCCCTGCCTGACCTGCGCCTCGTCCACGTCGGTCGCGATCGTCGTCTCGCCGATGCGCGTCGGCAGGACGAAGTGCAGCGTACCGGCCACGACCTTCTTGTCGCGCCTGGTCGCGGCCACGATGGCGTCGGGATCGAGGTGCGCGATGGCCGGCAGCGGGCCCATGGCCTCGAGCAGGGCGACCAGCGCGTCGTGCGCCTCGCGCGCCCACGTGCCCCGCGCCACCGCGATGGCCGAGGCGGCCTTCATCCCGTAGGCGACGGCTTCCCCATGGCGCAGGAGCCGGTACTGCGTCACGGCCTCGAGGGCATGGCCGATCGTGTGGCCGAAGTTCAGGATCTTCCGCAGGCCGTCCTCGCGCTCGTCCTTGGTGACGACATCGGCCTTGATGGCGCAGCACTCGGTGATGACCGGCAGCAGCGCCGCCGCGTCGCCGTCGAGCAGCGCCGGCATGGTCTCCTGGCAGCGCGCGAACAACGGCGCCGACGCGATCACGCCGTACTTCACCACCTCATAGAGGCCCGCCCGCAGTTCGCGGCGGTTCAGGGTGCCGAGTACCACGGGATCGACGGCCACGAGCGCCGGCTGGTGGAAGGCCCCGAGCAGGTTCTTCCCGAGGCGGTGGTTCACGCCCACCTTGCCGCCGATGGCGCTGTCGGTCTGTGCCACCACGGTCGTGGGCACGTGCACCAGGCGGATGCCGCGCAGGTAGCTCGCCGCGGCGAACCCCGCCAGGTCGCCGATGACGCCGCCTCCCACCACCACGAGCACGGCCTTGCGGTCGATGCCGCGCATCACGAGGGCGTCGTGCACCTTGCCCATCGTGGCCATCGTCTTGGCCTTCTCGCCGTCGTTGACGAGCACCGGTTCGTCGTCGACGGCGAGTCCGAGCCCGTCGCGGATGGCCTGGCCGTGCAGTCGCCACACGGTCGGGCTGGAGACGACGACGAGACGCGATGCGTTGGGGCAGGCCTCGCGCACGCGGGCGCCGAGCGAGCCGATGAGGCCGGGCGCGATCAGGATCCGCGACACCACGGCGGACCGGGTGTGCACCTCGAGAACAGTGGGGAGCATGATCGAAAACAGGGCGGAAAACGCCGGTGTGCCTGCCGCAGCCGTGGCGAAGGCGGGTGGTAGGATAGCAGGGTCCCGGCGGGGTTGCGGTCCGCGCGGACAGGAGCTGACACCCCACTGGTGACGACCACACCCGATTTCCTGGTACTCGGCAGCGGCATCGCGGCGCTCCGCGCGGCGTTGGCGCTGGCGGGGCGCGGGCGTGTCTGCATCCTCACCAAGGGCGACCCGGGGCAGGGGAGCACCGTGTGGGCCCAGGGCGGCATCGCCGCGGCGATGGGCGATGACGACTCGCCGGCCCTGCACTACGAGGACACGCTGGCGGCCGGCGACGGCCTGTGCGAGCCGGGCGCCGTGCGCATGCTGGTCGAGTCCGGCCCTGCCTACGTGGAGGAACTCCTCGCGTGGGGCGCGGCGTTCGATCGCTCGCCGGACGGACGTCCGTCGCCGACCCGGGAGGCTGCGCACAGCGTGCGGCGCGTGCTGCATGCGGAGGACGCGACCGGGCGCGAGATCAGCCGGGTGCTGCACAAGCAGGTCGCGGCGTCGGCGGCCATCACGCTCGTCGATCACGCCGTGGTCACCGACCTGCTGATCGAGGACGGCCGTTGCGTGGGCGCGGCCTGGTGCGATGCCGACGGGCAGCGCCGCGAGACGCGCGCGGTGGCGACGCTGCTGGCGACCGGTGGCGCGGGACACGTGTTCTCGCAGACCACCAACCCTGCCGTCATCACCGGCGACGGCATGGCGATGGCCTTCGAGGCCGGCGCCGAGGTGGCCGACCTCGAGTTCGTGCAGTTCCATCCGACGGTGCTCGACGTGCCAGGACGGGCGCGTTTCCTCCTGTCGGAAGCCCTGCGTGGGGAGGGCGCCCGGTTGCTGAACGCGCAGGGCGAGGCGTTCATGGCGCGGTACGAGCCGGCCGCGGAACTGGCCCCGCGCGACCGCGTGGCGCGGGCGATCGTGCGCGAGTCGCAACGCACAGGCGCGCCAGTGTTCCTGTCGCTGGCACACCTGACCGACCTGGACGTGCACGCGCGCTTTCCGCAGATCTCCGAGGCGTGCCGCGAGGTCGGCCTGGATCTGGCGCGGGAGCCGATTCCGGTCAGCCCGGCGGTGCACTACGTGATGGGCGGCGTGGTCACCGATCTCGACGGCCGCACGTCGGTGCCCGGTCTGTACGCGGCCGGCGAGGTGGCCTGCACCGGCGTACACGGAGCGAACCGACTGGCGAGCAACTCGCTGCTCGAGGGCCTGGTGTTCGGCGCGCGCGCCGGCGTGGCCATGGGCGAGGCGCCACGGGCGCGCGAGGCGTGGACCTCTGATCGATTGGTCGTGTGCGATCACCCGCTGCCGGAACCGGGCGGGGAGTGGCCGGCCGGGCTCGACGGGGCCGAGGTGCGGGAACGGGCCTGGCGCGACCTCGGGCTGGTGCGCACGCCCGAGGGGTTACGCGATGCCGAGGCGTTCTTCGCGCGGGCCTGGGCGGCGCGCGCAGTAGCCCCGGGCGAGGGATTGGCGGCCGCGCAGGTGCGCAGCCTGGTGACCGTGGCGTGGCTGATGGGCCGCGCCGCGCTGCGCCGGGAAGAGAGCCGAGGCGGGCACTACCGGACGGACTTCCCGGAGCGCCGCGACGACAGGTGGAGCCATCACTGCAGCGACGTGCTGCAGCGCAGATCGGATTGACGAGGATCATGAGCGAGCAGCAGGGCAAGGGGCAGGGACAACAGGGGAAGGGTGGCGCCAAGGGCGAGGCCTTCGTCACGGCGATCACTTCGCAGACCGAGGACTATTCGCGCTGGTACCTCGACGTGGTGCTCCGCGCGGAACTGGCCGACTACACGCCGGGCCTGAAGGGCTGCATGACCATCCGCCCCTACGGCTACGCCATCTGGGAGCGCATCCAGCAGCTGCTCGACGCGCGCCTGAAGGCGACCGGACACGTCAACGCCTACTTCCCGTTGTTCATCCCGGAGAGCCTCCTGATGAAGGAGGCCGAGCACGTCGAGGGCTTCGCGCCGGAAGTGGCCTGGGTCACGCACGGCGGCAAGGAGAAGCTCGAGGAGAAGCTCGCCATCCGGCCGACCTCGGAGGTGATCATCGGCACGATGTACGCCAAGTGGCTGCAGTCGTGGCGCGACCTCCCCATCCTCATCAACCAGTGGGCCAACGTGGTGCGCTGGGAGAAGGTGACGCGGCCGTTTCTGCGCACTACCGAGTTCCTCTGGCAGGAAGGGCACACGGTCCACGAGACCGAGGTCGAGGCCGAGGAGGAGACGCTGAAGATCCTCGGCGTGTACAAGGAGTTCGTCGAGACCGAACTCGCGATGCCGGTCATCGAGGGGCGCAAGAGCGACGCGGAGAAGTTCGCGGGCGCCTCTAAGACCTACTCGATCGAGGCGCTGATGGGCGACGGCCGCGCGCTGCAGGCCGGCACGTCGCACAACCTCGGGCAGAACTTCGCCAAGGCCTTCGAGATCAAGTTCCAGGGCCGCGACAAGGTCGAGCAGCACGCGTGGACGACCTCATGGGGCGTGTCGACGCGCCTCATCGGCGGGCTGATCATGGTGCACGGCGACGACGGCGGCCTCGTGCTGCCGCCCAACATCGCGCCGTACCAGGTCGTGATCGTGCCGATCCCGCGCGGCGACTGGCGCGAGACCGTGCTGCCGCACGCGCAGGCCATCAAGGACCAGCTGGTGGCCGCCGGCGTGCGCGTGATGCTCGACGACCGCGACGCCTACACGCCCGGCTGGAAGTTCGCCGACTGGGAGATGCGCGGCGTGCCGGTGCGCCTCGAGATCGGCCCCAAGGACATCGAGAAGCAGCAGGTGGTGCTCGCGCGCCGCGACACCCGCGAGAAGGCCTTCGTGCCGATGGACGGGCTCGTCTCGCAGGTCCAGGACTGGCTGAAGGCCATCCAGGCATCACTGTTCGAGAAGGCGACGCAGATCCGCGAGGAGCGCACGCACTACACGGAGAGCTACGACGAGTTCAAGACGCTGATGGCGGGGGCGCGTCCGGGCTTCGTGTTCGCGCCGTGGTGCGACGACGCGGCGGTCGAGGCGCAGGTGAAGACCGAGACGCAGGCCACGATCAGGAACTACCCGTTCGTCGCGCCCTCGCACGAGGGCAAGGCCTGCTTCGTCACCGGCCGTCCCGCGACGGTGATGGCCTGCTTCGCGAAGGCGTACTAGAAGGGCTCAAGGCTCAGAGAGCCTCCCGACCCCGACGTTCGTCAGGATGTCAGGAGGCTCTTTGAGCCCTGAGCCCCAAGCCCCGAGCCCCGAGTCACCCCCAGAGCGCCGCGAGGGCTTCCGGCGCGCGCGCGGCGATCTTCTTGATGGCGGCATGGCGCCGCGTGATCTTCTCGCGAGCGACGACCGCCTGGAAGGTCGTCGCGAGCTGCCCGCGGAACCACGCGTTGTCGGTGGCCAGCCAGGCCTCGACCACGGCATCGAGCGCCGACACATCGCCCACCTGCTGCAGGGCCGACAGCATGCCCACGGGCGTGTGTTCCCCGAGTGTCTCCAGCGTCTCTCGCAGGTCGTACACCGCCAGCCGGCTGCCTCGTGCTGCCAGTGCCAGGTGCGCCGTCGCCCGAATCACCCGCCACGCGTCGACCTCGTCGGGCGCCACCGTCGCCTCGTGCGCGCGCGTCCGCTCGACGAGGCGGTGGAGCACGGTCAGCGGGGCCTCGGCCCCGTGCGAGGTGACCAGTTGCCGGAGGTGCTCGGCGTCGCCCGGGAGGTCGCCCGAGGCCGCCGCTTCCAGCACGGCCTCGCCCGACGAGGCACCGCGCTCGGTGGGCGCCGCGCCCGACGCGGCCTGCACGGCCTCGCGGAGCGCCGGGGAGGGGTCCTGCTGCAGGCGCGCCCGCAGCGGCACTACGACGTCGGCCTCGTACTGACCGGTCGCATCCTGCGCGTTGGTGATGGCCTCGAGGGCACGCAGGCGCACGGCGTCGCCCAGCCCCGTGTCGAGGAGGGTGCCCGTGAGCGCATCGAGTGCCGCCGACGCGACCGCGCCGTCCCTGGCGTCGAGCAGCGCGCCCATGGCATCGGCGGCGGCGACCGCGACGTCGGTGACCGTGTGCGCCAGATACGGACGGATGGCCGCCAGCGCCGACGGGTCGCCGATGCGCTCGAGCACGCGCAGCAGGCGGGGGCGATGGGTGTCGTCGACCGCGCCGAGGCGCAGGATGACCGGCCGCAGGGCGGGGCGGCCGAGGATGGCCAGGCGCGCGATGGTCGCCTCCACGCCCACCGGGTCGTGGCTCTCGAGGAGGGCATCGAGCAGCACCTTGGACTGACCGGGACGGGAGGGCACGGCGGGGCGATTGTAACGCTTAACGCGTAACGCCTAACGGCTCGTCATGCCTCATGCCTCATGCCTCATGCCTCATGCCGAAGGGCGGAAGGGCGGAAGGGCAAGGGCAAGGGCAAGGGGGCGAGGCTGAGGCCAGCTCCCAGCTCCCAGCGCCCAGCGCCCAGCGCCCAGCGCCCAGCGCCCAGCCCCTGTTCTGCAGGCGGAAACAGAAAGGGCCCGCACGGCGCAAGCCATGCGGGCCCATTCTGGTGAAGCCTGGGGGCTGTTACTGCGTCACGCGGACCGTGAGGGCGGCGCGGCGGTTGAGGCGGCGCGTTTCCTCGCGGCTGTTGTCGTGCTTGGGCCGCTCCTCACCGTACGTCACGGTGCGGATGCGGTTGGCGCCGATGCCGCGCGAGCCGAGGTAATCACGCACCGAGTAGGCGCGGCGCTCACCGAGGGCCAGGTTGTACTCCGCCGTCCCGATGTTGCAGGTGTGACCCTCGACCTCGATGCGCAGCTCGGGGTTGTCGGTCAGCGCCTTGATGGCCTCGTCGAGGATGCGGGTGGCCTCGGGCCGCAGCGTGTAGCGGTCGAAGTCGAAGTGCACGTCCTCGAAGGTGTAGTCCTTGATGGCCGGCTTGACCACCTGGATCGTCACCGTGTCGGTCACCGTGCCGCCCTTGCCGTCGGTCACCGTGACGGTGCAGGGGACGGGGCCTTCCTGGCCCGGGGCGGTCCACAGCGTCTCGCGGTTGCCGGGCTGGGCGATCGTGCCAGCCGGGCAGGACCACTTGTAGGTGAGCGGGTCACCATCCGGGTCGCTCGCGTCGGCCGTGATCGTCGCGCTCTTGCCAACTTCCACGGTGCACGGGTTGCAGCGCGCCTTGACCGTCGGCGGGCGGTTCTCCTGGACGGCCGGCGGCGGGGGCGGCGGGGGCGGCGGCGGGGCCGGGGTCACGTACGCCGTGGCCACACCCGGGTGGTAGCCGATGCGGAACTGCATCGACACCTTGTCGAGGCCCTCGTTCTCCTGGAAGCGGTACAGGTCGTTACGCCCGTCGTGCTTCAGTGCGTAGGTGACACCGGCGCCGGCGAAGAAACCCTTGCTGCTGAAGTAGGTGGCGCCAATCGCTGCGTCGAGCGGGCTCTTGATGGGCCAGGTGCCCGTGCTCAGCGAGCCGTCGAAGGCGCTGAGGCCGCTCGAGGTGATGGTGTCGTCGAAGTACGCCTCGCCGAACAGCTCCGCCGTCAGCTTCAGGCCACTGCGCGTCGGGAAGCCGAGGCCGAAGCCGTAGCGCAGGCCGTTGCTCTGGTCGGTGCGCTCCGCATCGGCGCGCACGGCCACGCCGGCGTAGCCCGACAGGTCGATGCGCTCGTTGACTTCCTTGCTGACGATGTAGTCGAGGAAGAAGTCGGCCTGGCCGGAGCTGGTGCCCTTGTCGGCCGAGCCGGTGGGCAGCTTGACCATCGCCTTGAGGGCCATCGCCACCGGGGCGCCCTTGGCCTGGGAGGTGAGGGCCACCTTGCCGCCGACGTGGATGTCGCCGAACGTCGAGCCCGACCACCCCTGCCTGACCAGCGGGTACTCGTTGTTCGGGCCGCCGGCCTCATTGCCGGGCACGAAGACCGGACGGATGTCGCGGTCGATACGCGTGACCGCCGACACCGCCGCGAACAACTCGGCGCGTCCCCCGACGCCATACCCGAAGGTCAGCGGGAACATGCCGATGTTCGTGAAGCCTTCCTGGCGATCGAAGTTCGTGTAGTAGGCGCTGGCCGACCAGCGACCCGCCGGCAGCACCTCGCCGAGCGGCACGAACCAGAGACCCGTATCGCCCTGGAATGTCGGGGCGGCGCTGCGGGTTTCGGTCACCACCAGGCTCGCGGCCGGCGCGGGCGTGGGCGCCGCCGGCTGCTGCGCGAACCCTGCAGGCGCAGCCATCGCCAGACCCATCGTGGCGGCGAGACCTACCCTGAAGAGGCGTGTCATGTGCGTGTCCTCGAATTTCTTCTGCTGAAACGAACCTTCATGCGAGATGAAGCTACCGGGTATATTACTGGGGCGCATAGGCAGCCGTCAAACGCATCGGTAAGTTTATCGGGACATTGACCGGCGTCGAGTAGTCCCGGCGCGCAGGTCAGGCCTCGGCCGGCGGCGTGCGCTTCTGGAACACCCAGGCGACGACGATGCTGAAGGCGTACAGCACGAACATCGGCAGCGCGAGCAGGAACTGTGACACGACGTCCGGGCTCGGGGTCACGACGGCGGCCACTACGAAGATCAGCAGGATGGCGTACTTGGTGTTCCGGATGAGGAACATCGGGGTGACCAGCCCCACCCGCGCCAGGAACATCACCAGCGTCGGCATCTCCGCAACCGCTCCCATGCCGAGGGCCATCCGGACGTACAGCGAGAACACGGGCTCGATCCGCGGTGCGAACTCTACCGTCTCGGTGGAGAAGCTGGCGAAGAATCGCCACATGGCGGGGAAAATCACGTAGTGCGAGAACAGGGCGCCGCCGATGAAGAACACCGTCGACATCATCACGAACGGGATCGCGAACCGCTTCTCGTGGGCGTAGAGCCCCGGCGCGATGAAGGCCCAGACCTGCCAGAGCAGCACCGGCAGGGCCAGCATCAGCCCGACCAGCGCCGCCATCTTCATCTGGATCATGAAGGCTTCGGTCGGGTCGGTGTAGATGAGCTTGCCGCCCGACGGCAGGATGGCCTGCAGGGGCTTCATGATGAAGTCGAAGATCGGGCCGATGAACACCACGCCCACGACGAATCCGACCAGCACCGCCAGCAGCGACTTGATCAGCCGCTGACGCAGTTCGTCGAGGTGCTCGAGGAACGACATCTTCCCGCCGATGCCTTCGTCCTCCTCGTCCTCGTCGAACGGGCGTGGCGGCGGGCTAGCGGGAACGGGCGAGAGCGACATGCGGAGGGCCGGGAATCCGGAAGCCTAGAGATTGGCGCCGCGCGGCGTCGTTTCGGCGACCGGCGGGCGCGCCTCGTCCTGGGCGCGGTCGTACAGCTCGTCGCCCGTGTACGGGTCGATGACGGGGGACGGCTGGGTCTCGCCGTCGACCACCGGCGCCGCCACTGCGGCCGGCACGGCAGCCGCTGCCGGAGCGGCCTTGGGAGTCCGCTCCTTCTCTTCCTCGACCCTGATTTCTTCCTCGAGCGAGTTGCGCAACTCGTTGGACGCGCGCTTGAACTCCGCCAGGCTCTTGCCGAGCGACTTGCCGAGTTCGGGCAGCTTGCGCGGGCCGAACACGATGAGGGCGATGACGAAGATGATGACCAACTCCGGCATGCCGAGGGAACCGAACATCTTGCGCTCCTGAGTGGGGTCCGGGACCGACCCTAGATCAATCCGGGTAGTGCTTGGACCGTCCGTCGATTATAGGGACGCCGTCGACGAGGGGTCAATCGACGCGACGCCCGTTCGTCACGTCGGCGTTGGGAGGTGCCAGACCTGCATGATACGCTGCAAACATGCAGAAAAGCCGCGCGCTTCCGGCGGTCCTGTTCGCCGTCGCCGTCTCCGCGCTGGTCGGCGGCGTGCTCGGCCGTCGCGCCCAGGCGACCGCGGACCCGCTGACCGACCGCTACCGTGTGTTCACGGCGGCGCTGGCCGCGGTGGAACAGGAGTACGTCGAGGACGTCGAGTCGGACCGGCTCGTCTACAGCGCCATCACCGGCATGCTGCAGACGCTCGACCCGCATTCGAGCTTCCTCGATCCCCGCGCGTACGCGCAGTTGCGTGAACGCCAGGAAGGCCGCTACTACGGCCTGGGCATCTCGATCTCCCCGATCGACGGCGACATCACCGTGATGTCGCTCTTCGAAGGCTCGCCCGCCTACAAGAAGGGCATCCGCCGCGGCGATGTCATCGCCCGCATCGAGGGGCAGGACACCAAGGGCTGGACCAGCGATCAGGCCGTCAAGCAGTTGCGTGGCCCGAAGGGCACGCAGGTGAAGCTCGGCCTCCGCCGTCAGGGCTACACCGAGCTGATCGAACTCGGCGTCGAGCGCGACGAGGTCAACATCCCGACGCTCAAGGGCGTGTTCATGGTCGGGCCCGAGACCGGCTACGTCCGCCTCAACGATTTCTCGGAGAC
Source organism: Luteitalea sp. (assembly GCF_044337415.1). Lineage (GTDB taxonomy): Bacteria > Acidobacteriota > Vicinamibacteria > Vicinamibacterales > Vicinamibacteraceae > Luteitalea. The sequence goes on from NZ_JBIINP010000010.1 coordinate 55,918, forward strand.
GACCGACCGCGACCTCGGGCAGGCCCTCGAGACGCTCAGCGCGAAGGGCATGAAGCGCCTCCTCCTCGACCTGCGCGACAACCCGGGCGGGCCGCTGGATCAGGCCATCAAGGTCTCCGATCGCTTCCTGCCCAAGGGCGACATGGTCGTCTACACGCGCGGCCGCACCCGTAACTCCGACCAGGACTACCGCGCCGCTGATGCGGACGACTTCGGCACCATGCCCATCGTCGTCCTGGTCAACAGGAACAGCGCGAGCGCCTCCGAGATCGTCTCGGGCGCGCTGCAGGACCACGACCGCGCGTTGATCGTCGGCGAGAAGACGTTCGGCAAGGCCCTCGTCCAGTCGGTCTACCGCATCAGCGAGGGGGCCGGCCTGGCGCTGACCACGGCGCGCTACTTCACGCCGAGCGGTCGCCTCATCCAGCGCCCCTGGGACGGCACCTTCGACGAGTACCTCACGTACTCGCTGCGCGAGCAGAAGGCCGACGAACCGAACGACCCGGCCAACCTGAAGCTCACCGATGCAGGCCGCAAGGTGTACGGCGGCGGCGGGATCCAGCCCGACAAGTACATCGCCGGTCCCGTCGAAGGGTTCAACCCGTCGCGGTTCGGGCGCACGCTGTGGGCGCGCCAGATCTTTGCCGACTACGCCGGGCGCTACACCGCCGAGGGCGACACCCGCATCAAGACCAGCGCACAGACCCGCACGGTCAGCCGCGGATTTGCCGTCGACGACGCCATGGTGGCCGATTTCAAGGCGTACCTGGAGTCGCGGAAGGTCCGGATCGACGAGGCCGCCTTCACGGCCGACAACCAGTTCATCCGCGCCATGATCCAGTACGACATCGACCTCGCGCTCTTCGGCGTCGAGGAAGCGCGGCGCAACCTCCTCGCCCGCGACCCGCAGGCCCAGTTCGCGCTCCAGCAGTTCCAGGAAGCGGCACGACTGCCCCACCTGAAGGGCGGCTCGACCGCGTCGCGCCAGGCGCCGTAACCGCCCGCTCCTCAGTGACTTCCCGCGGCCGGAGCTCTGCTCCGGCCGTTTTGCTTTTGCGCAGGATCTAGTGGGTCGTGGGGGCGCTTGCCCCAATTAGTAGTTGCCTGCTAGACTCCGTCGCCTGTTCCACCCGCGTACCGGCCGGTCCTCGTACGCGGTAGCCCCGTGCCCTGAAGACATGCGCCTCAATCGTCTCGAAATCAACGGCTTCAAGAGTTTTCCCGACCGCGCCGACCTGGCGTTCGACCTGGGCGTCACCGCCATCGTCGGGCCCAACGGCTGCGGCAAGAGCAACGTCGTCGACGCCATCACCTGGGTGCTGGGTGAGCAGAGCGCCAAGAGCCTCCGCGGCGAGCGGATGGAAGACGTGATCTTCGCCGGCAGCGACGCGCGCAAGCCGACGCACACCGCCGAGGTGAAGCTCAAGATGAGCGGCGTCATCTCCCGGGTCGGGCTCGAGGACCACCCGCAGAAGAAGACGATGGCGCAGGAGCTCGAGGAGTCGGCCGAGACGCTGACCGAGGACGTCGTCATCGCACGGGACGTCGAGGTGGCGCGCCGGCTGTACAGGTCGGGTGAGAGCGAGTACCTCGTGGACGGGCGCGTCGTGCGCCTGCGCGACGTGCAGGACCTGCTGATGGACGCTGGTCTCGGCGTCAAGGGCTACGCGGTCATCGAGCAGGGCAAGATCGGCCAGATCCTCGCGGCCAAGCCCACCGAGCGCCGGCAGCTGATCGAGGAGGCCGCTGGCGTCACCAAGTACAAGTCGCGTCGTCGTCAGGCCGAGCTCAAGCTCGAGGCCGCCCAGCAGAACCTGACGCGCGTCGACGACATCATCTTCGAGCTCGAGAAGCAGCGCGGGTCCCTGAAGCGGCAGGCGTCGAAGGCGCGTCGCTACCGCACGCTCCGCGAGGAACTGCGGCAGTGGGAGAAGCTGCTGTTCGGCCAGAAGTACCAGGCCCTGCAGGCGGCCATGGCGTCGGCGGTCGAGCGCCTCGAGCAGGCGCGTGGCCACGAGGCCGGGCTGTCCGGGCGCGTCGCCGAGGTCGAAGCCGCGCTCGAGCGGCTGCGGATCGAGCTCACCGAGGCCGACGCGGCGGCCAACGCGGCGCGCCAGGCGGCGCACGCCAAGGAACTCGAGAGCGGCCGGCGCCAGCAGCAGCTGGAGTTCGACCTGCAGCAGGTGCAGACGATCGGTGCGGCGCTCGTCGGGATGCTGGACGAGATCGGCCGGCTGAAGGAGCGTATCGGTCCCGCGCACGACGAGCTCGAGGCACGGCGTGCCGGCAGCACGCAGGCGGATCGGGAGCGCGACGAAGCCGCGGCTCGCGTGAAGGAAGAGGACGTCGCCGTCCAGCGTGCGGCCGGGGAGATCGCGGCGCTCGAACAGGCCGTCGAGAAGGCCCGCGGCGAACTCTACGCGGGCATGACGCAGGTCAACACCCTCAGGAACGCCATCGAGCGGGCCATCGAGGCGCGCGACCGCATCGCGCAGGAACTCGGCCGCCTCGAAGTCGAGAGCGACGACCTGCGCGTCGAGCAGGAAGCCGCGCTCACCGAGCGCGAGCGCGCCAGCAGCGCCCTGCGCGAGGCGCAGGCGGCGCTCGAGCAGGTGCGCAACGCGCGCGTTGCTGCCGATGCGGCGCTCGGTGCCGGCCGCGTCGAGCGCGAGTGGCGCGAGCGCGAACTGCGGACACGCGAGCGCGAGTTGTCGGCGCTGCAGGCGCGCCTGCAGTCCCTCGAGGAACTCGACGCTGCGCGCGCCGAGTACGGCGAAGGCGCGCGCCTGTTGCTGGCGTCGGGCGCCGACGTGTTCACCCACCTCGGCTCGGTCGCCGATGCGCTCGAGGTCGACGGCGAATACGAGACGGCGGTCGCGGCGTGCCTCGGCGAGCTCGTGCAGCACGTGGTGGTGCCCGACCTGGCCTCGGTGCAGGCCGGCCTGGCGCTCGTGCGTGACCGCGATGCCGGCCGCGTCGGCTTCCTCGTGGCCGACGACGTGATGCCGGCCGAGCCCGTGGCCCCGCCGGTGCCTGGCGTGCGATCGCTGCTCGACGTGGTGCGCGTGAACGGCCCCGCCGCGACCCATGTGCGCGCCGTGTTGCGCGATGCCTGGCTGGCCGAGTCCGCGGCCCAGGCGCGCGAGGCCGCGCGCTACGTCGCCGGCCCCGTCGTGACGCCGCAGGGCGACGTCTACCGTGGCGCCAAGCTGGTGTCGGGCGGCGGCAAGGCCGACGCGCGCCAGATTCTGCACACGAAGGCCGAGATCAAGGGCCTGCGTGAGCAGGTGCAGCAGGCTCACGGCGATCTCGAGCGGCTCGCCGCTGACCTGACGGCCGCCGAGGCCGTGATTGCCCGCGTTGCCGCCGATATCGCCACGCTCACGTCCGAGCAGGTCGGACACGAGAAGTCGATCGTCGGCCTCGAACTGCAGGTGAACCGTGCATCCGACGAGCGCGATCGCGTCGCGCGGCGGATGGAGCTGATCGACAACGAGCGTCGGCGCGCCCAGGAAGAGCGCGCGGCCCTCGAAGCGCGTGAAGCCGAGGCGCGTCGCTCCATCGAGGATCTCGAGGTCGAGCAGCAGTCGCTCAGCGACGAGCTCGCCGATGCCCAGCGCCGGTTGCTCGACGGGCGTGAGCGACAGGCCTCGATCGGTCGTCGCGCCGCGGAGGCCCGCGCGACACACGCGGCGCTCGTGGAGCGCGCCTCTGCCCTCGGCCAGGACGTGCGCCGCCTCGAGGATGCGTCGGCCGACCTGCTCCAGCGCATCGCGGCGCGGCAGGCGGAGGTCGACGCCTCGACGACGCGTCGTACGAACCTGGAAGGCTCGATCTCCGCGCTGCGCGCGGCCATCGACGACGACCTCGCCGCCCTCGACGACCTGAAGCACCGGGTGATCGAGGCCGACGAGGCGGTGGCGGCCGTGCAGGCCGCGTTCGGCGAGCACGAGGCCTCGGCCCGCGAGGCCCGTCGAGGCCTCGACGACGTGCGCTCGATGGCGACGTCGCTCGAGATCGCCCGGGCCACGGCGGAGGCCGACCTCGGCCATCTCGCCGAATCATGTCGTGAGGCTCTCGACCAGAGCCTCGAGGAAGTCGCCGCGGCCGTTGCGGAGATGCTCGCCAACGAGCAAGACCTCCCCAGCGCCGCATCGGTCGCGGCGGCCGAACGCGCGGGCGCCGACGAGGACGCCGTCGACGCCAGCGCCGACGCCGCGGCCGAGTCGGGCGCCGCCCTGGCCGAGACCGCCGGTGCCGACGCCACTGCCGAGTCGGTGGCGGAGCCCGCGCCTCCGGTGCTCAGCGCCGAGCAGGCGATCACGCGTCTCAAGGCGCGCATTGCCGCGCTCGGTGCCGTCAACATGATGGCCATCGAGCAGTTCGACGAGCTCGAGCAGCGTCACGGGTTCCTGACCGGCCAGCGCAAGGACCTCATCGACGCCATCGCGTCGACCGGCGAGGCCATCTCGCGCATCGACAAGACCACGCGCGAGCGCTTCGCCGAGGCGTTCGCGGCGGTGAACGCCAACTTCGAGGTGATGTTCACCACGTTGTTCGGTGGTGGTCGCGCCGGGCTCGTGCTCCTCGATCAGGAAGACGTGCTCGAGAGCGGCATCGACATCGTCGCGCAGCCGCCCGGCAAGCGGCTCCAGAACGTCCAGTTGCTGTCGGGCGGCGAGAAGGCGCTGACGGCGATGGCGTTGATGTTCGGCATCTTCAAGTACCGGCCGAGCCCGTTCTGCCTCCTCGACGAGATCGATGCGCCGCTCGACGACGCCAACATCGGCCGCTTCGTGGAGATGCTGCGCAGCATGCAGGACCACACGCAGTTCGTCCTCATCACGCACCATCGCAAGACGATGGAGATCGCCGACCGCCTGTACGGGGTCACGATGGAAGAGCCGGGCGTGTCCAAGGTGCTGCGGCTCGACTTGACGCACTGATTCAGGCGGCAGGCTGCAGGCCTCAGGCTGCCTGTGGCCCGTCGCCTGCGGCCGCTTCCCCGTGAACGAAGACAAGGGCACCCGCTATCGTCGCGCCGAGCGCGGGCTCATGCTGCTGGAAGTGGCTGCGGCAGGCGCAGTGGTGCTCGCGGTGGCCTGCAGCCCGGCGCCCGTCGCCATCGCCGCCTGGATTCGTGCCGCCAGCGGCCTCGACGCTGGTCGCATGGGTCCGCCTGGTGTCCTTGATGGCCTGATGGCGGCGGCCGTCCTGGCCGTCACCCTCGGGCTGGCGGCGCTCGCGGCTTCGCCCTTCGCCAATCGCCGGCATGGCGTCCTCGCCTCCCGCTACAACCTGCCCGTCGTGTCGCCTCTGTCCCTCGTGCGTGAGCGGATCCGGCACGGGGCCGTCGTCGTGGTGGCGGGTGCCGGTGCCTGGTGGCTGTTCGCGCGGCTGGCGCACATGACGACATGGTTGGCTGGCATCGGGACGGCGGCCGGCGTGCTGGTGGCCGCCGCCGTGGTGATGCTGCTGGCGCCGTGGCTCATCCTGCTGTCGCCGCGCGTGCGCCCCGTGCGCGACGAAGCGGTCTCGGGGCGACTGCATGCGCTGGCCTCGCGCGCCGGCCTGCGCCTGGCCGGATTGCACGAGTGGGTGTTCGACGCCGAGGGCGATCATGCCAACGCCGCGCTGGTCGGCGTGGTCGGACCGAGACGGCTCCTGCTCTCCGACACGCTCATCGCCGGCTGCCCGCCCGAGGAGATGGAGGCGGTCGTGGCTCATGAGCTCGGGCATCACGCGCACGGCCACACCTGGCTGCGCGTGCGGGCACAGGCGGTCGTCGTCGTGCTTGCCGCGCTTGGCGCCCAACTCTTCGCGGCTGGGCCTGCCCGGTGGGTGGGCGGTACCGTAGGCATCACCGACCCGGCGTCGGTGGCCTGGATGCTGGTGGGGGCGGGGCTGGCCTGGCTGGCGGCGCGGCCGTGGCTCCTGGCGCAGTCACGCCAGCACGAGGCCGAGGCCGACGCCTTCGCGCTCGGCCTCACCGGCCGGCCCGACGTCCTCGAACGGGTGTTGGCCCGCCTCGGCGCGCGCAACCTCGCGAGCGAGGAGGACTCGCTGCTGACCCGTGCGTTCTTCCTGACGCATCCGCCGATCCCGACGCGCATCGCCGCGGCGCGCCGCGCCGCGAGGCCGGAGCTCTGACCCGGACGGGCGCCGCTTGCCTGCGGCTGCGCCCGGAGCCATGCTCTCTCGGCCTCGAGCTCTTGGGCCCCAAGCCCCAAGCCCCAAGCCCCAAGCCCCAAGCCCCAAGCCCCAAGCCCCAAGCCCCAAGCCCCAAGTCCTGAGCCATGCTCTCTGAGCCCTGAGCCCTGAGCCTGCCACCATGCTGACCCGCCGCGCCTTCACCGTCACGTCTCTCGCCACGCTCCTCGGCTCGCGCCTGCACGCCCAGGACGACACCATCTATGACGAGTCGAAGGTGCCGGCCTACACGCTCCCGCCGTTGCTCGTCGACGACGCGGGTCGGCCCCTGCGCGCTGCGGCGGACTGGGGCCGCCGTCGCGTCGCACTGCTCGACACGTTCGCCGCGCAGCTGTACGGCCGCACGCCGGGCGGGTTGCCGGCGTGCACGGTGACCCAGGTGGATCGGCCGGTGCCCGTGCTCGATGGGCGCGCGCTTCGGCAGCAACTGCGGCTGGACTGGCTGGGGCGGGCCTCCGTGGACGTGCTCGTCTATCGTCCCGCCCACGAGCGGCCGGTGCCGGTGTTCATCGGGCTGAACTACTACGGCAACCACGCCGTCGATCCCGACCCGGCCATCCTGCTGAATCGGCGCTGGATGCGTGCCAGCGAGCCGAACGCCATCGTCGATCATCGAGCGACGGAGCGGTCGCGCGGCACGACGGCCCTGCGCTGGCCGATCGATCTCGTGATCGCGCGCGACTGCGCGGTGATGACCGCCTACTACGGCGACTTCGCGCCCGACGATCCGTCCGTGGTCCGCGATGGCATTGCGCCGCTCGCCGATGGGCTGCAGGACCGCATCCCCGTCCGCGAGCGGTGGGGCGCGATCGGCATGTGGGCGTGGGGGCTGTCGCAGATGCGCGCCGCGGCGAGCAGCGTGCCGGGACTGGATGCGACCAGGGCCATCGTCATCGGGCACAGCCGGCTCGGGAAGGCGGCGTTGTGGGCGGGCGTGCAGGACGAGGCGTTCGCGATGGTGGTGTCCAACGATTCCGGATGCGCCGGTGCGGCGCTGAGCCGCCGCATCTACGGCGAGACGATCGCCCGCATCACCTCGAGCTTCCCGCACTGGTTCTGCGGCAACGCGGCCTCATGGGCCAATCGCGAGGCGGAGATGCCCGTGGATCAACACCAGTTGCTGGCCCTCGTCGCGCCGCGGGTGTTGCACGTGGCCAGTGCCATCGACGACCGGTGGGCCGATCCGCGTGGGGAGTTCCTCGCGACGCAGTCGGCTGACGAGGCCTGGCGCTTCCTCGGCGGCACAGGGCTCGGGCCGGTGACGGACATGCCGACTGTGGACACGCCCGTCGGCCAGCGCGTCCGCTATCACGTGCGCACCGGCGGCCACGACATCAACCGCTACGACTGGACGCAGTACGTGGAAACCGTGAGGAGCACGCTGCACAAGTGACAAGGGACGAGGGGACCAGTCACAAGGGCGTCAAGGGACGAGGGACAGGGACCACAGGGACGAGAGACAAGAGCGGGAAGAGACGTCGATCAGCTCGCGTCATCGTTCCGCCGAGCGTGCGGTCCTGGTCCGTGTCGCTCGTGGCTGGTCCCTTGCGTCCTGTTCCCGTGTCCCTTGTACCCCTTGTGACTTGCGTACTCGTCCCTTGTCCCTGGTTCAGCCGTGCCCTACCGGACGATG
>NZ_JBIINP010000014.1:0-54468 GCF_044337415.1 Luteitalea sp.
CCGTGTCGCTCGTGGCTGGTCCCTTGCGTCCTGTTCCCGTGTCCCTTGTACCCCTTGTGACTTGCGTACTCGTCCCTTGTCCCTGGTTCAGCCGTGCCCTACCGGACGATGAGTTCGCCCTGCATGTCCTGGCAGCCCTCGTCGGCGCGCATGCTGCAGTAGAAGGGAAAGCGTCCGATCTCGTCGGCACGGAACTCGAACGTCACGCTGCCGCCCGGGGGCACGCGCTTCTGGATGCGATAGGCATCCACGGTGAAGCTGTGCGCGATGTCGGGCGAGGTGAGCGTGAGACGCACCACGTCGTTGCGGCGCACGTCGATGACTTCCGGCTCGAACGTGTACTTGCGCGCCACCACCGTGAACGAGCGGCGGCCCGGCGCCTCGGGCTCGGGCTGGAGCGGGGCAGTGGTGAGCGCTGCCACGGTGCGCAGCACGTCGCGGCGCGAGAGCAGGGGGGCGTCGGTCATCGTGGCTCCAGGCTGGCCGCCAGTGCCTCGAGTTCCCGTCGAAGCGTCGACCCGCGCTCCGCGGCGAGGAGGCGGCGCGCGTCGGTGAGATGTGCCCGCGCCTCGGGGATCCGGCCGGACGCATGGGCGGCGTGTGCCAGCAACAGCCTCGCCTCGCCGACCGTGCCCGGCGAGGCGTTCGGGTTGACACCGACGGCCGCAATCACGGCCTCGGCTTCTCGCCGCACCGCGGCGAGGTCGCCCAACTTCCACGACGCGCGCGCCACCTGCACGCGCGACTGCAGCGTCTGCGGGTGCTCTGGGCCCAGCGTCGCGAGCCGGATGGCGAGACCCTGTCGGAACAGGTCCAGCGCCTCTTCGGGGCGATTGGCGTCGAGGCGCGTCAGCCCGAGGAAGGCAAGGCTGCTGCCGATCCGCGGGCTGTTGGGCGGGAGCACCGCGCGCCGGATGTCGAGGGCGCGCTGGAAGAGCGTCGCGGCTTCCTCGCTGCGGCCCTGGGCCCGCACGGCGCGCCCGAGGTTGGTGAGCCCGAGCGCCACGAGATCCTCGCCTTCTTCCCTGGACTGCAGTTGCTCCCACATGGCGACGCCGGTGCGATGCAGCGCCTCGGCTTCCGCATGGCGTCCCTGCGCCTGCCGGACGAGCCCGAGGTTGTTGTACGTCTCGGCCACGTCCCTGTCGACCGCCGGCAACAACCGGCGGCGGATGGCCAGGGCCTCCTCGAGCGGCGCCACGGCCTCGTCGGGCCTGCCGGCGTAGCGACGCACGTCGCCGAGCGCGTCGAGGCTCTCGGCCAGGACGAGCGGGTCGCCGCTGCGACGCATCACCACGGCCTCGGCGTTGAGGCGCTCGGACACGTCGTACTTGCCGAGTTGCTTGTAGACGTCGGCCAGCGACTGCAGCAGTTCGCCGCGCACCTCCGGCTGGTCGCGCATCGTCGTCTGCAGGCGCGCAGCCGCGCGTTCCAGCATCTGCTCGGCGGTGATGGGCTCGCCGAGTGCCTGCCTCGGGTCGGCCTGCCCGAACATGTCCACGAGGAAGCGGTTCACGGCCGAGGCGCGTGCCAGCGCCTGCTCGGCGCGATCGCGCTCACGGGCCACGCGCGCCGACTGGACGGCGGTCATGGCGGAGAAGGCCACCAGCAGCACGGCCGCGACGCCGGCGGCGGCCACGGCCAGTCGGTGACGCCCGACGAACTTGCGTGTCCGGTAGACCCACGAATCGGGCCGCGCGAGCACGGGCTGGCCCTGCAGGTAGCGCTCGACGTCGTCGGCCAACTGGTCGACCGAGGCGTAGCGGCGCGTCGGCTCGAAGGCCATCGCCTTGAGCACGATGGTGTCGAGGTCGCCGGCCAGCAGGCGGCGCAGGCGGTCGGGCGTCGTCTGGCGCGCGACGGCGATCGCGAGCCATTCCTCGGCCTCGGGGGGCTCCGCCGCCGTGAAGCGGGCCCGTGGCGGCGGCGTGCCCACAGCGGTGCTCGGTCGTACCACCGACTGCTCGCGGAGGACGCGCTGCAACTCGTCGCGGGTGCCCGACGTGAAGCGGTGCGGCTTGCGCCCGGCCAGCAGTTCGTAGAGGACGACGCCGAGCGCGTACACATCGGCGCGGGTGTCGACGTCGGCCTCGAGCACGCCGGCCTGCTCGGGACTCATGTACTCGGGCGTGCCGACGAACTGGCCCTCGCGCGTCAGCAGGTGGCGATCCGGGCCGTCCTCGGCGACGACCTTGGCGATCCCGAAATCGATCACCTTGGGCACCGCCGCACCCTCCTCGTCGGACACGAGGATGTTGGACGGCTTGAGGTCGCGGTGGACGATGCCCTTCTGGTGCGCGTGCTGTACGGCGCGGCACGCACTCACGAACAGCGCCAGGCGCTCGTGAACCGGCGCGTACCGGGCGTCGCAGAACTCGGTGAGGGGCAGGCCCTCGACGAGTTCCATCACGAAGTAGGGGCGCCCGTCGGCCGTGGCGCCCGCGTCGTACACGCGGGCCACGCCCGAGTGGTTCATGCGGGCGAGGACGAGGCGCTCGGCCTCGAACCGGGCGATCAGCCGGTCGGTGTCCAGCCCGCGGCGCACCAGCTTGAGGGCCACCTCCCGCTTGAGGGGTTCCTCCTGCGTCGCGCGGTACACGACGCCCATGCCCCCGGTGCCGAGCACGCCCGTGATCGTGTAGGGCCCGATGCGTCGCGGCGTGCCGAGGCCGAGATCGTGCACCACGCCCCCGGCGACCCGCGCGGGCGCGTCTGCCTCGGTGACGAGGGTCGGCAGGGTAGGGAAGGTGGAGGGGTCGGTCAACGCCGGTGTGAGACGACACTCATGGTCGGGCGAAACGAGAAAGGGCGCAACCCCCGTGAGGGAAGCGCCCTTCCGACTGCCGACTGCCGACGCCCGACTGCCGAGAACCTACTCGGCCTTCGGCTGCTCTTCCTGGAGGAGGGCCTTGCGGCTGAGGCGAATCTTGCCCGACGGGTCGACGTTGAGCACCTTCACCAGGAGCTGCTCGCCTTCCTTGAGCTCGTCGCGCACGTCCTTCACGCGGTGCAGGGCGATCTCCGACACGTGCAGGAGGCCGTCCACGCCCGGCATGATCTCGACGAATGCGCCGAAGTCGGCGATGCGCTGGACCTTGCCCATGTAGGTCTTGCCGATCTCCGGCGTCGCGGTGAGCTCCTGGATGATCGCCAGCGCGCGCGCGGCCGACGCCTCGTCGTTGCTCGCCACGTTGATCCGGCCGTCGTCCTCGACGTCGATCTTGACGCCGGTGCGCTCGATGATGCTGCGGATCATCTTGCCACCGGGTCCGATGACGTCGCGGATCTTGTCGACCGGGATCTTGATGGTCACGATGCGCGGCGCCCACTGCGAGGTCTGCGTGCGCGGCGCGGCGATCGTCTCGGCCATCTTGCCGAGGATGAACAGCCGGCCCTCGCGCGCCTGCGCCAGCGCCTGCCGCATGATCTCCATGGTGATGCCGCTCACCTTGATGTCCATCTGCAGCGCGGTGATGCCCGCCGCGGTGCCGGCCACCTTGAAGTCCATGTCGCCGTAGTGGTCCTCGGCGCCGGCGATGTCGGTGAGCACCGCGAACTTGCCGGTGTCCTCATCGAGGATCAGGCCCATCGCCACGCCGGCCACCGGCGCGCGCAGCGGCACGCCGGCATCCATCATCGCCATCGACCCGCCGCACACGCTGGCCATCGACGACGAGCCATTGCTCTCGAGGATGTCCGAGACGACGCGGACGGTGTAGGGGAACTGCTCCTCGGTGGGCATCACGGGCACGAGGGCCCGCTCGGCGAGGGCGCCGTGGCCGATCTCGCGACGGCCCGGGCCGCGCATGAAGCCCGTCTCCCCGACCGAGAACGGCGGGAAGTTGTAGTGCAGCATGAAGCGCTTGTACATCTCGCCGTCCATCGTCTCGATCTTCTGCTGATCGTCGGCGGTGCCCAGCGTGGCGGTGACCAGGGCCTGCGTCTCGCCGCGGGTGAAGACGACCGAGCCGTGGACGCGCGGCAGGACCTGCGCCTCGGTCCAGATCGGGCGGATCTCGTCGAAGCGGCGACCATCGAGGCGCTGGCCGCGCTCGAGGATCTCGCTGCGCAGCACCTTCTCCTTGAGGCCCTTGAAGACCTTCTTGGCCTCGGCCCGCTTCTCGACTTCGGTGTCGGGGTACGAGGCGAGGAGTTCGGCCTGGACCTGATCGACGCGGCTGTAGTTCTCGAGCTTGTCCTTGAGGCGCATGGCCTCGGCGAGCGGCTGCAGCGCCTTGTCCTCGACCTCCTGCTGGAAGGCGGCGTCGGTCGCCTTGGCGGCCACCGTCAGCTTCTTCTTCGGCGTCGCGGCGACGAGCTCGTCGATGGTGGCGACGATCCGCTTGATCGCCTCGTGGCCAGCGTCGAGCGCGCCGACCATCGTCTCCTCCGGCACTTCCTGCGCGCCCGCCTCGACCATCATGATCGCGTCGGCGCTGCCGGCGATGATCAGGTCGAGGGCGCTGGTCTTGCGCTGCTTGAAGGTCGGGTTGATCACGTAGGCGCCGTCGACGTACCCGACGCGGACGCCGGCGATCGTCTTCTGGAACGGCATCTCCGACAGCGCGAGCGCGCAGCCCGCACCGGTCACGGCCAGCACGTCGGAGTCGTAGTCGGTGTCGGCCGAGATCACCATCGCGATGATCTGCGTCTCGAACGCCCAGCCGGCGGGGAAGAGCGGACGAATCGGCCGGTCGATCAGGCGGCTGGTCAGCGTTTCCTTCTCGGTCTGCTTGCCTTCGCGCTTGAAGAAGCCGCCGGGGATGCGGCCCGACGCGTACGTGAACTCGCGGTAGTCGACCGTCAGCGGCAGGAAGTCGATGCCGACCCGGGGCGAGGAGGCGTGGCAGGCGGAGACGAGGACGACCGTGTCGCCCATCCGGACCAGGACCGATCCATCGGCCTGCTTGGCGAGCTTGCCGGTTTCGAACGAGAGTGCCCGGTTACCGAGCTCGAGACTGCGCGTGTGCATGGGGTTCCCTGTCATGTCATGTGCCAGGGGACCTGTCTGCCCTGGCGGTGTGCGTGCGGTACGACGATGTCGCGCGAGTGGGGCCGCACGGCGGAGGGGCCGCCGGGCCTGCCACGAGCCGCGCGCCATCGCTGAGCGCGCCAAACGCGAAGGGACGGAAGCACGGCTTCCGTCCCCTGGTATGGCTCGCTACTTGCGGATGCCCAGACGCTTGATCAGCTGGGCGTAGCGGTCGGTGTTCTTGGCCTTGACGTAGTCGAGCAACCGGCGACGCTGGCCGACCAGCTTCAGCAGGCCCCGACGCGAGTGGTGGTCCTTCGCGTGCGTCTTGAAGTGCTCGGTCAGGTAGGTGATGCGCTCGCTCAGGATGGCCACCTGCACTTCGGGGGAGCCCGTGTCGGACTCGTGCTGGCGGAAATCCTCGATGAGGTTGGTCTTGCGGTCCTTCGTCAGTGCCACGGTGCTTCCTCCGCGAGCGGCCCAGTCGACCCACGTGGGGCACCGGTCCGTCGACGTGCATGGCGCCCGTCCATCGGGAGCCAGCGAACTCGGAATGATAGCTGATCCTGGTCGCCCCACGCCAGCCGATGTCCCTCGGTTGCCCGCTGCCTGGCTGGTGGCAGTGTTGCCGTGCTACAGTAGGCATCATGCCGCGCTCGTCCCTCGTCGTTCGTGAGCGCCCCCCGCGCGACGACCTCCGGCTCGCCGATATCGTCGTCTCGGGCACGCTGCCGTTGTCGGTGCTCGACGAACTTCTCGAGGCCGGGTTCTCCGCCACGGAGATCGGCGACCTCGTCATCAATCCCCGGACGCTGCGGCATCGCCGCGCCCGAGGGGAGGCGCTGGCGATGGAAGAGGCCGAACGCGCCGTGCGACTCGCCCGGATGCTGGCCACCGCAGAAGCCGTGCTGGGCGGCCGGGCGGTGGCGTGGGCGTGGCTCCGCGAGCCCAACCTGTCCCTCAATCGTGCCCGGCCCCTCGACCTCTTGAAGAGCGAGATCGGCGCCCGGGCCGTCGAGGAGACGCTCGTGCGCCTCGAGCACGGCCTGTTTGCGTGATCTGCTGGCGCATCTCGCAGCACGCCGACCTCTCGGGCGCGGGCGGGCTGTACGCGAGCGGGCGCTGGCACTCACGGGGCCAGCCGGTCGTCTACCTTGCCGATCACCCGGCGTCCTGCCTGCTCGAGATGCTCGTCCAGGGGGCCTCACTGGCCGCGCTCCCCGAGGCGTACCGATGGCTGCGCGTCGACACGGCAGATCTGGCGGTCGCCGACGTCGGCTCGCTGCCGTACCAGTGGCGCGACGACATCGCGACCACGCGAGCCCTTGGTGACGCCTGGCTCCGGAGCCGGGCGACCGGGCTCCTGCGTGTGCCCTCGGTGATGGCGCCGGAGTCGTGGAACTACCTGCTCAACCCGGCCCATCCCGCAGCGGGTCGCTGCCAGATCACTGCCGTCGTGGACTTCCCGCTCGATCCGCGCCTGCGCTGAGGCGGGTCAGGCCAGCACGATGTCGGCGTGCAGCAGGCCGCGCGCCTGCCGGCTCGGTACGGCGAGGGCCACGAGGGTGCCGGCGTCGTCCAGCAGACGGACCCGCTCGGCAAGAAAGGCATCCGCAGCCTGTCCGGGGGCCGGCGCGAACGGCAGGCCGTGCCGCACCGCGCGCGCCTGTGCCTCGTCGAGCGTGAGCGCAGGCAGGTGGGGTAGCAGGGCGGCCAGCGGCAGCAGCCAGTCGGTCAGGGTGTCGGCGCTCGACTGGGCGACGGCATCCAGGCCGCGGGCCTGACCGAGGTCGAACACACCGCTGCCGGTCCGCCGCAGGGCGGCCAGGTGCGCTGGCACGCCGAGGGCGTCGCCGAGATCGCGGGCGAAGCTGCGCACGTAGTAGCCGGCTGACGTCTCGAGGTCCACCACGGCCACCCCGCGCTCGACATCCCACTCGACGAGCGTGACCGCGTGCGCCGTGACCGGGACCGGAGCCAGGTCGACCGTCTCCCCGCGCCGGGCGAGCGCGTAGGCACGCTCACCGTCGACTTTCTTTGCCGAGTGGGCCGGCGGCACCTGGCCATGCGTGCCCACCGCGGCCGAGAGTCCTGCCGCGAGCGCCTGCGGCGTGATCCGGTCGCGAACCTCCGCCGGTGCCTCGGCCACCGGTACCCCGGTGCAATCGCCCGAATCGGTGGCGACACCGAAGGCCACGTCGGCCCGATACCGCTTGCGGCTGGCGGTGAGGAACTGCGAGAGGCGGGTGGCGCGCCCGACGACCACCGGAAGCACGCCCGTGGCGAACGGGTCCAGCGTGCCGGTGTGCCCGACCTTCGTGCCACGCGGCAGCCGACGCCGCACCACGGCCACCACGTCGTGCGACGTCACGCCGGCCGGCTTGTCGACCACCAGCACGCCATCGAGCACGGCGCTCACCGGAGGGCGTCGAGCACGAGGGGCAGCAGGCGCGCTTCCACGGCCTCGAGCGACTCGGCGACCGTGAAGCCGCTGGCGTTCTTGTGCCCGCCGCCGCCGAACTCCTGGGCCACCGCCCGCACGTCGATGAGTCCCTTGGAGCGCAAGCTCACACGCGTGACGCCGTCCTCGTCGTTGCGCAACAGGCACACCGCGCGAATCTCCTGCGCGGTGAACGGCATGTTGATCAGCCCCTCGGTCTCGTCGGGCGACGACCCCGCGCGCACGTGCACGTCGGGGGTGAGGGTCAGGACCGCAAGGCGTCCGCCCGCCTCGAGCCGCATGCCGTGCAGCAGCTCGCCGATCAGGCGCACCCGACCGAGGCTGAAGCTGTCGTAGGCGACCTGGCCGATGTGCACCGGATCGGCGCCCGCGAGCACGCAGCGACGCGCGAGTTCGAAGCTGCGCGCCGAGATGTGCGAGTGGCGGAACCCGCCGGTGTCGGTGAGCAGCCCCAGGTACAGGTAGGTGGCGATGTCGGCATCCCACGGCACGCCGAGCGCGTCGATGGCGTCGGCCACCATCTCGACGCAGGCGGCCGCGCCCTCGTCGAACCAGTTGACGGTGCCGTACGCGGTGTTGCCCAGGTGGTGGTCGATGTTGAGGATGGCGTTCGCCTGCTCGAATCCGGCCACACCGGTCCGCCCGAGCGCGCTCGACTCCATCACGATGACGGTCGCGCCCGCGGCATCCACCTCGCGCGTGATCTCGAGCGTGTCCATGTGCGGGAACACGAGGAAGGGCGCCGGCGCGGGGTCGCTGCACAGGGTGCGCACCGGCCGCCCGAGCCGGCGCAGCGCGATGGCCATCGCCATTACCGACCCGAGCGAGTCGCCGTCGGGGCGCGCGTGGCCGCAGATCAGGACCGGGCCGGCGTCCCGTAGCGCCTCGACGAGGGCCGCGGGCACGGCGACGTCACTCAGCGTGGTCATCGGGCGTGGCCTCGGCGCGCTCGCGGGCTTCCCGTTCGGCGCGCTCGCTGGCGATCTCGCGCAGCAGCGTCTCGACGCGTTCCTGGCGCTCCAGGTTCTCGTCGTAGTGGAACTTCACCTCGGGGGCCCGGCGCATGTTCATGCTCTCGGTCAGCCGGCGGCGCACGAACGGCGTGGCACGCTCGAGTGCCCTGGCCGTCTTGCGGCGCTCGGCCTCGTCGCCGACCAGCGTGTAGTACACGTGGGCCAGGCCCATGTCGCTCGTCATCTTGACGTGCGTGACCGTGAGCAGGCCGATCGCCGGGTCCTTCACCTCGAACGACAGCAACTGGCTGACCTCGTCCTTGATGTGGTCGGCGATGCGCTCGGCGCGGGAACCTGAACCTTGCATTCCTGCATTGTACAAATGCTGCGATGCCGGAATGCCGGAAATGCCGCGAAGGCACGGCAGGGCGGAAGGAAGCAGGAAGACGTCGGGAAGGCCAAGCGGGCCAGAAACGACGAATGCCGAAGGGTTTGGCCCCTTCGGCATTCGCGGCATCGCAGCATCGCGGCATTCCGGGCTGACGCCCGGCGCCGCCGGGCGTCAGCCCGGGATGACGACCGCGATTTCCTCGGTGACGAACACCTCGATGGTGTCGCCGGCCTTGACGTCGTTGTAGCGCTCGAACGTCATGCCGCACTCGAGGCCGTTCTTGACCTCCGACACGTCGTCCTTGAAGCGCCGCAGCGAGCTCAGCTTGCCGGTGTGGATGACCACGCCCTCGCGCAGCAGCCGGGCCTGAGCGTCGCCCGAGCGGCGGATGACGCCCTCGGTGACGAAGCAGCCGGCCACCGTGCCGGCCTTCGGCACGCGGAACACCTCGCGCACCTCGGCCATGCCGATCCGGTTCTCCTTGATGGTGGGGGCCAGCATGCCCGCCATCGCGGCGCGGATCTCGTCGGTGACGTTGTAGATGATCGAGTGGAGGCGGATGTCCACCTTCTCGCGATCGGCCACCGATTCGGCGTTGCGGTCCGGCCGCACGTTGAAGCCGATGATGATGGCTTCCGATGCGGTGGCGAGCAGCACGTCCGACTCGTTGATGGCGCCGACGCCGGAGCTGAGTACGCGCACCTTGATGCGGTCGTCGCCCAGCTTCTGGAGCGAGTCGGCCAGCACCTCGGCCGAGCCCTGCACGTCGGCCTTGATGATGAGCGCCAGCTCCTTCACGTCGCCCTCGGCGATGTGCTTCTGGAGCGACTCGAGCGTCATGCGACCGCCCTTGGCGCCGAGCGACTTGGCCTTGGCCTGCTCCTCGCGGAACATCGCGATCTGGCGGGCCTTGGCCACGTCCTCGACGGCCTGGAACGTGTCGCCAGGTGTCGGCACGCCACCCAGGCCGAGCACTTCGACCGGGGTGGAGGGGCCGGCCTCGCGCACCGAACGACCGCGGTCGTCCTGCAACGCGCGCACCTTGCCGACGATCGTCCCGACCAGCACCGTGTCGCCCACGTGCAGCGTGCCGTCCTGCACGAGCACCGTGGCCACCGGGCCGCGCCCGCGATCGAGCTTGCCTTCGAGCACCGTGCCCGAGGCATTGCGCGAGGCGTTGGCCTTGTGCTCGCCGATTTCGGTGACCAGCAGGATCATCTCGAGCAGCGTGTCGAGGTTCTGCTTGGCCTTGGCCGAGACCGGCACCATCACCGTGTCGCCGCCCCAGGCCTCGGCCAGCAGCCCGACCTCGGACAACTCGCGCATGACGCGCTCGGGGTTCGAGTCCGGCTTGTCGACCTTGTTGATCGCCACGATGATTGGCACCTTGGCCGCCCGCGCGTGGTCGATCGCCTCACGCGTCTGCGGCATGACGCCGTCGTCGGCCGCGACCACGAGGACCACCACGTCGGTGACCTTCGCGCCGCGTGCACGCATCGTGGTGAACGCCGCGTGACCCGGCGTGTCGAGGAACACGATCTTGCGACCGTTCAGCTCGACCGCGTAGGCCCCGATGTGCTGCGTGATGCCGCCCGCTTCGCGCTCGGCGACCCGCGTCGTGCGGATGCTGTCGAGCAGCGTCGTCTTGCCGTGGTCGACGTGGCCCATCACCGTGACGACCGGCGCGCGACTGACGCGGTCCTCCGGGTTGCTGGTGCCCTCCTCGAACTCGACGATCTCTTCCTCGAACGTGCGCACCTCGACCTCCGCGCCGAACTGGCGCGCGAGCATCGTGGCCGTGTCGGCGTCGAGGGTGCTGTTGATCGTCATGCGCATGCCCTGCTCGAGGATGACGCGCATCACGTCCTTCACCTTGGCCTCGAGCTTGTCGGCCAGGTCCTTGACGGTCATGCCCTCGGCGAGGGTGATGATCCGCGTGATCGGCGGCGGCGCCGCCGGCCCGGACTGCATGGGCTGCTCGAGACGCGGACCACGGGTGCGGCTGCCGCCACTGCGGCCGCCGGGGCGGGGACGATGCCCGCCAGGCGCACCGCCGGGGCGATAGCCACCGGGACCGCCACCGGGCTGGCCCGGTCGCGGGAACTGCGCGGCGCCCGGGCGCTGTCCGGGCTGGCCCGGCTGTCCTGGAGGGCCTCCGAACGGACGTCCACCAGGACCGACGACGCCTGGGGCGCGGCCGAGGGGGGCGAACGTGGGCTGGTAGCTCGGGCGTGCCGTCTGAGGCAGCGGCGAGCGGATCGGCTGCGTCGGCAGCGGGCGCGGGCCTCCAGGCAGCGCCGCCCCAGGGGGGAGCGGACGCGGGCCTGATGAGGCCGGGCGCGGCGGGCCTGCCGGGCCGGCGGGGCCAGCCGGGCCGCCGACCGGCGCAGGGCGCCGGACGGGCGGAGGCACCGGTGGTGCCGCCGGGCGCGCCGGGCGCATCGGCGGGGCGGTCACCGGGCGGTTGGGATCCTCGACACGCAGGCGAATCGACGGCGGCACCATGCGGCTCGGGTCCTGGTCGTCCTCCGGGGACGACGGTGCCGCTGCCGCGGCCGCCGGGACCACCGGTTCGGCGACCGGGGCAGGTGCGACCGGCGCGTCCGCCCCGGCCGGAGGCGCGGGGGCCTCCCGCTCGGCGGGCGCTGCAGGTTCACTGGCGACGGCGACCGCCTCGACGGGCGCGGGTGGCGGCGCGATCGATTCGGGCGCCGGTGCCGAGGCCGCCGGCACCGCCGGCGCGCTCGGCGCCACCGGCTCAGGCACCTGGGCGGGCGCTGTCTCGACCGGCGCCGGGGGCGCCTCGTTCGGGACGTATGCCGCGGCCGGGGCGACGACCTCGGAGCCGGACAGGGGCGCCACTGGCGCTCCCGGCACCTTGAGCGCCTTCACGAGGCGCGGCGGGGGCAGCGGGGCCGGCTTGGGGGGCTCCGGCGCGGCGGGAGCCTTTCCGCCCGGACCGGGCTTCTTGCCCACGGGCCGTGCCGCAGGACCTTCGTTGAACATCTGCGCCGCGGGCGGGAGCGCAATGTTGCGCTTGCGCGCATGGCGCTCCACGAACTGCCTGGCCACCACCTCTTCGATGGTGCTCGAGGCCGAACGCACCTCGATGCCTGCCTCCACCTTCAGGAGGTCCATGACCTCCTGGCTGGGAGCATTCAGCAGTTCCGCGACTTTGTAGATCCGGACAGTCGACAACGTGTCCCCTTCGTTCTAGGCCTGCCTCCGACCGTGCCCTTGGCCCCGGTCGGCCCTTCTCTCGCGACGCCCCCACGGGGCGTACGAGTACTACGACTCTTGCGGCGGTTCCGCGTCGCTGCCCGGACCCGTTTCGAAGTCCATCGGCGAGGCATCCCCCGGGAGCGCATCGGCTCCCGGCGTGGCGGTCGTGGCCTCGGCCTGCTCGGTCGCGGCCTCGACGCCCATGTTGGGGTCGAACAGCGCGTCCATCGCAGCGGCGCCGGTCAGCGGCACCTCGGCCTGGCCCTCGGCCACGGCATTCCAGTCGAACCCGGCGAGCTGGGCCTCGACTTCCTTGCGCTTCTCTTCCTCGCTCTTGATGTCGATCTTCCAGCCGGTCAGCTTGGCGGCGAGCCGCACGTTCTGGCCCTTCTTGCCGATCGCGAGCGAGAGCTGCTTGTCCTCGACCACCACCTCCATCACCCGCTCCTGGTCGTCCAGGATGGTCACGCGCTGGACGCGCGCGGGGCTGATGGCGTTGGTGACGAACTCGACGGGATCCTCCGAGAACTCGACGATGTCGATCTTCTCGCCCCGCAGTTCCCGGATGATGGCCTGCACGCGGGTGCCCTTGATGCCGACGCAGGCGCCGACCGGGTCGACGTCGCGCTCACGGCTGTACACGGCCACCTTGGCGCGATCGCCCGACTCGCGCACGGCCCCGCGGATCATCACGGTGCCGTCGTAGATCTCCGGGACTTCCTGCTCGAACATCTTCACGAGCAGCGCCGGGTCGGTGCGCGACAGGATGACCTGCGGCCCCTTCAGGTTCTCGTTGACGTTCTTGATCACCGTCCGCACGCGGTCGCCGATGGCGTAGTTCTCGGCGCGGGACTGCTCCTTGCGGGGCAGGCTGGCCTCGATGCGCCCGAGCTCGACGATGATGTCGCCCTGCTCGAAGCGCTTGACCATGCCGGTCACCACCTCGCCGACGCGCGACGAGAACTCGTCGAACACGTTGCGCCGCTCGGCCTCGCGGACCTTCTGGAAGATGACCTGCTTGGCCGTTTGCGCCGCGATGCGCCCGAGCTTTTCCTTGCTCTTCGGGAACTCGATCTCGTCCTCGAGCTCGATGCCCGCCGCGTATTCCTCGCCGTAGACCCGGTAGATGTCCTGGGCGTCGCCCAGCGAGATCTCGATCGCGGGGTTCTCGACGGTCTCCACGACCTTCTTCACGGCCAGCAGCTCGACCTCGCCCGTCTCGTAGTTCAGGCGGGCCTTCAGGTTCTCGCCGTCCTTGCCGTAGGACTTGCGCGAGGCGGTGAGCACGGCCTCCTCGATCGCCGTGATGACGATGGCCGGATCGATCCCTCGCTCCTTGGCGAGCGTCTCGATCGATTGCACGAGCGGATTGGTACTCATCGCGTCTAGAACTCCACCTCGAGACGGGCCCGACTGATCGCCGCAAGCGGAATCCGTCGCTCCTTGCGACGGCCCACCTGCAGGATGACGGCCTCGTCCTCGACACCGGCAATCCGGCCTTCGAAATGCGTCTGGCCCTCGACCCCGGCCGGCACCACCAGCTTCGCGAGCCGTCCGCTGAACCGCCGGTAGTCGTCGGCGTGCCGCAGCGGGCGGTCGAGGCCCGGTGACGACACCTCGAGGGTATAGGCGTGGTCGAGCACGTCCTCCACATCGAGAATCGTGCTCAGGTCCGTGCTCACCCGCTGGCAGTCCTCGATGCCGATGGACTGCTCCGGCGTCTCCACGACCACGGCACCGTCGGCATCGCGCTGCAGCGGCCGATCGATGACGACACGCAGCACCCAGCCACTCGACTCCCGCCGCAGCTGGATGTCGAAGATGTCGAGGCCGCTGGATCCGGCGACGCGGTCTGCCGCGGTCCGGACGCGCTCCAGGCGCGTGTCGGTTGTCACAGTCGACGAGACGGCGACCCCTGAAACACAAAGAGTGGGCAAAGCGGCCCACTCCGGAAGGGTAGCCTGAACTCCAATCGTGGACTGTACCACGGTTTCGGGGCCGCGCGGAAGGCCCGGGACGACGGGCATCGCGGCATCGCGGGATTACAAGGTCAGCGCTTCTACTGGTCTGACAATGAGGTCGTAGCCCGCCGCATCCACCACCTCGGCGTCCACGTAGGTCCCGGGCGGGAACTCCGTCGGGTCGCAGTCGGTGAAGAACACGACCGGATCCACCTCGGGCGCCTGGCCGGGCAGCCGGCCCTGGAGCACGAGGTCGTGCTCCTTCGACGGGCCGTCCACCACCACGCGCACCATCTGGCCGATCCGCGCCTTCTGGCGCCGTGCCACGATGCGCTGCTGCACCTGCATCACCCGCTTCTGCCGCTTCCGCTTCACCGCCTCCGGCACGTCATCGTCGAGGCTGGCCGCCGCGGTGCCCTCCTGGTGCGAGTAGGTGAAGACGCCCACGTGGTCGAACTCGATGGTCTTGATGAAGTCCACGAGCTCGTCGACGTCGGCCTCGGTCTCGCCAGGGAAGCCGACGACGAAGGTGGTCCGCAGGGTGACGCCGGGCAGGGCGTGGCGGAGGTTGCCGAGCAGCGCCTCGTAGCTCTTGCGGGTGCCCGGGCGCCGCATGCGCTTGAGCATCGCCGCCGCCGCGTGCTGCAGCGGCAGGTCGATGTACCGCACCACCTTCTCGCAGGCGGCCATCGCCTCGATGGTCTCGGCCGTGATCGTGGTGGGGTAGAGGTACAGGAGGCGAATCCACTCCAGGCCCTCGATGGCGTTCAGGGCGCGCAGCAGGCGGCCGAGCGCGCCGCGGTCCTGCCGGTCGCGGTCGATGCCGTAGAACGTGGTGTCCTGCGAGACCAGCAGCAGTTCCTTCACCCCCCGAGCGGCGAGCGCGCGCGCCTCGGCCACCACCGAGGCCTCGTCGCGGCTCCGGTAGGCCCCGCGCAGCTTCGGGATGATGCAGAAGGCGCAGTTGTAGTCGCACCCTTCGGCGATCTTCACGTAGGCGTAGTGGCCCGGCGTGGTCAGCCGGCGCGGCGTGGCCGCGTCGTAGAGGTAGGTCGGCAGGGGCGCGTCGGCGTCGCGGTGCCGCGCACTCAGCGGCTGCGCCGACCCGTCGGCGCCGCGGGCGAACAGCCCCACCGGCGCGGCACTGCCCGGTGCCGCAGGCGACTGCCCCTCGAGGGCGCCCACGATGGCGTCGACCTCGCCGGTGCCGAGCACGGCATCGATCTCGGGGATCTGCTCCCGCAGTTCCTCGCGGTATCGCTCGGCGAGGCAGCCGGTCACGACCAACCGGCGGGCGCGGCCGCCCGTCTTGTGCTGCGCCATCTCGAGGATGGTGTCGATCGATTCCTGCTTGGCCGAGTCGATGAAGGCGCACGTGTTCACCACGAGCACGTCGGCGTCGGCCGCGTCCCCGGTGATCTCATGCCCCGCGCGTTCGGCGAGCCCCAGCATCACCTCCGAGTCGACGAGGTTCTTGGGGCAACCGAGGGAAACCAGTCCAATCTTCATTGACGCCTAACGCTTAACGCTTAACGCTTGAGCCCAACGCTTGACGAGCGCCATGCGTCATGCCTGATGTCTCATGCCAGGGGAGAAGGCGCTGCCCGGTAGCCAGTACCCGGCACCCGGCACCCGGCACCCGGCACCCGGCACCCGGCACCCGGCACCCGGGCTGTTTACGGGTACAGCCTGTACAGCATCCGCGGGTACGGAATCGTCTCGCGGACGTGCTCGAGGCCGCAGATCCAGGCGACGACGCGCTCGATGCCCATGCCGAAGCCGGCGTGCGGCACCGACCCGTAGCGTCGCAGGTCGAGATACCAGTCGAAGGCTTCCTGCGGCAGGTCGTGGTCCTTGATGCGCTGCAGGAGCAGGTCGTAGTCCGCGAGGCGCTCGCCGCCGCCGATGATCTCGCCGTAGCCTTCGGGTGCGAGCACGTCGACGCCCAGGGCGAGTTCGGGGCGCTCCGGATCCGGCTTCATGTAGAACGCCTTCACGGCCGCGGGGTACCGGTGCACCATCACGGGCCGGTCGAACTGGTCCGAGAGCACGGTCTCGTCGGTGCCGCCGAAGTCGCCGCCCCACTCGACGGGCAGGCCGGCCGCCTTGAGCCGCTCGATGCCCTCGTCGTAGGAGATGCGCGGGAACGGCGTCTTCACCGTCTCGAGCTTGCTCGTGTCGCGCTCGAGCTGCACGAGCTCGGCGCGGCGCTTGTCGAGCACGCGCGAGACCACCGATTCCACGAGTTGCTCTGCGAGCGACATCGTGTCGTCGAGGTTGGCGTAGGCGACCTCGGGCTCGACCATCCAGAACTCGGTCAGGTGGCGGCGGGTCTTGCTCTTCTCGGCGCGGAAGGTCGGCCCGAAGGCGTAGACCTTGCCGAGCGCCATCGCGTTGGCCTCGTTGTACAGCTGGCCGCTCTGCGTGAGGTACGCCGTCCCGTCGTCGAAGTACTTGACCGGGAACAGCGTGGTCGTGCCTTCGCAGGCCGACGGCGTGAAGATGGGCGTGTCGGCGAGGATGAAGCCGCGGCTGTTGAAGAAGTCGCGGACGGCATCGATGATCTCGTGGCGCACCCGCAGGATCGCGTGCTGGCGCTGCGACCGGATCCACAGGTGCCGCCGGTCCATCAGGAAGTCGACGCCGTGTTCCTTCGGCGTGATCGGGTAGTCCACCGAGTCGCCGACGACCTCGAACCCGGTGCCGGTCAGCTCGTAGCCCCCCTTGGCCCGCGCATCGGCGCGGACCTTGCCCGTGACGATGATCGAGGTCTCCTGGGAGAGGTGGTCGGCCTTGGCGAACAGTTCCTCGCCGATGTCGGCCTTGGACATCACGACCTGGATGAAGCCCGTGCCGTCGCGCACGATGAGGAAGTGGATCTTCCCGCTGGAGCGGCGGTTGTGCAGCCACCCCCGGAGGGTCACGTCCTGGCCGTCGAACTGGGCGATGTCCTGAATGTAGGCAACAGGCGGCATAAGTCCGACAGACAGGATCGCAGGAAACGCCGAAATCCGGTAGGGACGCCTCTCGGGGCGTCAGTCCTCGCTGAAGGCGAAGTCGAGGCCGAGCAGCGATTCCATCCGGCGGCGGGCGGCACCGGCGCGGCGGAGGGTCGCCGCTGCGCCATCGGCGCCGGCGGCCAGTTCGAACAGCAGCGTCCCGTCGTACCCGACCTTCTGGAAGCCGATCAGCAGTTCCCCCCAGTCGATGACGCCCTCGAAGGGCACGAGGTGGTCATCCGACCGGCCGCGGTTGTCGTGCAGGTGCGTGGTCACCAGGTAGCCGGCCACGGTCTCGAGCGCGTCGACCACGTCGCCCTGCAGGCGGGCGTGGCCGACGTCGAGGCAGATCCCGAGGTGGGGCAGCTCCTCGTCCTCGATCAGGCGCACCAGTTGTCGCGCCGTGGACAGGGCGTTGGGAATCACCTCGACGGCGATGCGCACGCCCACCCGCTCGGCGACGGGAATCAGGGCCTCGAGCGTCCGGAGCACCGCATCGCGCTGGTTGTCGCCGGTCGGCGGGGCGTACTCGTCCGGCACGCCGAGATGCAGCACCAGGTGCTCGTAGGGCGCCACCTCGGCGAGCGCCAGGGCCCTGGTGCACTCGTCGATGGTCCGGGCCCGCTGTGCGGCCGACGCGGTGCCCGTGGAGATGGGCGGGCCCCAGGTCGTGCCGTGCAGGAACTCGGTGATGGGCGCGTGCACGCTGTGCAGGCGGACGCCAGCCGACGCGCACCAGGCGGCAAGGTCGCGGCCGACCTGCGCGTCGTGGTAGTCGACGTGCGAGCGCGTGGCGAAGACCTCGACAGCCGAGAAGCCCTCGGCCGCCATGGCCTCGAGATGTCCCGGCCCCAGGCGCTCAGCATGGAAGAGATGGGTGGAGAGGCCGAAGTCCACGGGAATAGGCTACAGCCTACAGGCGACAGGCTGCCTGCAGGTAGCCTGCAGCCTGCAGCCCGTGGCCCTTCTATTTGAGTTCGTCCACGTGGGCCGCGAGCAGGTCGTGCAGGCGGCCAAACTGGCGGTAGCGCGCCAGGTTCGTGCGGACGTAGCGCAGCGTCCGGGGGATGTACTGGATGTATACCGGGTTCTGCTTGGCTGTGGTCTGGTACCCGAACGTACCCAGGGCCTTGAGGTTGCGCTGCAGGGACATGACGTCGAACCGCTCGCGGAACTCGGCCTCCGCTTCCGGCCGGCCGGTCAGCGCCAGGAAGTAGGCCAGCAACCAGTTGACCGTCGAGTCCGACAGGTCGACGTACGAGTCGCGTAGCAGCGAGGCGAGGTCGTACGTGTCGGGGCCGAGGCGGGCGTCCTGATAGTCGATCAGGTACAGCCGCTGGCTGTGCAGCATCAGGTTGCGGCTGTGGTAATCGCGGTGGCACAGCACGCGAGGCTCCGCCGCGAGTCGCTCCACGAGCAGCTTCAACTCCGCGCGGATGGCCGTGTGCGTGCCCTCGTCGAGCTGGACGCCCCGATAGCCGAGCAGGTAGTGCTTCAGGAAGAAGTCCATCTCCCAGCCCAGCTTCGCCTCGTCGAAGGCAATGCCGTACGGGAGGTACGCGTCCGAAGCCAACTCGGCGCCGCGGCTCTGGAGCGCCGCGATCAGGCGCACGGCTTCGCGGTACAGCCGGCCGTGCTCCTCGGAGGTCGCCAGGCCGAGATGCGCCTGCAGCGTCACGTCGCCGAGGTCCTCGAGCAGCAACAGGCCGAGATCCGGGGCCTCGTCCAGGATGTCCGGCACCGGCACCGGCATCTGGTCGAGCAGCCGGGTCACGTTCAGGAAGGGCAGTGTCTCGTCGAAGGCCGCCGGGTAGGCGGCCAGCACCATCGTCTGGCCTTCGGGCGAAATCAGCCGGAAGTAGCGACGATCGGAGGCATCGCCCGTCAGCGGCACCACGCGTACGCCGCGCGCGCGCTGCCCGCTTCTCCCGAGATACTGCTCCACGCGATCCTGGAACGAATCAGCCACCAGCACGTCCTGTCGAAGCGCCCGCCCGCCGGACGCGCGAAGCATGGTAACAGGCGTCGCGGACGCGCGCGTCCGCGACGCCCGGGGCATGGCTCAGGGCTCAAGGCTCAGGGCGAAGGCTGAAGGCTGAAGCCGCAAGGGAACCAGGACGAGAGGCCCGAGCGCCGCTCGGCGATGGCTGGCGAGTCGCTTACGCGATGCCGTCGCGCAGGTGGGTCCCCTGCGGCAGGGGATGGGCGCCGGTCACGATCACGCCATCGAGCACGCAGTCGGCGGGCACGTGGGCGCCGGGCCACACGATGCAGTGGCGCAGCGTCGCCGACGGGGCCACCGTCGCGGTGTGCGCGATGACGTTGCCCTGCGCGTCGGCGGCCTGGGCGCGACACGTGCGCCGATAGTCGTCCACCGTGCCCACGTCGTCGAAGCGCGCGTCGAACACCACGCCGCGGACGGCTCCGGGGTGCGTGGCCATGAGGCGAGGGTAGATGCCGGCCACGCTTTCGGCAGGCACGTGGTCGGCCAGGTCCGCCAGCACCGATCGCTGCACGATCTGGACGCCGGGGAAGTGCACGCTCGGTGCGCTGCTGGACCGGGGCACGAAGCCCGTGACGACGCCGTCGGCCAGTTGGGGGCACCGCGCGGCGGGCGTCCTCGGCCCCGGCGCCGGGACGGGCACGTCCATCGTGACGCCACCGTAGCGCCCTGGCGCCGGATGCGGCATGAGCCCCATCGTGACCTGCGCGTCGTGGGCGACATGCGCGTCCCACACGGCACGCAGCGGGATGTCGCACAGCGTGTCGCCATTGACGATCAGCAGCGTGTCGCCGTCGATCAGGGGCAGCGCGTGACGCGGCCCGCCGGCCGACCCGAGCACCACGGGCTGTTCCCACGAGTAGCGGACGCGCAGGCCGTACTGTGACCCGTCGCCGACCTCGCGTGCGATGGTCTCCGGCAGGTGGTGGAGGTTCAGCACGGCGTCCGTGATGCCTTCGGAGGCCAGCCGTCGCAGGATGATGCCGACCAGCGTGTCGTCGCCCACCGGCATGACGGGCTTGGCGCGCAGGTCCGTGAGCGGGCGCAGGCGCGTGCCGAGGCCGGCCGTGAGCACGAGCGCCGGCGGCGGCCAGGCCGTCATGCGGGGAAGAGCATGTGGGGCCCGAGCCCCAGTGCCGCGCGGCGCTCGCCGTGCAGGCGCGCGTACGACGCGGTGATGTAGCGGTCGGGCGTCGCCCCGAGCGCCTCGGCCAGCGCGGTGATGCGCGCTTCCTGGCCCTCGAGTTCGACGAACACACCCACGGGCGTCTCGTCGACGGCGACCACGCAGGTCTCGTCGCCGAACTCCTCGCGGTACTTCTGGTATCGGAAGGCCATCTGGTAGCCGAGTGCCTCGAAGATGGCGCGAGTCATGGCCGCGTCTGCGGTGGCGGTCTCGAACTCCGGGCGGACCTTCATCGGGCCGGGCACGGGCGTGCCCTTGAAGGTGACGATCGGGTAGCCGTCGTCGAGGCGCAGGCGGAGGGCGCACCCCTTGCCGCGGAGGCTGCCCTCCGGCGTGTCGTAGAGGGCGTCGTCCTGCAGGCGACGGGGATGACGCAAGGGGAGGCCGAGCGCGCCGATGGCGACGCGCGCGGCCTCGATGGAGGGGTACTCGAGCTTGATCTCGCGCTCGACCACTTATTCCTTGCGGATGGCGAGCCCGAGTTCCTGCCCGCTGCGCAGCACGAGGAGGCGCGCCAGGCGCCCACTGGCGATCGCCTGGAGCTTCTTGCTCGCATCGGCGGCGCTGGTGACCGGCTGTCCGTTGATCTGCGTGATCACGTCGAAGCGACGCAGCCCGCCCTCGGCGGCCGCGCTGCCGGGATCGACCTCGGTCACGATCGCCCCGCCCGTGGCGCGCGGCAACTCGAGCCGCCGTGCGATGTCGGGCGTGACGTCCTCGAGGCCGATGCCGAAGCCGGCACTCTCCTCGACGGCGCTCTCCTCCTCGGTCGTGCCCGCTTCGGCCTCGAGGTCGAGCTCGCCGATGGTCACGCTGAGCGGCGTGTTCTTGCCATCACGCACCACGCGCAGCGGCACCGTGGTGCCCGGGCGGGTCCGCGTGACCATGTCCACCAGCTGGTCGCGGTTCTTCACGGCCTTGCCGTTGAACTCGACGATGACGTCGAGCGGCTTGAGGCCGGCCTTGGCCGCCGGGCCGCCGGGGGCGACGACCGACACCAGGGCGCCCGACCGGCTCGTGAGGCCGTAGTCCTCGAAGGCCTGGGCGTCGATGCCCTGGATCTGCACGCCGATCATGCCGCGCGTGACCTTGCCGGTCCGCAGCTGCGGCACGAGCTCGCGCACGAGGTTGATCGGCACCGCGAAGCCGATGCCCATGTTGGACGCCTGGGCGCGGTCGCTCAGGATGGCGGTGTTGATGGCGATGACCTCGCCGCGCACGTTGAGCAGCGGGCCACCCGAGTTGCCGGGGTTGATGGCGGCGTCGGTCTGCAGCATGTTGACGCTGCGCTGCGGCGCGACCGGGAACGGCCGACCGAGGGCGCTGACCACGCCGACCGTGACCGTGTGGTTCATGTTGAAGGGGTTGCCGATGGCGACCACGAAGTCGCCGGGCTGCATCTGGTCCGAGTCGCCGAACTTCACCTGATGGAGCGGCATGGCCGGCTTCTTGAGCAACTGGATCAGCGCGCTGTCGGTGAGCGGGTCGCGGCCGACGATCTTGGCCTCGAACTCGACGTCATCCTCGTCGCCGAAGAAGGCCACGTGGATCTTGTTGGCGTTCTCGACCACGTGATTGTTGGTGAGGATGAGGCCCTCGGCCGCGTCGATGATGAAGCCGGTGCCGGCGCCCTGCGACTGCGGCTGCTGGCGCTGCCGCTGGCGCTGCCGGTTGCCCTGGCCGGGCTGCTGTCCTTCCGGCATGAAGCGCCGCAGGAAGTCCTCGCCGCCGAAGAACTCGGTCAGCTCGTCGGTGCGGGGGGTCGACTCCGTGCGGATGTTGACGACGGCCGGCGACACCTCGCGCGCGATGGTGCGGAAGGTGGTCGCGTCGACGGTCCCGGTGATGGGCGCGCTGTTGGCCGGTGGCGCGGCGGTCAGGGGCTGGGCCGACGAGGTGGGCGACAGGTCGAGCCGCGCCGCCAGCACCATGCCGATCGCCACCGAGGCGATCGCCAGCAGCACCGCGTAGAAGAGCGTGGTCTTGCGAGTGGACATGCGTGTCTCCGTGCGTCCTGCGACTGCGGGGCGGCCGGCGGGAGGCGCGGCAGCCCGGACCCTTCAGCCCGCGAGGGCCGTGATGGCGGCCTGGCACGGGCCCGTGACCCGCGCCTCGGCGCCCCTGATGACGACGTTGATCTCGGTGCGGACACCGAACGTCGGGAAGTACAGGCCCGGCTCGATGGTGAACCCGGAGCCGTCGAGCAACTGCCGTTCGTCGCGCGTCTCGTAATCGTCGAGATGCGCGCCATTTCCATGGACGCTTTCCCCGAGGCTGTGGCCGGTGCGGTGCAGGATGGCGTCGGCGTAGCCGGCCCCGATCAGGACCTCGCGAGCCGCCCCATCGAGCTCGAACCCGCGCGGGTGCCCGCCGCCGTCCAGCGCCGCCTGCGCCCCGGCCACGGCCGCGTCGCGCGCCCGGGCGATGGCGTCGAAGGCCCTGGCCATCTCGGCCGGCACCGTGGCGCCCGTGTAGGCCACCCAGGTGATGTCGGCAAAGACGGCCCCCGGCGTCGCCTGCTTGCCCCAGAGGTCGAGCAGCACGAGCTGGTCGCGGCCAATCGGCTGGTGCACCGCGGCCGTCGGGAGGTAGTGCGGATTGCCGGCGTTGGCCATCACCGCCACGACCGGCGGGTCCGAACTGACGAGACCTTCCTCGGCAAACCAGCCCACCATCTGCTGCTGCAGGGCGTACTCGGTGGTCTGGAGGGCGCCGGCCGCGACCTGCCGCAGCACGTCGAAGGCGCGGTCCTTGATGCGGTAGAGCGAGGCTGACGCGGCTTCGTGCGTGGCAATCTGCGCCGCCGACCAGACTGCCTCGAACTGCTGCACGAGGTCGCCCGACGAGACGACTTCGACGCCCCGCTGCCGCACGGACTCGAGCGTGCCGGCGTCGACGCGCGACAGGTACGGGATGTTGCAGCCCGGCGAGTATTCCATCGCGATCCGACGACTGCCCGCCAGGAGGGCATCGAGCCCTTCGTCGAGCGAGCGCCGGCCGGCATAGGGCCGCATCGTGCCCGGGAGGTGGTCGAGGTTGTGCCGCTCGATGGCGTGGACCAGGCCCTGCGGCTCCCCGTGGGCCGGGATGAAGTAGTACCACCGGCGGGTGGTCATCTTCGGGGCGCCGATCATGCCGGCCACCGACTGGGCGATGGGATTGGAGCCGTGGAAGTCGTACAGCAGCCAGCCATCGAGGGCAGCGGCAGCGAGACTCGCCTGGACGGCGGCGATATCGAGGGGCATCGGGAAAGTATACGGCGCGGCTCATCCGCCCGCGGAAGGTAGGACGCCTGCCGGGGCCGGTCCGTTCATGGACCCGTCTCGACCATGCGACGGCCAGGCGCGTCTTATAATCCCGAGTTGTCCAGCGCTGATGCCAGCGCGCAGTCCAGCGGGAGGTGGCAGGTCCACGTCCCGTGTCCCGGTACCCCTATGCGTCGATTCGTGTCCTCCACGGCGGTCCTCGCGCTCCTGGCCGGGGCCGGCCTCCTGGCCCAGCAGGCCGGGAGTGCTGCACCCGCGTCCCAGGCCGACCAGGCCCAGCGCCCCACCTTCCGCGCCCAGATCGATTACGTCGAGGTCTCGGCCATCGTCACCGACGATGACGGGAACCTGGTGGCAGACCTGAAGCAGGGCGACTTCCAGGTGTTCGAGAACGGCAAGCCGCAGACCATCAGCGTGTTCACGCCGGTGCGGATCCCGTTCGAGGCGCCGGAGCGGACCCTCATCGAGGGGCGGCCCCTCAAGTTCGACGTCGCCACCAACGAGGGGGCGCGCGAGGGTCGGGTCTACGTGATCATCCTCGACGACTACCACATCGGGGCGCTGCGGGCGAACCAGGTCAAGGTCGCCGTCAAGCAGTTCATCGACAAGCACGTCGCGGCCAACGACTCGGTGGCGGTGATCCATGCGAGCGGCCGCAACAACGCGTCGCAGGAGTTCACGAGCGACAAGGAGCTGATGACCGCCGCCGTCGACAAGCTGATCGGCATGCGGATGCGATCGGCCACCCTCGAGCGGCTCGACGACTACCGCAACCGCGTCGAGTACCTCAACGCCCTGCAGGCCTCGTCGGGCGACCAGAACGCCGCGCGTGACCGGGCCCTCGACATGCTCGACCCCGAGCGCGCCTTCAACGCGCGCTCGTCGATGGAGACGCTGCGCAACGTGTCGCGCCTGCTCGAGACGGTCAACGGCAGCCGCAAGGCGGTGCTGTTCTACAGCGAGGGCATCGACTACAACATCATCGACATCATGGGGCAGGGCGGGGCGCGTTTCTCGAGCGACGTGCTGTTCTCGATGCGCGACGCCATCGGCGCCGCGACCCGCAGCAACGTCGCGTATTACACCATCGACCCCCGCGGCCTCGTCGGCATGTCCGACGACGAGATGGACATGCAGGCACCGCCCCAGGACGTCACGCTGGGCCTCAACCCGTGGAACATCCGCGACGAGCAGCGCCTGGCCCAGATGAGCCTGATGTCGCTCGCCGAGGAGACCGGTGGCGCCTTCTCGGTCAACAGCAACGACTTCACGAAGATCTACGACCGCGTCGTCCGCGACAGCAGCAACTACTACCTGATCGGGTACTACCCGACCGACGATCGCCGCAACGGCAGCGTGCGGCGCATCGAGGTGAAGGTGAACCGCAAGGACGTCAAGGTCTACGCGCGCAAGGCCTACCAGGCGCCCAAGGAGAAGGAAGAGAAGAAGATCACCGAGTCGGCGGCCGGGACGTCGCCCGAGGTGCGCCTCGCCCTCAACTCCGCACTGGCCACGCCGGGCCTCAACATCTCGGTGAACGCCGCGCCCTTCAAGGGCGCCAACAAGACCTCGTCGGTGGCCGTGACGGTGCAGGTCGAGGGCGAGAAGCTGGCCTTCAAGCAGGCCGGCGACGTCTTCACCAACACCCTCGAGATCTCCATGATGGCCATGGACATCATGGGCAAGGTGCCCGATGGCGACCGCGCCAACCTCGACCTCAAGCTCCGCAAGGAGACGCGTGACCGCATGGCCCAGACCGGCATCCGGTCGGTGGCGACGCTCGACCTCCCGCCGGGCCGGTACCAGCTCCGCGTGGCGGCCCGCGAGTCCAACAATGGCACCCTCGGCTCGGTCTTCACCGACCTCGTGGTGCCCGACTTCTCGGACAAGGACCTCAGCATCAGCGGCATCCTGCTGACGTCGACCGGTGCGCAGCTCACGCCGACACCGCGCATGGAGGAGTCGCTCAAGAAGCTGATGCCGCTCCCGCCGACGACGACGCGCGGCTTCGCACAGGTGGAGAACCTGTTCGGCTACGTGGACGTGTACGACGCCATCCAGGGCGCGCACAGCGTCGACGTGACCACCACCGTGACGCGCGCCGACGGCACGAAGGTGTTCAACACCTCCGAGGAGCGCAAGTCCACCGAGCTCGGCGGCGGCAAGGGCGGCGGCTATGGCGTGCAGTTCGAGGTGCCGCTCAAGGACTTCGCCCCCGGCCTGTACGTGCTCAAGGTCGAGGCCAAGCCGCGCGTCAACAAGCCTGCCGTGTCGCGCGAGCTGACGTTCGCCGTCTACGGGCCTCCTGGCGCCGGCGCCACCACCGCGTCCAACGCGCCGCGCTTCGTGCCGATCGCGCACGGCCCGCTCAGCAACGGCGGCGGTGCCCAGCGCGAGTCCGTCGTGCGCAACGAACAGGACTGGGCCGCCCTCTGGGCCCAGTTGCCGACCAAGCAGGCCGCGCCGCAGGTGGCCTTCGACCAGATGATGGTGGTCGGCGTGTTCCTCGGCAATCGCCCCACCAGCGGCTACAAGGTCGAGATCGCCGGCGTCGGCAAGGACGGCGACACCCTCATCGTGATGTACCGGGAAGTGCCACCCGTGCAGGGATCCAGCGTGACGGCCACCGTGACCACGCCGTTCGCCGTGGCGGGCGTCACCAAGCACGACGGGCCGATCCGCTTCGAGAAGGTCGCGGACAAGTAGGTCATCGGGCTACGGGTTGCAGGCGGCCTGCGCGTCAGGTGGCCTGTGGCCCATTGCCTGTCGCCTGTTCTGGTTTACGCTGGTCGCCGCATGGCGAAGCTTCCAGCTCGGCCGTCGGGCCCGGCGTTGCCCACGGCCCCCGAGCGTACGTCGCTCGGGCTCACGCCCCGGCAGGCCGCCCTCCTCGCGTACTCGGCCGGCTGGATTTCGGGAGTCCTCGTCCTGTGGCTCGAGTCGCGTGACCGCCCCTCCCGGTGGCACGCGGCGCAGTCGGTGCTCGGGTTCGGCGTGCTCTCGGTGATCGGCGCGTTCACGCTCGGCATCGCCGCCATCGGCCTCCTCAGTTCGCTCGCGCTGTTTCGCGCGGGCCTCTGGGCGACGCAGGGCATCGTCGTGATCGGCCTGCTGCTCTGGGCCTGGTCGCTGGCGAAGGTGGCCGTCGGTGGCGTGCCTCGCTGGCCGATGCTGGGCGATCGCGTGGACAGGCTCGCCGAGCCGCACTGAACAATTCGGAATTCAGAATTCAGAATGAAGGGGGCACGATGTCCGGAGAGGTCCGCATGCGTCGCCTGCCCCTCGCGGTTGCCACCGTCCTCGCCGCCGCCACGTTGCAGGCGCAGGCGCCCGCGCCCTCCGGCCAGCCCACCTTCCGCGGCGGCACCACGCTGGTGGAGGTGTCGGCGATCGTCACGCGCGACGGGCGTCCCGTCACCGACCTCCGGGCCGAGGAGGTCACCGTGCTCGACAACGGGAAGCCGCAACCGCTGACGGCCTTCGAGCGTGTCGACCTCGGTCGTGGCGAGCAGCCGTCGCAGCGGCGCGACTTCGTGCTGGTGCTCGACGACTGGCACATCCATCCGACGCGCACCGCCCCGGCGGCAGACGCGGCACTGGCGTTCGTCGATGCGCTGGGGCCGCACGATCGGCTGGCCGTGGTGAACACGGCGCCGACGGGCGAGATCGCGCTCGACCTGACCACCGGACGCGAGCCGGCACGCGCCGCGATTCGCGCCTTCCGGGGCCAGAAGACGGGCGGCACGCCGATGGAGGCCGAGTTCCGCACGCGACGGGCCATGGAAGTGCTCGGGCACGTGGCGAGCGCCGTGCGCGACGATGCGCGCGAACGGCGCGCGATTCTCCTCGTGAGCGAGGGCCACGACGGGTTCGTGCAGGAAGGGAATGCTCGCCTCACACCCGCGGGACAGGCGGCGTTCAACGACTACATGCAGGTGCTGCGCGAGGCCGCCATCGGCAACGTCGCCATCTACACCGTCGACCCCCGGGGACTGCGTGCGCCATCGACCGCCCACCTGCCATCGAGCCAGATGGTGAACATGGGCGGTTCGGAGAACCCGCAGTTCACGCAGGCCACGCAGATCTCGAACGGCGAGATCTTCGGCAGCCTGGCCATCCTCGCGCGCAACACCGGCGGCATCCAGACACTGTGGACCAACGACCTGACGAAGATCTTCCCTCAGGTGTTGCAGGACAGCCGGCAGTACTACCGCCTCGCGTACGCGCAGCCGGACCCCGCACCCGGCAAGAAGCATCCCGAGTCGCGCAGCATCGAGGTCAAGGTGGCGCGCCGCGGCCTCGACGTCCGGGCCCGCCAGCGGTACGCCCCGGTCGTGGGCAGCTAGCCGGCCCGACTTGAGGTGTAATGACGCGCATCCCGATGCGCGCCACGTCCTGCTCCCTGTCGCTCGCCTGTCTCGTCGTCCTGTCGTGGGCCGCGCCTGCCGGTGCCCAGGTCGGCCGCGATTGGGGGATCGAGCAGCAGTCCTATGTCGATCCGGTCACCGGCGTCACCGTGCGCGAGATCGCGACGGCCGGCACCAGCGACAACCTCTACTTCCACGTCTCCAACTTCACCGCCGACAACCGGTACCTGCTCTTCACGTCGACGCGGACGGGGACGTCGCAGTTGTATCGCGCCGACGTCGACACGGGGCGGATCGTGCAGCTCACCGACGACCCGAAAGGCACGTCGCGCGGCGCGCTCCCCGACCACACCAACCCGCGTCGCGTGTACCTGCAGCGCGGCCCCGCGGTGGTGTCGCTCGACATCGTGACCTTCACCGAGCAGACGGTCGGCAGGATCCCGGGAGCGGCCGTCGGCGGCTTCGGCCAGCCGTCGCTGAACGGCGCGGGCACGCACCTCGCGCTCTCCGTCCAGCGCGACGAGGGCACGTGGGAGATCGGGCGCATGGACGTGCGGACGGGCGAGTACCGCACCGTCATCACCCAGGGGTTCCGCATCGGCCACGTGCAGCACAGCCCGACCGACGACGTGATCTTCTACGTGTGGGAGACGGGCGGCTACGCGCCGCAACGCACGTGGGTGGTCGACGCCGACGGGCGGCACAACCGCCCCTTCTACGCGCGCACGGACCGCAGGACCTGGGTCACGCCCCTGAAGGAGTGGATCACCCACGAGGCCTGGATCGCCGGCACCGGCGAGCTGACCCTGATCAACGACAAGCAGGGCGTGATGATTGCCGGCAAGGACGGCGGCGCGCGCATGGTGAAGGAAGGGGACTACTGGCATGTCGCCGCGCGTCCAGATGGCCGGTTCCTCGTGGTGGACGACAGCGCCGGCCGGCTGTGGCTGCTCGAGACCGCCACGGGCACGATGCGCCTGCTCGCCACCGGGATCCGCGACGGCGTCCGGGCCGTGCACGCGCACGCCTCGTTCGACCGCCGGGGCGACTACGTGCAGTTCCACACCGGGCGGACCCGCGAGACGGTAGCCCTCATCGACGTGCGGACGTTGCCGCCCCTGCGGTGGCAATGACGCGACGCCGTGTATGATGAGCCGCCCCGCGGAGGGGGGCGCCGTGACACCGAGTGATCTGGTCGAGCAGCTGGCGCAGCACACGACTCTTGGCAGTGCGCCGCGCGAGGAACTCGCCTGGCTGGCGACGCACGGCACCGTGCGTCACCTGGGCGAGGGCGAGGTGCTCACACGGAAGGACACGACCGTCCAGGGCATGTACGTCGTGCTGTCCGGCCACATCGCGATCTTCGTGGAGCGTGGCGCCAGCCGCGACAAGGTGATGGAGTGGCGGGCCGGCGATGTGACGGGCATGCTCCCGTACTCGCGGCTGGCCAGCCCCCCCGGCAACACCGTCGCCCAGGAGCCCACGACCATCCTCGCGGTGGACCGCACGCGGCTTCGCGACATGACGCGTGAATGCCACGAGGTGACCACGATCCTCGTCCACAGCATGGTCGATCGCGCCCGGCGCTTCACGTCGAGCGACCTGCGCAACGAGAAGATGGCGTCGCTCGGCAAGCTCGCGGCCGGCCTCGCGCACGAGTTGAACAACCCGGCCGCCGCCATCGAGCGGAGCGCCGCGCTGCTCGACGATCGCCTCGAGGAGGCGGAGTCGGCGACGCGCATCCTTGGCGCCTCGAGCCTGACCGACGAGCAGCTGGCCGCGATCGATACCGTCCGGAACTCGTGCCTGATGTCGTCGGCCAAGGGCATCCTGTCGCCCCTGCAGCGCGCCCAGCGCGAGGACGACATCGCCGACTGGCTCGGCGTCCACGGGCTCGACGACCGGCTGGCCTCGCTCCTGGCCGAGACGGCCGTGACGATCGACGCGCTCGATCGGATCGCGGAAGCCGTGAGCGGTCCGGCCCTCGGCGCGGTACTGCGGTGGGCGGCGGCCGGCTGCTCCGTGCGTGAACTGGCCTCGGAGATCCAGGATGCCGCCATGCGCATCACCGGCCTCGTGCAGGCCGTGAAGGGCTTCACGCACATGGATCAGGCGCCGGCGGCCGAGCCGCTGGACCTGGCGATGAACCTGGGCAACACGGTCACGGTGCTGAAGTCGAAGGCGCGGCGCAAGTCCATCGCCGTGACGATCGTCGTCGAGCCAGAGCTGCCGCACGTCGTCGGCTTCGTCGGTGAGTTGAACCAGATCTGGGCCAACCTGATCGACAACGCGCTCGACGCGGTTGCCGAGAACGGCCGTGTCGACGTGACCGCGAGGCACGAGCGCGGGCACGTCGTCGTCCGGATCGTGGACAACGGGCCAGGGATCCCTCCCGAGGTGCTTTCCCGCATGTTCGAACCGTTCTTCACGACCAAGCCGGTGGGGCAGGGCACTGGCCTGGGCCTGGACATCGTGCGTCGCCTGCTCTCGCACAACAACGCCGACATCGACGTCGAGTCGACGCCCGGGCACACCGAGTTCCGCGTCTCGCTGCCGATCGCTGCCGCTGCGCAGGCCGGGAGGCCGTCGTGAGGAAGGCCGCGCTGTTGGCCGTCGACGACGACCCCCAGGTCCTGGCGGCGATTCGTCGCGACCTGCGGGACCAGTACCGCGACAAGTGGACCGTGCTGAGCGCGTCCTCCGGGCAGGAGGCGCTGGAGACGATGCAGGAGATGAAGAAGCGCGGCGATGCGCTGGCCCTCATCCTCAGCGACCAGCGCATGCCGGGCATGCAGGGCACCGAACTGCTGACCAGGTCGCGGGATCTGTACCCGCTCGCGCGCCGCGTGCTGCTGACGGCCTACTCCGACATCGACGCGGCCGTGCGCGCCATCAACGACGCGCACCTCGATCACTACCTCTCGAAGCCGTGGGCGCCGCCCGAAGAGAAGCTGTTCCCGGTACTCGACGACCTCCTCGAGACCTGGCAGGCCGATGCCCCGCCCGAGGCCGCGGGCCTCCGGCTGGTCGGCCATCAGTGGTCCCCCCGGTCGCACGCCATCAAGGACTTCCTGGCGAGCAACCTCATCCCGTACCAGTGGGTGGACCTTGCGCGCAGCCCCGAGGCGCCGGCGCTCGTCGAGGCCGCCTCGCTCGCGTCCGACGACCTCCCCGCGCTGTTCTTCGAGGACGGCACGGTGCTTCGCAGCCCCGAGCCGCGACAGGTCGCCGAGCACCTGAAGCGTCCCCTCGCGGCGGCACACGACCTCTACGACCTCGTGATCGTGGGCGCGGGACCGGCGGGACTGGCGGCGGCCGTGTACGGCGCCTCCGAAGGCTTGAAGACGCTCATGCTCGACCGGCACGCGCCCGGCGGACAGGCAGGCACGAGCTCGCGCATCGAGAACTATCTCGGGTTTCCGACCGGGGTGAGCGGCAGCGAGCTCACGCGTCGCGCGGTTGCGCAGGCGCAGCGGCTCGGGGCGGAGTGCCTGGTGCCCGTCGAGGTCACGGGCGTGACGCTCGAGGGCGGGTACAAGCGGCTGCAGTTGAGTGATGGCCGCGAACTGGTGACCCGCACCATGCTGGCGGCCACCGGCATGGCCTACCGCGAGCATCCGGCGCCAGGCGTGACCCGGTTCACGGGCGCGGGCGTGTACTACGGCGCCGCGACGACGGAGGCGCCCGTCTGCACCGGCAAGCGCGTGGTGGTGGTGGGAGGCGGCAACTCCGCAGGGCAGGGCGCGATGTACCTGTCGCGGTACGCGGCGGAGGTGGACATCGTGATTCGTGGCGCCTCGCTGCAGGCCACGATGTCGCAGTACCTGATCGACCAGATCGGCAGGACGCCGAACATCCGCCTGCGGACGGGCACGGAGATCGCGCGCGTGGAGGGCAGTGACCACGTCGAGCGCGTGGCGTTCACGTCGCCCGGGATCGAGGGCGAGGTCGTCGAGCCGGTGGATGCCGTGTTCGTGTTCATCGGCACGCAGCCGCGCAGCGAGTGGCTGCCGGGTGAGGTCATCCGCGACGGGCGTGGTTTCGTGCAGACGGGGCGGGACCTGATGGCCGCCCAGGGGTACGCGCGTATCTGGAAGGAGTCACGCGAGCCGCTGGCGCTCGAGACGAGCGTGGCCGGCGTGTTCGCCGCCGGGGACCTGCGCGCCAGCGCCATGAACCGCGTCGCCTCGGCGGTCGGCGAGGGCTCGATGGTCGTGCGGTTCGTGCACGAGTACCTGGCGCTCACCTAGCCGGGCGCCCGGCTTACAACTCGCCGTTCCACTCCTCGGGTTCGGCCTGGGTGGCGCGGATGATCT
Source organism: Luteitalea sp. (assembly GCF_044337415.1). GTDB lineage: Bacteria > Acidobacteriota > Vicinamibacteria > Vicinamibacterales > Vicinamibacteraceae > Luteitalea. Next base: position 32,097 of record NZ_JBIINP010000014.1, read on the forward strand.
CGATGTGCCACTTGCCGCCGCCCCACGGCTCGATCACCTCGGCGACGACGACGTCGACGAGCACTTCGTGGAAGCTGCGCGTCTCGGGATCGCCCTCGAGGTGGTAGGCAGGCTCCTCCCACCCGAACGTGGGATAGAGCACCAGGGTGAGGAACAGGTCGTACCCATCGTCCACCACGATGAGCATCCCGCAGGGACGCTTCAGGGTGGAGTGGTAGATGAGGTACTTCTCGGCGCTGTGGGCGCGGATGTAGCGCTTGAGCGCGAACTCGCGCGCGACGATCTCCTCGACGGCGATCTTCTTGTCCCAGCAGTCGCGGCAGTACTTCTCCTCGCCTCGCGGCTCGGACACTTCCTTGGCATTGCACAGGGCGCAGCGGGCGCTGGACGCGGTACGACGAGGCATTACGTGATTGTCGCATGGCGCCAGCGCGACAATCACGAAGGGCAGAAGCGTAGAAGAGCAGAAGGAAAGAAGGCAGGGCGGGAAGGCGGAAGGGCAGACGCAGAAAAGGCAGGGAGGAAGGTGAAGGTGACCGCGCCAAGCCTTGGAGGCTTCGCCCGTCCGTCCTTCGCCCTTCCCGCCCTGCCTTCTTACCTTCTACTCTTCTGCTCTTCTTACTTGTCCTTGCCCACGCTGTGCTCGAACGCCGGCATGTACATGCGCTCGACGTACTCCTTCAGCATGCGGCGCGTGCAGAACTGCGGCGCCACCGTGCGGATCGACTGCTTGACCATGCCCACCCAGCGGTGAGGCACGTCGTGGTCGTCACGCTCGTAGAACGCCGGCACGACCTCGTTCTCGAGGAGCCGGTACAGCGCCTCGGCGTCAGCCGCATCCTGCGCCGACGGGTCCGCGTGCTCGACACCGGGGTCGATCAGCCAGCCGTTGCCGCCGGCGAAGCCTTCCGGCCACCACCCGTCGCCGATGCTCACGTTGAGCACGCCGTTGGCTGCGGCCTTCATGCCGCTGGTGCCGCTCGCTTCGAGCGGCTTGCGGGGGTTGTTGAGCCACACGTCGCAGCCCTGCACGAGGTAGTGGGCGACGTGCAGGTCGTAGTCCTCGACGAAGGCGATGCGGCCGCCGAAGCGCGGGTCGAGCGCGCGGCGGTAGATCCCCTGCAGGGCGTGCTTGCCGCCCTCGTCGGCCGGGTGGGCCTTGCCCGCGAACACGATCTGCAACGGCCGCTTGGGGTCGTTGAGCAGCCGCGCCAGCCGATCCGGATCGTGGAAGATCAGGTCGGGCCGCTTGTACATCGTCATGCGGCGGGCGAAGCCGATGGTGAGCGCCTGCTGGCCGAGGAACGTGCCGCCGGCCAGGACGCGGGGCGGGGCGATGTTCTCGCGGACCCAGCGCTCGCGAATGCGCTCGCGCACGAAGTTGTACATGTAGGAGCGCATCTTCTCGCGCGTCTCCCACAGCACCTCGTCCGGGATGTCGAGCACGCGGTCCCACAACGCCGGCTCGTCGTGGCGCGCGCGCCAGTCGGCCGGCAGGTACTTGTCGAGCGTGCGGGTGAGCTCGAGCGACAGCCAGTTGGTGAGGTGCACGCCGTTGGTCACGGCCTTCACCGGCTCGTCCTGCGGCGGCAGTTCCTGGATCAGCGGCGCCCACATCTCGCGCGTCACCTCGCCGTGCAGCTGGCTGACCGCGTTGACGCCGCTGGCGCTGCGCATCGCCAGCGCCGTCATGTTGAACAGCGTGCCGCTGCCGTTGTCGTAGCGCCCCAGTGCGAGGAAGTCCTCGCGGTGCGCGCCGAGTCCGCCCCAGCACCCCGCCAGGTGCGTCTCCACCATGTGGAACGGGAAGGCATCGTGGCCGGCCGGCACGGGCGTGTGCGTCGTGAACACCGTCGTCTTGCGCACTTCGGCGTGCGCCTCGTCGAACGATCGCCCCTGCTCGAGCAACTCGCGAATCCGCTCGAGCACGACGAAGCCGGCGTGCCCCTCGTTCAGGTGCCACACCGCCGGCTCGAGTCCGAGCGCCCGCAGGATGCGGACGCCGCCGATCCCCAGGATGATCTCCTGCTGGACCCGGGTCTCGCGGTCGCCACCATAGAGCCGCGCCGAGAGCTCGCGATCCCAGGGCGCGTTCTCGGGCAGGTTGGTGTCCATCAGGTACAGCGAGATGCCCCCGAGCTTGACCTGCCAGACCGAGACGAGCACGGTACGGCTGCCGAGGGGCACGGCGATGACCAGCTCCGAGCCGTCGGCGGCGCGGGCGGGCTGCGTCGCGGCGTTCTCCCAGTTGATCTGCTCGTAGATCTCCTGCTGCCAGCCGTCGGCCGTGACGCTCTGGTGGAAGTAGCCCTGCGGGTACATGAAGCCGACGCCGACGAACGGCAACCCGAGGTCCGAGGCTTCCTTGCAGTGGTCGCCGGCCAGCACACCGAGGCCGCCCGCATAGATCGGGAGCGACTGGTGCAGCGCGAACTCCGCCGAGAAGTAGGCGATGGGACGGGTCCGACCGAACGTCGCGCGCTCGGCCCACCACGTGTGCTCCCCGGCACGCGCGGCCTGCAATTGGCGCATCGCCTCGTCGTACAGGCCGAGGAACGCCGGATCGGCCGCCGCGGCGGCGAGGCCCTCCGGCGACAGCAGGCGCAGCATCCGCACCGGATTGTGGGCGGTCAGCCGCCAGACCTTGTAGTCGAGCCGGCGGAACACCTCGCGCGCGTCGCGGTGCCACACCCACCACAGGTCCATGGCGAGGTCCTGCAGGCCGGCAATGCGTTCGGGGAGGACGGGGAAGTCGGACATGGCTCCTTCGCTTGTCTTGAGCACACCTCTCGCATCGGCGCCGACACGCCGGCCATGAACCCCGACATCGGGTTCAGCAGCACAGACGCGTGGGGCACGGATCGAGCGGCCAGGGGGCACTCACCCGGCCTGTAGACCAGCTATCGTACACTCTGGCGCATGTCTTCCCGCCTGAATCGACGCGATTTCGTCCGCTCCGGCGCGGCCGCCGCCGGCCTCGGCCTGGCCACCCGCGCCGAGGGCGCCCCGGCCATCCTGCAGTCGCGGCCCCGCCCCGTCGTCATCGCCTCGAGCAACGGCCAGACGCGCCTGCACGACGGCAACGAAAGCTGTGTCGCCAGGGCGTTCCGCCTGATGACCGGGGGCACCGACGTCCTCGAGGCCCTCGTGGCAGGCGTCAACATCGTCGAGCTCGACCCCAAGGACACCAGCGTCGGGTATGGCGGCCTGCCCAATGCGGAGGGCGTGGTGCAGCTCGACTCGTGCTGCATGCACGGGCCGAAGAAGCGCGCCGGCGGGGTGGCGGCCCTGGAGGGCGTGCGGACCCCATCGAAGGTGGCGTACGCGGTGATGCAGAACACCGATCACCACCTGCTGGTCGGCGCCGGGGCGCAGAAGTTCGCCCGCCAGATGGGGTTCGAGATCGAGGACGACCTCAACACCGACACGTCCCGCAGGCTGTGGCTCGAATGGAAGCGCCGCCTCGACCCGGAGCACTTCCTCGACCCCGAGAAGCGGGCGCAGGCCGGTTTCGATGCCGGGTGGTCGATGGTGCGCGACGGCCTGATCGACCGTGACCACTACTTCGGCACCATCAACTGCGACGGCGTCAACGCCAAGGGCGAGATCTGCGGCGTCACGACCACCAGCGGCCTGGCGTGGAAGATCCCCGGGCGCGTCGGCGACTCGCCCATCCTCGGCGCCGGCCTGTACGTCGACGGCGAGATCGGCGCGGCCGGGTCGACCGGGCGTGGGGAGGCCAACCTGTACGGCCTGTGCTCGTTCCTGATCGTCGAGCAGATGCGTGCCGGCAAGTCGCCCAAGGATGCCGGCATGGAGGCGCTGCGCCGGGTGCGCGCCAACACCATCGAGAAGCGCCTCATCCACGAAGGCAAGCCGAAGTTCGGGTTGAACTTCTACATCCTGAACAAGAACGGCGAGTTCGCCGGCGTGTCCATGTACGAGAGCAGCTACGCGGTGTGCACCGAGAACGGCCCGGAGATCCGCAAGACCGAGTCGCTCATCGAGGGCAAGGAACCGAACTGGTAAGGGAACGGCAGTCGGGAGTCGGCAGTCGGCAGTCGGACCCTGGACAGGGGCCGTTCTCCGCACGGGCCGTCACCGCAGCAGAGGGCGGGCAACCATGGGCGAACGAAACCTTTCCGTGGCACGCCGCACTCTGAGGACTGGCGTGGCGACCGGGCTGTTGGCGATGTCCCTGGCCGGACCGAGCCACGCGCAGTCACCCGCGGTCGGCGCGACACCGGATCGCGCGGCCGCGCTGGCCACCGCGTTCCCCGACATCGACCGGATATTCACCGAGTACGCACGCACCGCACATGTCCCCGGCATGGCCTGGGGCGTGATCGTGGACGGACGTCTCGTGCACACCGGCACGTTCGGTGTGCAGGACGTCACGACGCAGGCGCCCGTCACGGCCGATACGGTGTTCCGCATCGCGTCGATGACCAAGAGCTACACCGCCGCGGCGATCCTGATGCTGCGGGACGAGGGTAAGCTCTCGCTCGACGACCCCGCCGAGCGTTACGTGCCCGAACTGAAGGCGCTGGCGTATCCGACCACCGATTCGCCTCGGCTCACGGTGCGCCACCTCCTGACCCACGCCACGGGCTTTCCCGAGGACAACCCGTGGGGCGATCAGCAGTTGGCGGTGACCGACGCGCAGATGGACGCCCTCATGCGCCAGGGCATCCCGTTCTCGACGCCGCCCGGGCTTGCCTACGAGTACTCCAACTACGGCTTCGCCATCCTGGGGCGCATCGTCACCAACGTCGCGGGCATGCCGTATCGCGAGTACGTCCGCACGCGGCTGCTCGTGCCCCTGGGGCTGTCGGACACGACCCTCGACGCGCCCGCCGTGCCGCCCGCGCGCCTGGCGCATGGCTACCGCTGGGAAGACGAGCGCTGGAAGGAAGAGCCCCCGCTGCCCGACGGCGCGTTCGGCGCGATGGGCGGGATGCTGACGTCGCTGCGCGATCTCGCGGCGTACGTCGCCTGGCACATGGACGCCTGGCCCGCGCGCGATGGCGCGGAGGCGGGGCCGCTGCGCCGGTCGTCGCGCCGCGAGATGCAGCAGGTGTGGCGGACGGCAACCGCCCTGGCGCGTGTGCTGCCCGGCGGGGGAGTGCAGCTGCAGTCCGGCGGGTACGGATACGGCCTCCGTGTCTCGCAGACCTGCGAGTTCTCGCATGTCGTCGCCCACTCGGGTGGCTTGCCCGGGTTCGGCTCGCAGATGCGTTGGTTGCCAGAGCACGGCGTCGGCCTCGTGGCGATGGGGTCGTTGACCTACACCAACTGGGGACCACGCTTCGACGCCGCGCTTGCCGCGTTGTCGCGGACCGCTGCGCTGGTGCCGCGGCAGCCGCAACCTTCGGCGGCGCTCGTCGGCATGCGCGCCGACGTCACGCGCCTGATCCAGCAGTGGGACGACGGACTGGCTGAGCGGATTGCCGCCAACAACCTCTATCTCGACGTGGCGAAGGAACGCCGCAAGCGGTCGTTCGAGCAACTGCGCGAGAAGCACGGGGCGTGTCGGGCGGACGGCCCGCTCGTCGCCGAGAACGCCTTGCGCGGCGAGTGGGTCATGCCGTGCGAACGCGGGGCGCTTCGCGTCTCGATCACCCTGGCGCCGATCGTGCCGCCGAAGGTGCAATTCCTCTCGGTCCGGTCTGCGGAAACCACGGCACCGCCGACGCCCGGGCCGACCACCTGCCTGCAGTAGGGACGAAGAGGTGGTGGGGCCGGCGCGCTCAGCGCTGGACGACGTCGAGCGTGATGGCGGTCAGCAACTCGCCGTCGCACAGCACGTCGAACACGTACGTGCCGATCTCCGGGAGCTCGAGCTCGAGTGGCAGGTTCAGCGTGATCGCGGGACGCTCGTCCGTGAACGCCACCCTCGTGTCGGCCGCCAGCCCCTCGGCGCCAGACGGGAACCAGCCCCGCAGGGTGACGGTGTGGGGGCCGCGGACGCTGCCGCCCCGCAAGGCGATCAGCGCGCGGACGTTCAGGACGAGCGGGGGAGTGCCGGGGAGGGTGGGATCGTCGATCGCCAGCCCATCGACGATGCCGAGGATGTTGGCCGTACCGTCCGGCTGGAGATCGATGCGCTGGCAGAGGACGGCCAACGCGACGTAAGGACCGCCCGCCACACTCATGGACCGAGTGTAGCAGGCGGGAGAGGGGCCGAATCGGATGTCAGGACGCGGCGCGCGCCGTGTCGCCGTACGGCGCGGCGTCGTCCCGCCACCCGCGAAGCAGCAGGCCTTCGCACCACGCGGACGCCGCATGTTCGAGCGCGTCCCATTCCTCGAACACGCGGCTCATCACCGGCTTGCCATTGACGAGGTAGCGCAGTTCCATGCCGAAGGGGTGCGGAGACACCTCGCACCTGACGGATTGGCCGGCGCGGAAGAGTTTCCAGAGCACTCGGCGACGCTGAGGGAGCATGCGCATCGGTCGTCTCCTGGCCGGCGCGACTGCGCGGGCACAGCCTTCACTGAGGCAAGACCCGTGCCCTGCGAGAAACAGCTCGAGACGCGGCGCGTCGCGGCCAACTTGTCCGCCTGTAGACACGCTGTAATGAATCAAGACGAAAAAAGGTGCCTGTGGGCACCTTTGACCGGTCCTGCTGAGTTGTGTGGCTTGCCAGCCGAAGCGTCGTGAAGACCGCATGGCCTGCCAGCCGAAGCTCACCGCAGGTGAGCGAAGGCTGGTGCGGAAGGAGGGACTTGAACCCTCACCGAGTTGCCCCGACAGGTTCCTGAGACCTGCGCGTCTGCCAATTCCGCCACTTCCGCATAAGGGCGCGTGACCGGGCCGGTCACAGACGACGGAGTATAGCGCACCTCGACACACAGCGGAAGAGGGAAGCGAAACGCGGGTGCTATGCTCCTTCCAAGGGACCCCGACATCCGGCGCCTCCGTGATGGGCGCCGCTTCCGACGAAGGAACGAGCGTGGCTGTGCGACGAGGCATCTGGGTGGTCGTCTTCCTGCTGGGGTGTGCCGTGCTCCTCTCGGCCGCGCTGGTGGCGTTTTCGTGGGTGGCGTTCAGTCGCCCGCCTGGGGTGCCCGACAAGGGCGTCCTGGTCCTGAAGATTCAGGGGGACCTCGAGGAGATCTCGACCAATCCGTTCGACGCGCTCGTGCACGAGCCCGTCACGGTCCGCAGCATCACCGAGGCGCTCCGCGCGGCCAAGACCGACCCGCGCGTGACCGGCGTCCTGCTCAAGCCCATCCAGGCACCCGCGCTGTGGGGGAAGGTCCAGGAACTCCGCGACGCGCTGGTGGATTTCCGGTCGTCTGGCAAGCCCCTGGTCGCGTTCCTCGAGTACGCCGGCGACCGCGAATACGTGCTCGCGTCGGCGGCGACGCGTGTGGTGCTCGTCCCGCCCGGGCAGCTCAACCTCACGGGGCTGGCCAGCTACCAGGTGTTCCTGCGCGGCACGTTCGACATGGTGGGGGCGCAGCCCGACCTGCTGCACATCGGCGACTACAAGACGGCCGTCAACACCTTCACCGAGAAGGGCTTCACGCCGGCGCACCGGGAGATGACCGAGTCGCTCAACCACGACGCGTTCGAGCAGCTCCTCGGCGTCGTGGCCAGCGCGCGCAAGAAGACCGTCGACGAGGTGCGCACGCTGGTCGACCAGGGGCCGATGCTGCCAGACGCGGCGCTCGGGCATGGCCTCGTGGACGACGTGGCCTACTTCGACGAGATCGGCAAGACCAGCGGCCTCGGCGATCGCTTCTCGGAACTGCCCCTCGAGCAGTACCTCACCCTGATGCCGGCGGCGCGTCCGTCGCTCACGGCCCCCAAGGTCGCGGTGCTCTACGCCGTCGGGACCATCGTGTCGGGGTCGGGTGGCACCGGGGCGACTGGCACCGAGGTCGGTTCGGACAAGCTCACCGAGTACATCCGCGAGGTCCGCAACGACGACAGCATCAAGGCGGCCGTGCTGCGGGTGGACAGCCCGGGCGGGTCCACGGTGGCCTCCGACGTGATCTGGCGCGAGTTGATGCTGCTGCGGGCGCGCAAGCCGCTGGTCGTGTCCATGTCGGACCTGGCGGCCTCGGGGGGCTACTACATCGCCATGCCCGGCCACGTGATCGTTGCCCAGCCGGGCACGCTCACGGGCTCGATCGGCATCTTCTCGGGCAAGTTCGTCGTCGGGGGCACCTACAACAAGCTCGGCATGACCATCGAGGCGGTGAGTGAGGGCAAGTACGCCGAGATGTACTCGGGCGCGCGGCCGTTCACCGCGGACGAGCGGGTGAAGGTGGAGGAGCAGATGCAGGCCTTCTACGACCAGTTCGTGGAGAAGGTGGCCGAGTCGCGCGGCTCGACGCCCGAGAAGATCGACGCGGTCGCGCAGGGGCGCGTGTGGACCGGCCGACAGGCCCGGGAGAAGGGCCTGGTGGACGAACTCGGGGGGTTGCCCCGGGCGATCGCCATCGCGCAGCAGCGGGCCGGCATCGCCAAGGACACCACCGTGCAGTTGGTGACCTACCCACCGCGCCCGTCCGTGCTCGAAGCGCTGTCGTCGACGCTGGGCGGGGGGCAGTCGATGCGCGCGTCGCTGGGCGAGGCGCTGCTCAGCCCGCAGGACCGCGAGACGCTCGCGTCCGTGCGGCGGCCGCTGCAGATGCTGCGACGCGGCGAGGCGCTCGCGTTGCTGCCGTGGGTGTTTGTGCGGTAGGAAGTAGGCTCAGGGCTCAGGGCTCAAGGCTTGACCGACGTACAAAGGGCGGGATCGCCAGGTGGCAGTCCCGCCCTTTCTTTGTCCTTCAGCCTTTAGCCTTTGCCCTTCGGCATTCGGCATCGCAGCATCGCAGCATTACCAGGCGAACGACGTCAGCGAGCCGAAGGCGAGGCTCACGTCGTGAGTCTCTGGATGACGGCCTGGTCGATGGTGATGCCCATGCCCTGCTTGGCCTTGGTCATGTAGCTGGCGAAGAACTGCGCGCGCTTCTGCGACGCCAGTTCGCGACGGATGGCGTCGCGATTCTTGGCCAGGTCGGCCGTCGGCACATCGGTGCGGCTCACCACCTTCACGACCACGGCGCCGTTGGGGGTGGGGATGGGGTCGCTGACGCTGCCGACCGGCAGCGAGAACGCCGCCTGATCGACGGCCGGGCTCGGCCCGACCTCGGGGATGGCGGCGCCGCGCACGATGCCGTCCGCGTTGCGCAGCGTCAGGCCCGCGGCCTTGGCCGCGCCCCCGAAGTCCGCCGCGCCCTTCAGCGTGGTCGCCGTGGCCTGTGCCCTGGCCTTGGCCAGATCCTGGGCCTTCTTCCGCTTGAGGTCGTTGGTCGCGCGATCCTTGACCTCGGACAGCGCCGGGACGCGCGCGGCTTCGCTGCCCGTGACGGTCAGGAACGCCACGCCGGTGCCCGTGCGGAGCGGTCCGCTCACCTTGCCCTGTTCGAGGGAGAAGGCGGCCTCGGACACCTCGGGCGAGGCCCCGAGCCCGGGAATCGGCTCGGTGCGCGTGAAGAACGGCGATTCCTGCACCTTGAGGCCACGCGTGTTGGCGGCCTTGTCCAGGTCGGCGGGCGCCTTGACTTCCGTCGCGATGGCCGTGGCGAGGTCCTGCACGCGCGTCTGCGCACGCTCGAACTTCAGCTGCTCGGTGATCTGCGGGCGCACGGCGTCGAGCGGCTGCACCTCGGCCGCCTTCTTGTCGGTGACCTTGATGATGTGGAACCCGTACTGGGTCCGCACGAGCTCACTCAACTGGCCCACCGGCTGGGTGAAGGCCACCGCCTCGAACTCGGGCACCATGCGGCCCTTGCCGAAGTAGTCCAGATCGCCGCCCTTGGAGGCGCTCGCCGGGTCGTTGGAGTTGGCCCGGGCCAGCGCGGCGAAATCGGCGCCGCCCTTGAGCTGCTTGAGCAGGTCCTCGGCCTTCGCGCGCACGGCGGCCTCGTCCTTGCCTTCGGTGTTGAGCAGGATGTGGCTGGCGCGCACCTGCTCGGTCTGCGTGTACTGATCGATGTTCTGGCGGTAGGCGCGCTGGATGTCCTGCTCGGGCACCGTGATGTTCTGGCGGATGGCCTGGGCGTCGAGCAGCAGGTACTTGACCTTCTTGCGCTCGCCGATCCGGTAGGTCTCCTTGTTGGCGTCGAACCAGGCGCTGACGTCGGCGTCCGACACCTGCACCTGCTCGAGGAACGACACCGTGGGGAACGACACCAGCTCCAGCGTGACCTTCTCGTTGCGGCGCTTGTACTCGGCGTCGGCCTCGGCGTCCGAGACCGTGATCCACTCGGTCAGCGTCGCGCGCATCTTGTCGAGGATCACGCTGTTGCGAATCTCGTCCTCGAACTGCGCGGCGGTGATCGGCGGGCGTTGCAGCCGCAGCAACTGGCGGTAGCGCTGCTCGCCGATGAACTGGCCGTTCTCCTGGAACGCGGGCACGCTCATGATCCGCTCGCGCACCTCCGCGTCGCTGGCCGTGATCCCCAGGCGGGTGGCCTCGGCGAGCACCGCCTCCTGGTCGATCATCTGCTGCAGTACCTGGCGGTCGAGGCCGAGCTGCCGCAGCATCGCGGTGCTCATGTTGCCCCCGTACGCGTTCCGGAACTGCGCCATCTGCGCGTTGTACGCCCGCGTGAAGTCGGCGACCGTGATCGGGCGCCCCTGCACGGTGGCGACGGCGTCGCTCGTCGTTCCCGTGGCGCCGCCGTTGGTCGGGCTCAGGAAGTCGGGCACGTAGAAGAACACGAATGTGAGCACCACGAGTGCGAGGCTCCACTTGAGCCACCCCTGGTGGCGACGCATCCGGTCGAGCATGGTCATACGGAAATCTCCGGGTACCGGGTACCGGGTGCCGGGGACGGGGCCGAGGTCTCGCGCGACACTCGCCAGCCGTCCCTTGCGCAGCCGCTCTCCGGTGGCGAACTGGATCTGGTTCTCGTACCCGGCACCCTGAACCCGGCACCCGGTGTACGAAGCCCCTGATTATACGGCACTGGATGTGCAAGGCTATGATGAAGGGCGGTTCGTACCTGCCGAGACGCCCGCCTGACCCTCCAGACGCCCCGAGTATCGCCGCCGTGAACCTGGCCCTTGGTCTGCCTCGCCTCCCGCGCACCGCGCGCCGCGCGCTTGCGTCACGCGAGGCCCTGCACGCCTGGTGGCTCGCCCTCCAGGGCCCTGCCACGGCTCCGGCCCTTGCTCGGTTTCTCGTCAACACCGTGTCGGAATGGCTACCCCTCCAGGCCTGGGCGGTGGTGATTCCCGGCCGATACGGCCCGGAACTGATCGCCGGGCCGACGCCGCGCCGACGCCTGGGACAGGCCGCCCTGACGATTGCCGACGCCGCCCTGCGTGCCGACGCGCCCTGGAGCGCCGGCTCGGTCCGGGCCGCCCTGGGCGTCGGGCCCGACACGGCCGCTGTCGCGTGGGTCCTTCGCGACCGAGAAGATGTGGCAGGGGTGCTCGTCGGCATCGACGGGGCGCCGGCGCCGCGGCCGCCAGACGTCCTGGCCGCCGCCGCCGCGCTCGAGGACGAGGTGCTCGGGCCCGCCGGGCTGGCGCTGGGACGGGTGCGCCAGATGGACCGCCTGCGGGAACTGGCGGCCATCGACGACCTGACCGGCCTGTACAACGCCCGGCACCTGCTGCAGACCGTGGAGCGCGAGCGCTCCCGGTTGGCGAGGACGAAGCGGCCGCTGTCGCTCGTCTTCCTGGATCTCGACGCGTTCAAGCGCGTCAACGACCGCCACGGCCACCTGATGGGCAGCCGGGCGCTCGTGGAAGTGGGCCACCTCCTGCGGGCCTGCGTCCGCCTGACGGACACGGCCGTCCGCTACGGCGGCGACGAGTTCGTGGTGGTGTTGCCCGACACGGGGGCGCGTGATGCGGCGGGCGTGGCCCGCCGCATCCAGCAGCGCGTCGCCGCCGAGACGTTCCTGACGGCGTACGGGGTGGATCTGCGCCTGACCGTCTCGGTCGGCGTCGCCACGCTGAGGCGCCCGACATTCACGGCCGCCGACCTGATCCGCACCGCCGACGAGGCGATGTACTGGGTCAAGCGGCATGGCCGCAACGGCATCAGGGCCGTGCTGCTCGGACGGGCCGCACGACCCGACACGACGACAGGGCCGGCTGCAGCAGCCGGCCGTCCCAAGAGGAGTACCTCCGAGTGAGCCTGCGTTCCCTGTTCTCGTTGTTCTCGAGCGACCTTGCCATCGACCTCGGCACCGCCAACACGTGTGTGTACGCCAGGGGCAAGGGAATCGTCGTCAACGAGCCCTCCATCGTCGCCATCAACAAGGTGAACGGCCGCATCGAGGCCGTCGGCAAGGAAGCCAAGGACATGCTCGGGCGCACGCCCGGCAACATCGTGGCCATCAAGCCGATGAAGGACGGCGTCATCGCCGACTTCGAGGTCACCGAGAAGATGCTCACGTACTTCATCAAGAAGGCGCACAACCGCAACGTGTGGGTGCGCCCCCGCATCGTCATCGGCGTGCCGAGCGAGATCACGCAGGTGGAGAAGCGCGCGGTGAAGGACAGCGCCTATCGCGCCAAGGCCAGCGAGGTGCACCTGGTGGAGGAGGCGATGGCGGCCGCCATCGGCGCCGGCATGCCCATCACCGAGCCCTCGGGCAACATGATCGTCGACATCGGCGGCGGCACCACCGACATCGCCGTCATCTCGCTGGCGGGCATCGTCTACAGCAAGGCCGTCCGGGTGGCTGGCAACGAGATGGACGAGGCCATCATCCAGTACATCAAGAAGACCTACAACCTGCTCATCGGCGAACGGACCGCCGAGCAGATCAAGATGGAACTGGGCTCGGCCTTCCCGCTCGAGGAGCCCACGGAGATGGAGATCAAGGGGCGGCACCTCGTCGAAGGCGTGCCCAAGACGATCACCATCAGCGACAGCGAGATCCGCGTGGCGCTGGCCGAGACCGTCAACGTGATCGTCGACGCCGTCCGCATCGCGCTCGAGCGCACGCCGCCCGAGCTCTCGGCCGACATCGTCGACCGCGGCATCGTGCTCACCGGCGGCGGCTCGCTGCTCAAGAACCTCGACAAGCGCCTCCGCGAGGAGACCGGCCTGCCCGTGGCGATGGCGGAAGACCCGCTCTCCACCGTCGTGCTCGGCGCCGGCCGCATGCTGTCGGACTTCAACCTGCTCAGGAAGATCTCGATCGACTGATGACGCACTCAGGGGCTCGGGGCTGGGGGCTGGATGCCTTCCAGCTCCCAGCTCCCAGCCGCTAGCCCCCATCCGTGCTGACCAACGACCGCGGTCCCGTCCTCGAGTTCCAGAAGCGCACCGGCTACCTGCTGGTGGCGGCGCTGCTCGGACACCTGTTGCTGATTTCGGCCCAGGTGAGCTCGCAGACGGGTGTGAGCGTGCTCGAGACGACGATCTTCGGCGCCCTGTCGCGGGTGCAGGCGCTGACCTCGTGGGTCACCCAGGGCGTCACCGGCGCGTGGGGCAACTACGTGGCCCTGCGCGGGCACCGCGCGCGGGCCGACGCACTGCAACTGCACCTCGATCGCCTCGGCGTCGAACTGCAGCATGCGACGGCGCAGGCGCGGCGCGCCGAGCAACTCGAGCGCCTCCTGCAACTGCAGCGGACCGAACTGCCGGCGACGATGGCCGCGCGCGTGATCGCGGCCGACCCCGTCGCGGCGTTCCGCACCGTGACCATCGACAAGGGCGCCTCCGACGGCGTCCGGCGCGACATGGCGGTGCTCTCGCCGCTCGGTGTCGTCGGGAGGGTCATCGACGAACCTGCCGCGCACGCCGCCAAGGTCCAGCTGATCATCGACCGCAACGCCGGCGCGGGAGGCGTGATCGAGCGCAACGGCGCGGGCGGCGTCGTGGTTGGCTCGAACGCCGACACCGACGTGCCCCTCCGCATGGAGTACGTGTCCAACCTGGCGGATGTGGCGCCGGGTGACCTGGTGCTGACCTCGGGCCTCGACGGCATCTACCCGCGCGGGTTCGTGCTGGGGCGCGTCGAGCGGGCCGAGCGCGGATCGGGCCTGTACCGACTCATTGCCATCCGGCCGCGCGTGGACTTCTCGTCGCTCGATACGGTGCTGCTGGTGACCGGACCCCAGCCTGCGCCCCCCGAGGCGAGCCCCGCGCCGGGGCCGGAGGGACCGGCCCCGGCGTCGTCGCCCGCTGCGGCGGGGGCGGCTCCGCCCTCGCCGACGCCCGTGACCGGCACCCCGGCAGGCTCGGCGGCGCCTGCCACCAGGCCCGGGGGCGTGGGCACCGGCGCGGGCAGTCCCGCAACGGACGCCGTGCGCCAGTCGACGCCGCGTGAGACGGGCGCCGGGCGCCGCGAGGCGCTGCCGCCGGCGCGCTCCGGGCCCACCCCATGACGCGCGTCATCGGCGTGAGCGTGGCGCTGGTCGTGGCGCTGATGCTGCAGACGGTGGTCGGCTACCAGTGGTTCGGCCGGTTCATCGCGATGGACCTCGTGCTGGTGGTGGTGGTGGGCACCGCCATCTTCTTCGGGCCCACGGCCGGGCTGGTGTCCGGCACCGTGGCCGGCCTCTGCCAGGATGCCCTCTCGGGAGGCGTGCTGGGCGTCGCCGGCCTGGCCAAGACCCTGGTGGGGTTCCTGGCCGGGGTGGTCGCCACGCAGTTCATCGTGAGCGGCATCATCCCGCGTGGCGTGGTCTTCTTCGCCTCGACGTGGCTGCACGGCGTGTGTTTCCTCGGGCTGTACGCGATGATAGAGAGACACGCCATCGGCCGGCCCTGGCGACAGATCCTGGTGCAGAGCCTCCTCAACGCCCTGGTGGGCGTGGTCGCGACCCAGGTCATCGAGCGGGGACCGGAGTGGTGGAAGCGCCGGCAGTACAACCGGCGCCACGAAGGACGACGAAGGTTGGCGCGTTGAGTCACCGCGCCATGAAGACGGGGCGAGCATGAACGCCGAGGAACGCCTGAACCTGCCGCTGCGCCTGCGCGTGCTCCAGTGGAGCCTCGCCGCGGTGTTCCTCGCGCTGGCGACCGCGTTCTGGTACTTCCAGGTCGCCCGCCACCAGCAGTTCCTCGAGATGGCGGAGAACAACCACCAGCGTGCGCTGCCCCTGCAGGCGCCGCGCGGCGTGCTGTTCGATCGCCGTGGCCTGGTGCTCGTCGAGAACCGCTTCGCCTTCAACATCTCGATCGTCCGCGAGCAGGTGTCGGACCTGTCGCGCACCACGCAACTGGTCGCGCAGCTCACCGGCACGCCCGTCGAGACGATCGCCGAGGCGCTCGAGCGCAGCAAGCGGCTGCCGACGTACCGCCCGACGGTGGTCATCCGCGACGTCACCGAGGCGCAGATCGCCGCCGTCGCGGCGCACCGGCTCGAACTGCCCGGCGTGATCGTGGAGAAGACGCCGACGCGGCGCTACCCGGCCGACTCGATGGCGGCGCACCTGATCGGGTACGTCGGCGAGGTTACCGACGCGCAACTGTCGCGGCCCGAGTACCGCGAGGTGACAGGCGGTGCGGTCGTCGGTCAGGCCGGGGTGGAGCAGACCTACAACCCCCTGCTGATGGGCACCGACGGCGCGCGGCATGTCGTGGTCAACAGCCGCGGCCGCGAGATCGACGTGCTGGGCGAGGAGGAGCCGGTCGAGGGGCGACGCCTGCAACTGACCATCGACGCCGACGTGCAGCGCGCGGCAGAGGAGGCGTTCCGGCACTACGGCTTCCGGGGGGCGGCCATTGCGCTCGCGCCCCGGACCGGCGAGGTCATTGCCCTCTCGAGCCTGCCGGCCTACGACCCGAATGCCTTCGCGGCCGGCATCGGCCGGACCGAATGGAACGGCCTGCTGACCGATCCGCTCCGCCCGCTGAACAACCGCGCCATCCAGGGGCGCTACTCGCCGGGGTCCACGTTCAAGATCCCGGTCGCCGTGGCTGGCCTCCAGGAGGGCGTGATCACGCCAGAGACGCGGATCTTCTGCGGCGGCGGCGCCTCCTTCTACGGACGCTTCTTCAAGTGCCACAAGGCCGGCGGTCACGGATCGGTCGCGATGCGCGAGGCGCTGGAGAAGTCGTGCAACGTGTACTTCTACACGCTCGGCAACATGCTGGGCGTCGACCGCATGCACAAGTGGGCCACGGCGCTCGGCCTCGGCGAGATGAGCGGCATCGACCTGCCGCACGAGACGCAGGGCATCATGCCGTCGACGGCGTGGAAGAAGCAGCGCACCGGCGAGAAGTGGTACGCCGGCGAGACGATCTCGGTGTCGATCGGGCAGGGCCAGGTGTCGGTCACGCCGGTGTCCCTCGCGGTGATGATGGCCTCGGTGGCCAACGGCGGCACGCGCGTGGTGCCGCACCTGGTGCGTGCGGTGGACAACGGCAAGGGCTGGGAGCAACTGCCGGCTCCCGACGGCCAGCGGGACCTCGGCATCACGCCGCTGAACGTGGACGTCGTGCGCGAGGGGCTGTGGATGGTGGTCAACGGCGCCGGCACGGGCGGCCGCGGCAAGATCGTCGGCTACGACGTCGGTGGCAAGACCGGTACGGCGCAGGTGATCTCCAACCAGGGCAAGGCGCGTGCGAAGGGCGACCGCGACCTGCGCGATCACGGCTGGTTCGTGTTCTTCGCCCCGGCCAAGAACCCGACGATCGCGGGGGTCGTGTTCGCCGAGCACGCCGAGCACGGCTACTCGGCCGCGCCCATCGCGAAGTTCATGATGGAGACGTGGTTCGCCAAGGAGGAGGGCCGCGCGCTGCCGACGCTCGGCGCCGCGCCTGCCACGCCCGGCGCGACGATCGCCACGCAGCGCGCCACGCCGCGCGCGCCAGCTGCGCCCGTCGCGCGTGTCACGCCGCCGCCCCCCGCCGCGCCCGCCCCGACCGGAGGCGCGCGATGAGCGGGGCCGCCATCGCGCCGGACAAGTCCGGCGCCTACGAATCCTCGGCGGAGCCGGCGGTCATGGTTCGCACATCGCGGCTGCTCGGCGACCTCGAGCAGCGACTGGTGCCGATGCGTCGCGAGCGCTCCGCGCCAGTTCGTAGCCGTCGACCCTGGTCGACGGTCAGCGGTGCCCGGCTCGACGCGCCCGACTCTCGACTCCCGATTCCCGATTCCCGTCGAGTGGAGGCACGCTGATGTTCGAAGAACGCCTCTACCGCCACCTCGACTGGTTCCTGTTCGGCGCGATCGTGCTGCTCTGCGGGGTCGGGTTGCTGATGATCTACAGCACCACCTACGACCCGATCCGCGATCGGGTCGGCCGCGAGTTCTACACCCAGCTCTCGGCGTGCGGCATCGGCCTGATCGCGATGACGCTGGTGCTGATGATCGACTACCGCACGCTGTCGGAGTACGCGCCGGTGTTCTTCGTCGGCGTGGCCGTGCTGTTGGTCTACGTGCTCTTCTTCGGCGTCGTCGCTGGCGGGTCGCGGCGCTGGATCTCGCTCGTCGTCTTCAACCTGCAGCCGTCCGAGTTCGCCAAGGCGGCGCTGGCGCTCCTGCTGGCCACGTGGTTCGGCCAGGAGAAGCTCTTGGCGCTGCGCACCGGCGATCTCGCCGTCGCCGGCGGGTTGCTCCTCCTGCCATTCCTCCTCATCGCACGCCAGCCCGACCTCGGATCCGCGGTCACGCTGCTGCCGGTCCTCGGCGGCATCGCGTACGCGGCCGGGCTGCGCATGCGCCTGGTCGGATACGCCGTCCTGGTCTGCGTCCTGCTCGCGCCCGTGGCCTGGGTGTACGGGCTCAAGGACTACCAGCGATCCCGCGTCGTCACCTTCCTGGATCCCTCGCAGGACGCCCGCGGCGCGGGCTACCAGCAGATTCAGGCCCGCATCACCGTGGGGTCGGGCGGCCTCACGGGTAAGGGTTTCCTCAACGGCACGCAGGGGCAGTACAAGTTCCTGCCCGTCGCCCACAACGACTTCGTCTACTCCGTGCTCGCCGAGGAGCACGGCTTCCTGGGGGTGCTGGCGACCCTCGGGCTGTACCTGTTCGTGCTGCTCCGCTCGCTGGAGGCGGCGCGGCTCGCGCGGGACCGCATCGGGGCCTACCTGGTGGTGGGCCTGGTCTCGTGCTTCGCCTTCCAGGTGATCTACAACATCGCGATGTCGGCCGGCCTCGCGCCGGTCAAGGGCCTCACCCTGCCCCTGATGAGCTACGGCGGTTCGTCCATGATCGCCACGCTCATGAGCTTCGGCCTCATCCTCAACGTGCGGATGCGGCGGTTCGCGAATTGATGGTGACCTCGTCCTTCCTCCTCGTGTGGCACCTGGTGCTGCGGCTGCTCGGCCTGACCGCCGGGTCGCCGGCGGCGCACCGGGGCCCGTCGCGCGCGCGTCGCGCGAGGGCACATGCGGAGGGGGCGGCGGCCACCGGGAGTGTCGTGCATGACCAAGGAGATGATCGTCTCCGCGAACGACCGCGAAACCGCGGTCGCCATTCTCGAGGACGACCAGGTCGTCGAGTTCTTCATCGAGCGGGAGCGCCAGCAGGGCGTCGTCGGGAACGTCTACAAGGGCCGGGTGTCGAAGGTGCTGCCCGGCATGCAGTCGTCGTTCATCGACCTCGGCCTCGAGCGTGACGGGTTCCTCTACGTCTCGGACGTCATCACGCCGGCCGAGGCGCTCGAGGACGACCCCGACGAGCCCACCACGGCCGCCGATCACGCCGACGCGGACGCGGCCGAGGAGGGGATCGAGGCCGCCGGCGAGACCGGCGCGGAGGCGGGCGCACAGGCGGCGCAGCGCAGCGGCGATCGCCGGCAGCGGCAGGACCGCGCCGCGCAGCCCAACATCGAGGACCTGCTGAAGGAGGGCCAGGACGTCCTCGTGCAGGTGGTCAAGGAGCCCATCGGCACCAAGGGCGCCCGGATCACCTCGCACGTGACCATCCCGGGCCGCTTCCTGGTCTTCATGCCGACGGTGGACCACATCGGCGTGTCGCGCAAGATCGAGTCGCGCGAGGAGCGGGCGCGCCTGCGCGGCATCGTCAAGCAGTTCCGCGAGGCCCATGGCTTCAACGGCGGCGTGATCATCCGCACCGCCGCGGCCAGCCGTCCCGACGCCGACATCCTCGGCGACCTCGAGTACTTCCACCAGGTGTGGAAGGAGATCAAGCACAAGTCCGACACGCAGCGGTCGCCCGCGGTCATCTACCGCGAGCAGTCGCTGGTGGCCAAGCTGCTGCGCGACCTGCTGACCGACGAGTTCAGCGTCATCCGGATCGATTCGCCGGAAGAGCACCGGCGCGTGACGTCGCTCATCGAGCGCATCATGCCGGCCATGCTGCCGCGCGTGAAGCTCTACACGCGCGACTTCCCGATCTTCGAGGAGTACGGCGTCCGCACCGAGATCGACAAGGCGCTCCGCAGCAAGGTGTGGCTGAAGTCGGGCGGCTACATCGTCATCAACCAGACGGAAGCCCTCGTCGCGATCGACGTCAACACCGGGCGCTACGTCGGCAAGAAGACCAGCGGGCGGCTCGAGGACACCATCCTCAAGACCAACCTCGAGGCGGTGAAGGAGATCGTGCGGCAGTTGCGCCTGCGCGACATGGGCGGCATCGTCGTCCTCGACTTCATCGACATGGAGGACAAGAAGAACCGCCAGAAGGTCTTCCAGACACTGGAGCAGGAGCTGCGGCGCGACCGCGCGCCGAGCAAGGCCATCCAGGTCTCCGACTTCGGGCTGATCATCATCACCCGCAAGCGCGTGAAGCAGAGCCTCGAGCGGCTGATGACCGACACGTGCCCGTACTGCTCCGGCAGCGGCACGATCAAGTCGAGCGCCACCGTGTGCCAGGAGATCCTGAACGAGATGCGCAAGGTGGGCCACGATATCGACGGCAACGGCGTGCTGCTGCGCGTGAACCCCGAGATCGCCGACGCGCTGGCTGGCGAGGAGCGCGGCGTGTTGAGGGAAGTGGAGCAGGTCATCGGCCGCCGGGTCACCGTGCGACCCGACGCGTACCTGCACCACGAGCAGTTCGACGTGATGTCGTTGTAGGTCCTTTGTCGGGAGTCGGGAGTCGGGAGTCGGCAGTCGGGAGGGCCAATGCGGCGGGCACGGGCGCCCTTCACTGCCGACGCCCGACTCCCGACTGCCGGTCCTGACGGCCAAAGGCCGTCCCGTTTGACGACGGCCGTCCTGTTCGCGTATCCCTTGTGCCTCGTCACGTGTATCTCTCGGGAGCCTGCATGCACAAGGTGCGTTCGTCGTTGGTGGCCGCAGTCGTGGCCAGCCTGGGGCTGGGGCTGTCGGCCCAGCAAGCCCCGCCAGCCGGTCAGCAGCCGCAGGAGATCCGGGTGACCATGCCCCGACCCGACGGCACGCGGGCCGACGGTCCCGTGGTGCAGATTCCGCGCACGCCCGTCGTGGACCAGGCGGCGCACGACCGGGGCCGCGCCATCTGGGCCCGCGAGTGCGTGGACTGTCACGGCACGCAGGCGCGCGGTGGCGACGGCGGCGGACCGAACATCATCCGCACGACGACGGTCAACTTCGACCGGTCGGCGCAGGTGGCCGGCAGCGTGCTCGGGCCCTTCCTCAAGGCCGGGCACAAGACGCAGAGCGGCACGCCGAGCGCCAGCTTCACGGATGCCGACGTCGTCGCGCTCGCCCACTTCCTGCGTCAGCGGGTTAACGACACCATGCGCGGATCCGCGCTGTTCACGGTCGGCGACATCCTCGTCGGCGACCGCGCGGCTGGCGAGGCCTACTTCAACGGCGCCGGCAAGTGCGCCACCTGCCACACGTCGACGTCGAAGAGCCTGGCCGGCATCGGCAAGCGCATCCCCGCCCCCGTCGACATCCAGCAGCGGATGCTGTTCCCCGGCGCGGGTCCTGGTCGCGGGCGCGGTCCCGCCGCAGCGGCCGCCGCCACGCCGGGCCCCAACGCGGTCACCGCCACGGTGACGCCGCCCACGGGACCGGCCGTGTCGGGCGTCCTGCTCGAGCAGAGCGACTTCTTCGTCACGCTGCGGCTGGCCGACGGCAGCGTGCGCGCCGTGCGGAAGGCGCCCGGCACGACGGTCACGACCACCAACCCGCTGCAGGCCCACATCGACCTGCTCGACGTGATCACCGACACACAGATCCACGATCTGGTGGCCTACCTGGAGTCCCTGAAGTGAAGCGCCTCATCCTCGCGGCCGTCGCGGCCGCCAGCCTGGCGACGAGCGTGGTGGTGGCCCAGCAGGGCGGGCTCACGGTCGCGCAGATCCTGAAGCCCACGCTCTCGTCGTGGCCTACCTACAACGGCGACTACTCGGGCCGCCGCTTCAGCACGCTCACGCACATCACCGACAAGAACGTGCAGCACCTGAGCCTCGCCTGGCTCTACGACCTGCCCAACGCCGGCGGGGCGATCAAGGCGACGCCGCTGCAGGTCGACGGCGTGCTGTACTTCACGATTCCGGACCATGCGTACGCGGTCGAGGCGCGCACCGGACGCGAGATCTGGCACTACACGTGGACGCGCAACCGCGGCGGCATCCACATCGGCAACCGCGGCGTCGCCATCCTCGGCGACTCGGTGTACTTCGTCACGCCCGACTGCAACCTCGTGGCGCTCGACATCACGACCGGCAAGGAGCGCTGGTTCACCGAGTACTGCTCGACCGAGATGGTCTACTACGGCTCGGTCGCACCGGTCGTGGTCAAGGACAAGCTGATCGTCGGCGTCAGCGGCGACGACCTCGACATGCCCGCGTACCTCGATGCGCGCAGCCCGAAGGACGGCTCGCTCATCTGGCGCTGGTACGTGACGCCGCAGAAGGCAGGCGATCCCGGCCTCGACACGTGGCCGAACCTCGACATGGCGCAGCACGGCGGCGGCATGACGTGGCAGCCGATCACCTACGACCCCGACACGAACACGATCTACGTGACGACGGGGAACCCGCAGCCGGTGGTCGCGTACAAGAACCGCGAGGGCTCGAACCTGTACACGGCGTCGCTGGTGGCGCTCGATGCCGACACCGGCAAGATGAAGTGGTACTTCCAGGCCTCGCCGCAGGACACGCACGACTGGGACGCGACGCAGACCCCCGTGCTCATCGATGGCACGGTCGCCGGCAAGCCGCGCAAGCTGGTGGCCATGGCGGCGCGCAACGGCCACTTCTTCGTGCTCGATCGGCTCACCGGCAAGAACATCGTGTCGGCCGAGTACGTGAAGACGAACTGGTCGAAGGGCTACGACGAGAAGGGCCAGCCGATCCCCAATCCCGACAAGCGTCCGCAGGTGGCCGGTGCGCTCGTCACGCCCAACCAGGGCGGCGCCACCAACTGGTTCTCGCCGAGTTTCAGCCCGCAGACCGGGCTCTTCTACGTCAACGCCTCGCGGGCCTTCAGCGTCTGGTACATCTACGATGCGAGCGACAACCCGATGGGCTGGGGCGGCACCGACCGCGG
>NZ_JBIINP010000281.1:0-4413 GCF_044337415.1 Luteitalea sp.
GACAGGACGATGACGACCATCGCCCGGATGAGCAGGTAGCCGAACTGTCGGAGTCCGCGTGCGAAGGTGGTCTCGGGTTCGCGTGCGCGCAGGCGGGCGGCGATGGCGCCGAATGCCGTGCGGCGACCGGTCTCGACGACGAGCACGGTGGCCGTGCCGCTGCGGACGGAGGCGCCGAGGAACACGACGTTGGTGCGTTGCGCGAGTGGCGCGTCCTCGGGCACGACGCCTGGCTGCTTCTCGACGGGGAACGACTCGCCCGTCATGCTCGCCTCGGAGACGAGGAAATCCTTCGCCTCGAGGATCCGTCCGTCGGCAGGGATCAGGTTGCCCGCCGAGAGCACGAGCACGTCGCCCGGCACGAGGTCCTCGGCGTGGACGGTCGTCTCGACGCCATCGCGCAGCACACGACAGGTGAGGGCGAGTCGCTTCTTCAACTCCTCGACAGCCGCCGACGCGCGGTATTCCTGCGAGAAGCCCAGCAGCGTGGAGCCGACGACAATCGCGAGGATGATGGCGGCGTCGACCCACTCGGACAGGCCGAGCGAGACCGCGGCGGCGAAGATCAGGATGAGGACGAGCGGGCTCTCGACCTGTCGCCACAGCAGCCGCAGTGGGCCGAGCCGCTCGGCGTCCTCGACGGTGTTGGGGCCGACCGTCGCCAGTCGCTCGGCAGCCCGTGCCGGCGTGAGCCCGCGTGGACCGGACTCGAGGGAGGCGGCGAGTTCGACGACATCGCGCGCCCAGTACGCGGTGGTGGTGTGGCGGACGCTCACGCGGCCTCCCTGTCGTCTGCCGCGGCCGGTCGTCCGGTGCCTGTGGCGAGCGAATCGCGCCACGGGCCCTCGCCGGCGGGCCCGACGTCGCGGCGAAGCGTAGCACGCCGATCCACACGCGCGTGTGTTGTCTGACACAGCGTCAGGGCGGACAGTGCCGTGCGAAGATCACGGTGATGCGGCGCTCGTGGGCGTCGCGTACTTCTGGAGGCAGGACACATGCGAGTACTGGTCACCGGCGGCACGGGTACGGTGGGGTCACAGGTCGTCGAGCAATTGCTGGCACGCGGCGTCGACGTGCAGGTGCTGACGCGCGATCCCGCCAAGGCGCGCATCCCGGCCGGTGCGACGGCGGTGGCGGGCAACCTGCTCGAGGTGGCGACGCTTCGCAAGGTGTTCACCGACGTCGACGGCGTGTTCCTGCTCAACGCCGTCAGCCCGACCGAGTCGCAGGAGGCGCTGCTGGCGATCACCGCGATGCGCGGCAGCGGCGTGAAGCACGTGGTGTACCTGTCGGTGCATCACGCCGACACGGCGCCCTGGCTGCCGCACTTCGGCGCCAAGGTCGGTATCGAGGCGGCGCTCAAGGCCTCGGGGCTCGCGTACACGATCCTGCGGCCCGACAACTTCTTCCAGAACGACTACTGGTACAAGGACGTCATGCAGCAGTACGGCGTCTACCCACAGCCGATCGGCGAGGTGGGCACGTCGCGCGTCGATGTCCGCGACATCGGCGAGGCCGCGGCCATCGCCTTCACGCAGCCGGGACACGCGGGTCAGGTGTACGACGTTGTCGGGCCGGAGGTCCTGAACGGTACGGCGATCGCCGCGGTGTGGAGCGAGGTGCTCGGCAAGCCCATTGCCTACGGCGGCAACGACCTCGACGCATGGGAGGCGCAGGCCCTGTCGATGCTCCCCGACTGGATGGTGTTCGACTTCCGCTACATGTACGCGCACTTCCAGGAGGCGGGCCTGCACGCCGCCCCGGGCGCCGTGGAGCGCCTGACGACGCTGCTGGGGCATCCGCCTCGTTCGTTCCGCGCCTTCGCCGAGGAGTGCGCGGCCGCCTGGCGGGCGTGAGGAGTACAGCGGCCACAGGCTACAGGCAGCCTGCAGCCTGTAGCCTGTAGCCGTTCTTCTGCCCTGTCCGGTCACGAACCGCCCGTTGGCGACCACTTCCGTTCGTGGGCCCGTTGCCGGGCGTTGATCTGCGGGAAGGCCCGGTGTCGGGGGCCTGCGTTGTCGAGGAAAGGACTGATCATGCGGAGAACCATGGCCGTGCTCGTCGCGGCCGTTCCAGTAATCGCCATTTCCTGGGGTGTCTCGGGCCTCGCACAGGCGCCCAAGGCCGCGCCCAAGGCGGCGCCCGAGCAGGAAGTGACGCCGCCCGAGGCACGGTACTGGGTGGGCGCCACCACCGGCGCGGGTGTCATGGCGATGGGGGGGCTGGCCAACGGCGGTCGCCCGTCGATGGGCTCGCTCATGAAGATGGCCACGCAGGGGATCCCGACGGCGAGCCAGACCCTGGAGCTCAAGCTCGGGTCGACGCTGGCGCCTACGGGGGAACCCGAGGCCTTCCACACGTTTCCGGCCGGGGCCCAGGTCAACAAGCCCATCTACCTGCAGACGCCCGAGCCGGGGAAGTCCAGTCCCGGCACCCCCGGCACGTACAAGCAGCCCAAGGGGCAAATCACCTTCTACTGGGGCTGTGGCGAGAAGGCGGGTCCAGGCCAGCCGGTCGTCCTCACGTTCGACAAGCTGATGCGTGGTGAGAACGACCCGGAGGTGCAGGCCCTGCAGGCCTCGGTGAGCGCACGCGGCGTCCGCACCCCGACGCCCGGCAACTCGAAGACGTACGGCGACTGGCCGCACGAGGACCGCAAGAAGAAGAACCGGGATCTCGAAGCGACCTTCCCGATCGGCTCCACGCTGGCCGGGCCGCACTCGATCCAGGGCACGTACACGCCGAAGATCGACTTCACGCTGCCGGCCGACCGCACGTTCATGGAGCCGGTGAAGTACACCTCCACCGCCGTCCAGCCGTCGGGCGCCATCGCCGTGAAGTGGAACGGGCAGGCGCGGGCCACAGGCTACTCGCTGGGCGTCATGGCCCCCGAGAAGGTGGACGACGAGTCGGCCAACTTCGTGATGTGGTCGTCGGCCGAGCGTCCCGCGACGTTCATCCAGATGGAGCACCTCACGCCAGCCGAGGTGAAGCGCCTCATCGAGCTCAAGGCCGTCCTGCCGCCGTCGACGACCAATTGCGCCGTGCCGGCCGAGGTGATCAAGGCCACCAAGAACGGCTCCTTGCTCATGTTCACCGCCTACGGCGACGAAGCCACCTTCATCCACCCGGCCCGTCCGGCCGACCCCAAGGTGACGTGGGATCAGGAGTGGTTCACGCGCGTGAGCTTCAAGTCGATCCGCATGGACATGATCTCGCCCGAGGGCGTGATGGACATGGCGGCGATGTCGGGGGAGGGGACGTCGGCCAAGGGCAAGCCCGACCCGTCCCTCTCGGACGAGGAGTACTGCGCGGCGCTGGCCAAGCAGGAGGCCGACAAGCCGTCGGTCGCCGACGCCATCCCGGGCGGGCGCCTGCTCGGGCGCTTCGGACGCAAGAAGGAAGCCCCGCCCAGCGACCCCCGCTGCGCGAACCTGAAGAAGAAGTGACCTCGGTGCGCCACGGGCCCGGCCTCGCCGCGCCCGTGGCGACCTGTCTTTCGATGGCTTGTGGACGGGTAGGCCTCCGGGCGTAGACTCGCTCCATGCTGCAGCACGTGCGGGTCGCCGCCGCGCCGCTCGAGGGACGGCCGGACGAAATCGACGACAACATCGAGCGGATCGGCATGTGGGCGCATCGCGCCGCACAGACCGGTGCGTCGCTGCTGCTGACGCCGGAGCTCTCGCTCACCGGCTTCATCCCGAATCATCCCGATGGCCATCACGCCGTGTGGCTCCGCGAGGCGCTGCTCGGCGCGCGCCGACTGGCGCAGCCCCTCGATGGCCCGGCCGTGCGCCACCTCTGCACGATCGCCCGCGACACGGGGCTGCTGATTGCCGCAGGCCTGCTCGAGGATGCCGGCGCGCAGCTCCACAACACCCACGTGCTGGTCGGACCGCACGGGCTGCTTGGCGCGTGGCGGAAGATGCACGTGCCGCTGTTCGAGCATCCCTTCTACGCCGGGGGCGGCGTGCCACCGGTCGTGTCCACGCCGATCGGGCGCATCGGCATCACCATCTGCATCGACGCCTTCCTGCCCGAGTCCGTGCGACTGCTCGCCGTGCAGGGGGCCGAGATCGTGCTGTTCCCGTTCGCGGCGGACCCGCCGCCCGTCAATCCGTCGGGCTGGGCGAAGTGGGCCGGGCCGACCCTGCAGGCGCGCTGCCGCGAGAACGGTGTCTTCGGTCTGGCATGCAACGTGGCGGGGGAGGTCGCGTTCGCGGGCCTCACGCAGAAGTTCGGCGGCGGCGCCATGGCCGTCGCGCCCACCGGCGAGGTGATTGCGCGCCACGGGGCCGACGCGCCGGGGCCGCACCTGCTGGTGATCGACCTCGAGTGCGCGGCCCAGGTCGCTGCCCGCGCCGCATTCGAGTACACCTGGCGCATGCGGCGCCCCGAGCTCTACGGCCTGCT
>NZ_JBIINP010000282.1:0-4407 GCF_044337415.1 Luteitalea sp.
GCGGGACCATGCCGATCGCGAAGGCGCGACCACAGGTACGAGAGCGGCGCTCGCTCCGGATGCAAGCCGAGCCCGCCAGCCTCCATCTTCGCGAGTTCGAGGAGGTCCCCGATGAGCCGCTCGAGCCTGACCGCCTCGTCGTCGACCACCGACAGGTAGCGCGCCCGATCGGCGTCGCCGATCGGCAGGTCGGGCATCTGCAGCGTCTCGACGTAGCCGCGGATGGTCGTCAGCGGCGTGTGCAGTTCGTGCGAGACGTCGGCGAGGAGTTGCCGTCGTACCTCCTGCTCGGAGGTCACGCGCTGGATCTGCGTGGCGAGGGCATCGGCCGTCTGGTTGAAGGCGCGGGCCACGCGGCTGATCTCGTCGGCGCCCTCCTCGGGCGCGCGTGCCGACAGGTCGCCCTGCCCGAGCCGCACGGCTGCCGACTCGAGGGCCTTCAGGCGACGATGCGCCGGGGCGAAGGCCAGCCAGGCGAGCAGCGCCGCGATGGCAATCGCCGTGAGGGCGGCGCCGGCCAGCGCCATGGGGCCCAGATCGCGCACCACGGCGAGTCCCGGGCGTCGTGGCAGCACCACGACACGCCCTTCCAGTTCGCCGAGCACCTCGACCCGCGCGATGCCGACCGGCCGGTCGGGGTCGTCGGGAGCATTGGCGGCTGCTGCCACCTGGCGCGCCTCCGCCTCGGTGATGACGACACCAACCGGGCCGCGGACGCGGCTACCCGGCGTGACGAAGAAGGCCGGCAACGGGGTGTCGAGGTAGCGCGCCAGCACCTGCGGCACGTCGGCGGCCGGGTCCGCCTCGAGTGCCTCCGAGAGGTCGCGCGCGATGGTCTCGGCGAGTTGCTGCGCCGTGATTCGCGCGTGCAGGCCCTCCGGGCGCGACAACTGCGCCACGACGAACGCCAGCTGCACGGCGAGGCCGGCCGCGAGCAGGCCGAGGCACGCCAGTGCGATACGCCAGTAGAGCGACCGCACCCACGGGTCGCGGACGCTCATGGCGTGGCGACGTCGCGGAACTTGTACCCGACGCCCCAGACCGTGAGCACGCGCTGCGGCTCGGCCGGGTCGGCCTCGATCTTCTGGCGCAGGCGCTTGACGATGGTGTCGACGCTGCGCTCGGTGACGTGGGTGCCCGGTCCCCAGGCACGGCGGATGATGGCCTCACGCGAGAACACGATGCCGGGGTTGGCTGCCAGCACCTTGAGGACGGCGAACTCGTGGGCCGTGGTCTCCACGACCCGCCCGTCGACAGTGACCTGGTGGCGGTTGGGATCGATCTCGAGGCCGTCGCGCCGAATCACGTCGGCTGCCGGTTCGTCGCCGGCGGCTGCCGGGGCGGTCGACGCCCGTCGCAGCAGCGCCCGTACGCGCGCCATCAGTTCGCGGACCCCGAACGGCTTGGTGAGGTAGTCGTCGGCGCCACTGTCGAGGCCGAGCACCTTGTCGGTCTCGTCGCGGCGTGCGGTCAACAGCAGGATCGGCGACTTGCGGGTGGACGGCTGCTGGCGGAGGGCGCGGCACAGCGCCACGCCGTCGATACCGGGCAGCATCACGTCGACGATGAAGAGGTCGTAGGCCTGGGCCTTGGCCGCCTCGAGGGCCGCTCGGCCGTCGAGGAACCTGTCGCTCGTGTGCCCCTCGAACGAGAGGTGGAGCGACACGAGCTCGCCGATGTGGGCTTCGTCGTCGACGACCAGCACATGCGCCATGGCCCCCAAGGCTACCCCGCCTGCGGCAGGCCCGCGCAGCGCTGTCATGGATTTTTCACAGTCGGGCCGGCCATCTGTCCGGTACCGTGTGGGGTCCAGGCCCATGCAGGCAGCATGAGATTGCACGCGCCTCGATGGTTGGGCCGGGTGTGGCACGGCAGGACATGGGCGCGGGCGTGGCTCTCCACCCGCGAACGACGGAGCGGATCGGCATGCGGCACGAGAACGCGGCAAAGGGTGTGGGGATCGGCGCGGCGATCCTGGTGCTGACGTTGGGGATGGCAGGCGCATCGTCAGCGCAGCCGCCGCAGGGCGGACGCCCAGCGGGAGTCGGCATGCCGCCGCCCCCGCCGCCGCACGGGCCCGAGGGTCCGGGGGGTGGCGATGGTCGCGGGTTCGGGCCGGGGCGCCCCGGCGACTTCGGCGGGCGCATGATGGGGCCGCTCGGCGGCTTGCTGACCCTCAATCCCGACGTGCCGCTGGCCGGCCTGAACCTGACCGACGCCCAGCGTGAGCAGGTGCGTACGATCCTCCAGGGCCACCGTGCCGAGGGCCGGGCGCTGATGGACCGCGCGCGCGTGGCCATGGACGCCATGCAGAAGGCCACCGACGGCACGGCCATCGACGAGGCGGCCGCGATCGAGCGCGGCCAGGCGCTCGGCACCGCCATCGGCGAGGCCGCCGTGCTGCGGGCCCGCGTGCGGACGGAAGTGCTGGCGATCCTCACGCCGCAGCAGCAGGCCGAGGCGAAGGCGATGGCCGCCGACCGCAAGGAGCGTCAGCGCAAGGGCATGGACCGGATGCCCCCGCCACCGCGGCCGCGGCCCGACGGCGTGCCGTTCGACTGACGAGCAACGCCTTCGTTTCTTCACAACCTCGACATCGGGGGGCCATCGAGTCCCCGTCTCATGCATCAGAACGCGCGCTGACCCGCATCGGTCGGGCGGCGCAGGCGGGGCGAAGGCCCCAGAAGGGTGTGTGCGATGCGTACGATGACGTCCCTGAAGCTGGTGGCTGGTGCAGTGGCCCTGACCCTCGGTCTCGCGAGTGCGGCGATGGCCCAGCCTGGTCCCGGTGGTCCGGGTGGCCCCGACGGCCCCGGTCGTGGAGGGCGCGGCCCCGGCGGTCCGATGATGGGCGGCCCGCTCGGCGGCCTGCTCGGGCTGCATCCTGACCTGCCGCTCCCCGCGCTGAACCTGACCGACGCGCAGGAGGAGCAGGTCCGGACGATCATGCAGGGCCATCGCGACGCGGGCCGGGCGCTGATGCAGCGCGCTCAGGCGTCGATGGACGCCCTGCGCACGGCGACGGCCGGCACGATCGACGAGGGCGCCGCCGCCCAGCAGGGGCAGGCCCTCGGGGCGGTGATCGCCGACGCCGCGGTATTGCGCGGCCGGGTGCGCAGCGAGGTGTGGGCCATCCTCACGCCGGAGCAGCAGGCCGAGGCGACCAAGATCCAGGCGGAGCGCCAGGCAAGGCAGTCGCAGATGCGTCAGCGGCTGCAGCAGCGGATGGATCAGAAGAAGAAGGGCTGACCTCGGTCTCGACCCGAGTACGGCAGGGCGGCGGTCACGTCGCCCTGCCTGCGTTGCCTCACCCGCGCTGGCGTGCCGCCCGCTGGTGACCCTTGCGGACCACCCACCAGATCACGCCCGAGACGGTGATGGCCGCGGTGGCCATGGCTGCCAGGAAGAGCGCCACGGTCAGCACCAGGATGCGCTGGACGCCGAACCTGGCCTCGATGCGCAGGGGCTCCCCCGCGAGCCGCGCCTTCAGCGGCTGTTCCCACGACAGGATGTTGCCGCGCTCGACGAGCCGGCTCGGCGCGTTGTGGAACGTGACGCGACTGGGGATGTGCATGCGCACGGCCACCAGTTCGGAGCCGTCCCACCCGACATCCCCCACGGCCTTGTTGACCGACGGCCCGAGTTCCTGCAGGTACTGCAGCGTCTCGCCCTCACGCGCGAAGGTGTAGCGCGCCCAGGCGAACGGCGTGGCCTGCGGCAACCGGCGAACGTCGGCCACCTCCAGTCGCACCTGCACGAAGCGTCGGCCGTCGCGTCGCCACGGCCGGCTCACCCGGGTGACCTGGGTCACCGGCGACGTGTACAGCGATCGGATCGCGTCGCGGTCGATCGGCGCCGCAGGGTCCAGCGGCACGTCGAGCCCGTGCAGCCCCGCCAGGGCCGCCAGCGACGTGTTGACGATGACCTTCGCCGACCCGTCGAGGTCGACGTAGATCTCCTCCTCGTACTCGTATTGCCGTCCGAACGGTCGAGCGCAGGATGCGAGGAGCAGGAGGGCGAGGGCCGTCAGCGCCAGCGCCTGACGGGGATACGACGACATGGAGCACTAGTGTAAGGGACAGGGGAAGAGGGACAAGTCACAAGGACTGCCAAGGGACGAGGGACGGGACGGAAAGGGACAAGGGACAAGGACAGCCAGGGCTCAGGGGACAAGGACGGCCCGAACAATAGAGACGCGCCCGCGCTCCGGGGACCGGTACAGCGGGGAGCCGCAAGACCCGCAAAGCGGCCGAGCGACGCGCAACGCCCTGCTTGTCCCTCGTCCCTCGAGCCCCTGTCCCTTGTCACTGGCCTCCCTTGTGACTTGCGTACTCGTCCCTTGTCCCTCGAGAGCCTGTCCCTCGTCCCTTGACTCCCTTGTGACTTGCGTACTCGTCCCTTGTCACT
>NZ_JBIINP010000102.1:0-15496 GCF_044337415.1 Luteitalea sp.
GCCGGGGCCGGGGCGGCCGAGGGCCTGCGCCAGCACTTCAACGTGTGGCGCCACTCGGTCTCCCGCGTCGATGTGTCGCGCCTCGGGTTCCCGGCGGTCGGCAACCCCTACGGCGTCTGGCTCGACGGGTACCTGGTGCACGCCAACACGATGCTCAACGACCACCGGGCGTCGCTGGTGCGCGATCTGGTGGGGCACCTGGATCACCCGATCGTGGCCGAGATCGGCGGAGGCTACGGCGGGTTCGGCCGTCAGTGGCTGATGCTCGACGCGCCGGGGACGTATGTGAACTTCGACCTCCCCGAGAACCTGATCGTGGCCTCGCACTTCCTCGCGTCGGCGCATCCCGACAAGCGCGTGCTGCTGTTCGACGACCCGTCGATGACGCTCGACCTCGACACGCTGCGCAGCGCCGACGTCGTGCTGATGCCGCACTTCATGCTCCCGCGGCTGGCCGATCGGGCGGTGGACGTCTTCATGAACTTCATCTCGCTGTCGGAGATGGGCGCGTCGACGATCCACGAGTACCTGGCGCAGATCGACCGCGTGACGCGCGGCTTCTTCTACCACGAGAACCTGCTCGACAACGGCGAGGGCTACGAGTTCTATCCCGTCAGCGTGTTTCCGCCCATGCCGAGCTTCCGGCGCCTGTTCAGCACGCCGTCGCGATGGCCGTTCTTCAGCGCCGCGTCGCCGGTGCATTCGCACGGCGAGCAGTTGCTGGTCCGGACCGATCTCGAGGTCGGCCGCTACCTGTCGGTGTCCCCGGCCGCGACGGGCAGCGTGAGCCGTGTCGGCGAGGAAGCCGCGGTCTAGCGCATGGCTGATCGCTCGACCGGGGCCGAGGCCACCCGTCGGGCCCTGGCCCGGCTCTCCGGGCTGGCCGTGCCCGTGACCAGCCCCGACGCGCAGGTCGAGGGGCAGGGCGAGCGGCTGTCGGCCGTCTTCCGGGCCGACGAGGGCCGAGGTTCGTGGGTGCCCGCCCACGGTCCCGACCCCAGTGCCGAGGCGCGGGCCATCGTCGACGAGGCCCTGGCCGGGCGAGCGATGCCGCCGATCGCCGTGGTGTTCGGGATCGGCGGTGGGCACGTGATCGATGATGTGTTCCGTCGTGCGCCTGCGACGCGTGTCCTCGCCGTTGAACTCGCGCCAGAACTGCTCCCGGCCTTCGCGGTCCGCCGCGACTGGACGCCCTGGCTCGAGTCGCGGCAGCTCGTGGTCACCGCCGTCCCGCGCGTCTGGCCTGACCTGTCGGCCTGGCCCGATGCCGACTTCCTCGACGGTCCGCTGGCGATCGTGGTGACGTCCATCGCGCAGCATCGTGTGCGGGCCCTGTCGGAGGCCTGGGCCGCGTGGCGCCAGGTGGCCTTCGAACGTCGCGCCAATGCCGAGGCGCGGCGCACCTTCGCTGCGCCGTACGTGCGCCACACGCTCGCCAACGTTCCCCATGTGGTTGCCGAGGGCGACGTGGCGGCGCTCGACGGCATCGCCGGTGAGACGCCGATCGTGATCTGCGCCGCTGGCCCGTCGCTCGACCGCGTGGCCGCCGACGTGGCCAGGCAGCGCGAGCGCGTGTTCGTGCTCGCGGCCGACACGACAGTGCGCCCGTTGCTCCATGCCGGCGTCGAGCCCGACCTGGTCGTGGCGATCGATCCGACCACGCTCAATGGCCGGCACCTGCTCGACCTGCCACGGCTGCGGGCCAGCTACCTCGTGGCCGAGCCGAGCCTGGACCCACGCGCCGTGCATCCGTTCGCGGGCCGCACGTTCTTCGGGCGCATCGGTCGGTTCCACCCCTGGCCTTGGCTCGAGACGCAGGGCGTGTCGTGCGGGAACGTCGAGGTGTGGGGCTCGGTGCTCACCGCCGCGTGCACGCTGGCGCAACGGCTCGGAACGGGCCCCATCGTGTTCGCCGGCACCGATCTCGCGTACAGCGGTGGCCAGCCCTATTGCCGGCACACCACGTTCGAGGCCGATTGGGACGCGCAGGCCACGCGCGATGGCATCTCCGTGGAGGAGGTGTGGCGTCGCCGCCTGCCGGTCAACGGGCTCGAGGAGATCGACGTCAACGGGCAGCCCGTCCGGACCGCGCCGCACCTCGTGGCCTTCCGCAACTGGGTTCGTGCGTTCGTCGCACGACACCCGACGTACGCGTTCGTCAACGTGTCCGGATCAGGGATCCTCCACGGCAACGGCATCGCCGCCGCCTCCCTCGACTCGGTGGTCGCGCACGTCGACGCGCACGGCGGCTTCGGGGATCGCCTGGCGACGGCGCACGCGGCGCGTCCGGCGCCGCCCGCCGCCCTCGCGTCCGCCCTCCGAGCGCTCGGCGGCACCGCCGACGATGCCGCGCCGCTGGCCGAGTGGCTCGCGTCGGCACCGGGACTCGATGCAGGCGCCATCAGGCGGGAAGCGGCCGCGGTTGCGGCACGCACGGCACACGTCGTCGAACGTTTCATCGAAGCCGACGCAACGCAGGACACCACGACCATGCCCAGCGCACCCGAGTGGATCGACGTTCCCCACGACCCGGCAACCTTCATCGCCAGGGCCCCGATGGCCTGGGAAGTACCAGAGAGCGCCGTGCGCACCTACGCTTACGTGCGCAACGGGAAGACGCTCACGCTCTCCTTCACGATCACGGGCTCGACCCTTCACGGCGGAGGCGTCAACGAGCTGTACCTGCGCATCCCCGACCACTTCGTCGCCGCGCGCTCGTGCGTCAACGCCATCTGGGTCGGCAGCGCGAACTACCGGGAAGCCGGCTACGCGCGGACGCATGCGGGGCTCGATGTCGTCGTGCTGTTTCGCGCGTCGGAAGCGCCGTTCGGACCTGACCCCGGGGGGTTCTCGGTGTTTGGGCAAATCACGTTCGAGGTCCAGTGACGGATTGCGACGTCACCGTCGTCACGCCGGCACGCAATGCCGCCGCGACCATCGCTCGCGCCATGCGCACCGCCGTGGGCGCGCGCGTGCGGGAGATCGTCCTTGTCGACCACGCCTCGACGGACGAGACCGTGGCCCTGGCGCGCGAGGTGGCGCCGCATCCGTTGCGGGTCGTGCAGGCCGACGCCGCCCTGCGGCTCGGAGGCGTGCGGCAGGCGGGCGTCGACGCGGTGGAGACCGAGTTCATGGTCTGGCTCGATGCCGACGACGAGTTCCTGCCGGGGCGCGTGGATCGGCTGGTGCCGCATCTCGACGCGGGCGCCGATCTGGTTGCGGACGGCGTCGAGCTCCAGGACACCGAGGGAGCCCGCCGGGTGTTGCCGATTCCCGGGTTCCTGCGCCGGGCTGGAGGAGCCGTCCGCCTGTTCGAGCGCAACTACCTGCCTGGCCCGGGTGTCGTCGGCGCGCGCGTCGCGCGGCTGCGCGAGGTCCGATACGATCCCCGCCAACACGGGCCCGAAGACACGGATGTGCTGCTGCGCGCGATCGATGCCGGGGCACGGCTGGCCTTCGAGCCGACGCCCGGCTATCGCATCCACGCGCTGCCGACGAGCCTGTCGCGCGACATGACGAACCAGCGGACGATGTACCGCGCGCTGCTGCTCAAGCACCATCCCGAGCGCGTCCGTGCGCTGTACGCCGCCGCCGGCTGGTCGCTGCGGGTCACGGGCTGGGCGCTCTACTCGATCGCCATGTTCGTGGCTGATCTCGCCGCCGCCCGGGCGCACCTCGACGCGATCGCGAGGCTCGACGATGGCGTCGGTGACGGCGACGTGAGCGAGCCCGACGGCCCGATGCCCGTGCCGGAAGGCTGGCGACTGGCGTTCGCATCGGGCACGCTGTCGCTGTTGGCGGGAGATGCGGCCGGCGCGATTGGCGAACTCGAACGGGCCGAGGCCACCTGGCCGTCGGCCGAGGGCGCCAACAACCTCGGCGTCGCGCTCACACGCAACGGGCAGTTGGCGAGGGCTCGCGAGCTGTTCGCCGTCGCGGTGGCCCGTCGTCCAGACTACGTGGACGCCGTCGTCAACCGGCGAGTTGAGCGGCCCGAGCGCATCACGTCGCACCCGCTGCGGCATCACGCCAATCGATCCGACTACAGCGCCGCATGAGCACGCGAACCCGCATGCCGACGTCGGGCCTCACGGGGCAACACCTGCGCACGACCGGCGATCACCCGGACGGCGCGGAACGGGGGCCGCTGTGACGTCCACTCCGTCGGGGGCAGGGTCTGGGCTCGTCGTCGCCGCACAGATCCTCGAGTGGAAGGGGCACATCTGGGACTTCTGGTGCGAGGTCGCCAGAACGCTCGAGGCGCAGGGGCAGCAGCTCGTCCTCCTGTCGCCGTGGGCACCGCCCGGCGGTGCGCGGTGGCCCGTGGTGTTGCCGATGCCCTACGCCATCGGCGAGTTCACGGCGCAGGCGCAGGCGTCGATGGCGCACGACCCGGCCTGGGATCACCTGCTCGAGACCGACGAGCTGTACCGCACCTTCCTGCCGCCCAGCCGCAAGGCCGGTGCGGGAGAGCTGGCGGCACTGCAGGCCTACGTGCGCGCCCTGTTCGAGGAACTGTCCCCAGACGTCCTCATGGGCTGGGCGCCGCCGTTCCCGCCGTCGCGACTGCTGCTCGGCGAGGCGCGTCGCCGCGAGGTGCCGTCGTTCGGCCTCGAGATCGGGTTCGTGCCCGACACCCTGATGGTGGAGAGCCACGACGTGGGGTTCGGCAGCGACCTCATCTCGCACCCGATGGTGTCGACCATGCTCGCGGCGCATGTGCCGGACGCCGACCGCGTGGCACGCATGCGCGAGGCCTACGCCGACGTGCGGTCGACGCGTCCACGTCCCTCGTCGCGCCCGGTGGTGGTGCTGCTCGGATCGTGCCCGGGCTTCAACCTGCAGCCGCGCAGTTCTCGGCTCATCGCACTGGGCTCGCCGTGGTTCGGGACCTTCGCGGATGCCGCCGATGCGCTGGCCGCCACCTTGCCGGCTGACGCGACGCTGATCCTCCGCCCGCACCCGGCCGACGTGGAAGGGCAGCGGTACTCCCGGAGGCCCGACGCGCCGGGCCTGCTCGTGCCCGAGGGATCGATAAGGGACCTCGTGGCACAGGCCGACGTCGTCGCCGTGCTCGGCAGCACGCGCACACAGGTCGAGGTCGCGTTGCTCGACGTGCCGATCGTCCTGCTGTCGCGCAGCGTGCTGTGGGGGCAGGACATTGCCTTCGAGTTCGACGGGCACGATCTGTCCACACCCGTCCGTCTCGCCCTCGCGGGGGAGCGGGCCGAGGCGAGGCGGGCGGCGACCGATCGCCTCGTCGACTTCCTGGCCTCCACATGCCTGTTCGGGCTGCCGGCGTCGGGTGTGTCGCGCGGTCCGGAATCGTTCGCGCGGTTCCTCGGGCGGTTTCACCTCGCGGACGGCGCGGAAGGCGCGGCCGTCGCAGACCGGCTCGAGCGCTTCAATGCGCGCGTCGCGCCACTCCTCGCCACGTATGTCTGCCGCGAGGTGTCGGTCGCGCAGCGGCCGATGCACCCCGTGCTCGAGCCGTATCTGGAGGCACACCTCGTCGATCTCGTCGTGCGCGACGGCACCGTGAGCGTGGCCGTCTGCGGGATCGATGTCGTCGGGCGGCGCGTGGCGACGGCCCTTCGCGCGCAGGGCGTCGCGGTGGAGGCCTTCGTGGATCCCGACGGCGGCGACATCGGGCGCGTGGTCGACGGCGTGCCCGTGATCGGCCTGGACGACGTGCCGACGTCGAGTGCGTCCGCGGTGGTCATCGCCAGCCACGCGCACGAAGCCTCGCTGCGCGCGCGACTCCGGGCATTGCCGCTGGGCGGACCCGCGCGCCTCTTCGGGCCGGCGATGACGATGTACGGCGACGACGACTCGATGTCGCGCCATGAGGCACCCGAGCGCCTGTGGATGGCGCGGGCGACGCACCACGCGGCCCGGCAGGACTGGCCCGCCGCGCTGGCCGCGCTCGAGGCCGCGCGTCGCGCCAGGCCCGATGCCCCCGAGCCGTGGCATCGCGAGGCGATCGTCGCTCGGACGATGGGGGCGCCGCCCGCAGAGGTGTGGGCGGCCTGCCGACGCGCGCTCGAGCTTGGGGGCCGGTCCTTCGACATCCTCCTCGACGCCGGCTTCGCGGCGTTCGCGTCTGGCGACATGGAGGCCGCGGAGGGGCTCGCCCGGGAGGCGGCGACGATGCGGCGGGACGCGAGCCCGCCGTGGCACCTGCTCGGGTTGTGCGCGCGTGGACGGGGAGCCGCACCGGTCGACGTGCTGCCGCTGCTGGAGCGCGCGCTCGTCGGCACGCCCGTGACGGCCGAACTGGCGCTCGACGCCGCCGGGACAGCCCTGGCCCTCGGCCAGGTCGCGCGAGCCGACACCCTCGCCCGTCGCGCGGCAGCCGAGCGGCCGTCCTGGCCGTTGCCGCGTCACCTGCTGGCGCTCTGCGCCCGGGCCCGAGGCGCGTCGGCCGAGGAGATCGGCTTCTGGATCGCTGAGGCGTTGGCTCGCCCACCGGTGTCGGCCGAACTGGCCTACGATGCCGCGTCGCTCGCGCACAGCGGTGGTGACCTCGCCCGGGCCGAGGAACTTGCGGGCGTGGCCGCCGCGCTCAAGCCAGGCTGGAGTGCGCCGTGGTACCTCCTCGGCCTGTGCCGTCGCGCGCGCGGCGCGGCGGCCGCAGACGTCCTCGAGGCCTTCACGCACGGCCTCGCGGCCGAGCCCCGCACGCTGGAACTGGTGATCGACGCGGGCTTCGCAGCGCTCGATGCGGGCGACCCCGAGCGCGCCGACGCCCTCGCGCGCGAGGCACACGCCCTGCAGCCGCAGTGGAGCGTCCCCTGGCACCTGCGCGCCCTCGCGGCACGCGCTTCTGGCCTCCCGGAGGTGCAGGTCCTCGAACTGCTGTATCGCGGGATGCGATGCGGCGACGCGTCGGCCGAACTCGCCTTCGATGCCGCATCCGTGGCGTACGCGTTGCGGCGCAACGCCGATGCGACCCGCTACATCACGCAGGCGCTCGAGCTCCGGCCTGACTGGCCGGACGCCCTCGCGCTGCAACGGCGCCTCGCCTCGCTGGCGACGCCACCTCCCGGAGCGCCTTCATGAAAGTCGTGGCCTTCGTGCCCGCCAAGGGCACCAGCAGCCGGATCGAGAACAAGAACACGCGCCTGCTCGACGGCAAGCCGCTGTTCCTGCACACGCTCGAGAAGCTCGCGTCGCTGCCGTTCATCGACGAGGTGTACCTCGACACCGAGTCGGCGGAGATGGCCGACCTCGCGCGCTACTCGGGCGCGCGCATCCTCATGCGCGATCCGGCCCTGGCCAGCAACAGCACCGACGGCCACGCGCTGTTCTACAACGAGGTGCGGCAGGTCGAGGCCGACGTCTACATCCAGGCGCTGTGCACCGCGCCCTTCATCCGCCCCTCCACCATCAAGGCCGGCGTCGACGCGCTACAGCCGGGCTCCGGCCACGACTCGGTCGTCTTCGTCAGGAAAGAGAAGCAGTACCTCTGGCAGGAGGGGCGCCCCTCATACGGCGTCGAGCGCATCCCCAACAGCGTCGACCTGCCCGAGACCGTCATCGAGACGATGGGGCTCTACATGGTGGCGCGCGAGGCGGCGCACCGCACGCGACGCCGCATCGGCGACGCGCCGCTGCTGGTGGCCATCGACCCGCTCGAGGCCATCGACGTCAACTGGCCGGTCGACCTCGAGCTGGCCAACCTGGTGGCCGCGGGCATGCGCGAGAAGGAACGCCGCCTCCTCGGCAACCTGCGCCTGCACCTGTCCAGCCCGGCGCTGTCGGACACCCTCGACGACCTCGGCTTCCCGCGCCAGATCATCAAGGGCCTGCACCCCAACATCAGCGACGCCCGCGCCTTCGGCCGGGCCAAGACGCTGAAGCTGCGACGGCTCGAGCCCGGCGAGGACTTCCGCGCGGTCTACGGGGCCCTCGAGTCGTACCGGCACGTCGTGCCGAACGACATCGTGGTCGTTCAGAACGATGCGCCCGAGTTCGCGTACTTCGGCGAGATCAACGCCAGCCTCGCGGTGCGGGCCGGCGCCGTGGCGGCGGTCATCGGCGGGCACACGCGCGACGCGCAGGCCGTGGCGGGCATCGGCTTTCCGGTGTTCGCGCGCGGCACGACCTGCCAGGACGTGCGGACGCGCGCCGTGCTCGACGAGCTGAACGTGCCGGTGACCATCGATGGGGTGCAGGTGAGCCCGGGCGACCTCCTCTTCGCCGACGGCGAGGGGGTGGTCGTGATCCCGCGCCGGGCAGAAGAGGCCGTGCTCGAGCATGCCCTGCAGCGGTCGATCGGCGAGAAGCGCCTGCTCGTGGACATCGCGCACGGGCTCGACGTCGACGAGCTGACCGGCCGCCACGGGTTCTTCTGAACGCGGCCTTGCTCCGCCGTAGCCGAGCGGCACTGGGCGCTTGGCCCGCCGTAGCCGCGCGGCGCCGTGGGACACGGACGCGCGGCGAAGGCGGCTTTGTCCCATCACGGGACGAGCGAAAGCGGCCCCTGAAGCGCTCCTGTCCCCGGCGGCGTTGTTCCAGAAGGGATATGATTTGCCCGATCCGGGGCGTCGCGTGGACGCTCGGTGACCTTCGACCCTCCAGTGACTGCCATGACCAACACATCCAAGAACGTGCCCAGCCAGACCGACCGTCGCGACTTCCTCAAGAAGTCGGGAGCTGCCGCCGGCGTCGCCGCCGCCGGCTTCCCGGCCATCGTCTCCGGTCAGTCGGTGACCAACGCCCTGAAGGTGGGCCTCGTCGGCGCGGGCGGGCGTGGCAGCGGTGCGGCCGCGCAGGCGCTCACCGCCGACAAGAACGCCGTCCTCACCCAGATCTGCGACATCGACCAGGCCATCGTCGGCAAGTCGCTCACCCGCCTGCAGGGCAGCCAGAAGTTCGGCGCCCAGGTGAAGGTGGATGCCCCGACCTACGGCCTCGACGCGTTCGAGAAGGTCATCAACAGCGACGTCGACGTGGTGCTGCTCGCGGCGCCTCCGGGCTTCCGCCCCGCGCACCTGAAGCTGGCGGTCGACGCCGGCAAGCACATCTTCTGCGAGAAGCCGGCGGCTACCGACGCGCCCGGCATCCGTTCGGTCATGGAGTCGCAGAAGGCCGCGCAGGCCAAGGGCAAGGCCCTCGTGTCGGGCTTCTGCTGGCGCTACAACAACATGATCTCGGCCGCCATCGAGCAGGTGCACAACGGCGCCCTCGGCCGGCTCGTGGCGCACTACTCGACGTACTACACCAACCCGGTCAAGCCGATGCCGCCCGAGAGCACGCGCCCGGCCGGCATGGGCGACGTCGAGTGGCAGGTCCGCAACTGGTACAACTTCGTGTGGCTGTCGGGTGACAGCCTCGTCGAGCAGGCCGTCCACAACGCCGACAAGATCATGTGGGTGATGAAGGACCAGCCGCCGGCCAGCTGCGTCGCCGTGGGCGGTCGCTCGGTGCCCGCCAACGGCGGCAACATCTACGACCACTTCGAGGCCAACTTCGTGTACCCGAACGGGTACCGTGTGTTCCTCGCCAACCGCCAGTCGACCGGCTGCTTCAACGGCACGCTCGACTACGTGATGGGCACCGACGGCACGCTGTTCCTCGGCAAGGGCAAGCCCCGCATCGAGACGCCCGACGGCAAGGTCAAGTGGCAGTGGGAGGGCGAGGAATACGACATGTACCAGCGCGAGCACGACGTGCTGTTCAAGTCGATCCGCGACGGCAAGCCCAAGAACGACGACCTGAACCTCGCCACGAGCACGCTGCTGGCCATCATGGGGCGCGACGCGGCCTACACGGGCCTGGAGCTCACGTGGGATCAGGCGCTCAACTCGACGTTGAACCTGCTGCCGCCGAGCCTGCAGATGAACGCCAAGTTCGAGGCGCCCGGCCTGGCGATTCCCGGGCGGACGAAGATCTCGTAGCCATGACCGCACGACTCGCGGCCTTCGTCGCCCTGGCCCTCGTGGCCGGGGCGGCGACTGTGCCGCTCTCCAGCGAGCAACTCCGCCTTCGCCACGGCTACAGCGGACAAGCAGCCGCCGCGCCCGCCGCGCCGGCGATCGACCCCAAGGAGATGAAGGCCGTCGATGAGATCCGCGCCCGGATCCTCGCCAAGGAGAAGGCCGCGCCCGCGGCCAAGGCCTACACGGTCACCGTTCCCAACACGACCGCCACGTTCGGCATGGCGCCGATTCCCGCCGGCGAGTTCGACATGGGATCGGCCGATGCCGCGGCACCGGCCGACCAGAAGCCGGTGCGGAAGGTGAAGGTCGACGCGTTCTGGATGATGACCACCGAGGTCAACTGGGACGCGTACCTGATGTGGACCTTCGCCGACCAGGCCAACGAGAAGGAGAAGCCCGACGCGCTCGTCGACGCGCTGAGCCGCCCGACGGCGCCGCACCTCGAGATGAGCTTCGGGCGCGGCAACGGCGGCTTCCCGGCCATCAGCATGACGCCGCACGCCGCCAACAAGTACGCGCAGTGGCTGAGCGCGAAGACGGGTGAGTTCTACCGCCTGCCGACCGAGGCCGAGTGGGAGTACGCGTGCCGCGCGGGTGGCGCGCCGTCAGTGCCGGAAGCGCAACTGGCCGACGTCGCCTGGTACCAGAAGAACTCCGGTACGCAGGAGTTCAGCGACGGCACCTACCACAAGCTC
The DNA here is from genome assembly GCF_044337415.1 of Luteitalea sp. GTDB lineage: Bacteria > Acidobacteriota > Vicinamibacteria > Vicinamibacterales > Vicinamibacteraceae > Luteitalea. Next base: position 10,640 of record NZ_JBIINP010000102.1, read on the forward strand.
GGCAGCAAGAAGCCGAATGCGTGGGGGCTGTACGACATGCTCGGCAACGTCATGGAATGGACCGCCGACCAGCACGCGCCGTACGTCGCCGGACCGCAGGTCAACCCGTGGGTGCGCCCCACGCAGTCGTACCCGATCGCCGTCCGCGGCGGCTCGTGGAACGACCCGGCCGATCGCGTCAACTGCACCATCCGCTACAAGTCGGACCCGGTGTGGAAGGAACGCGACCCGCAGTTGCCGACCAGTGTCTGGTACATGACTGACGCCGAGTGGCTCGGCTTCCGCCTCGTGCGCCCCGCAAAGGTGCCGAGCGCGGAGGAGATGTACAAGGCCTGGAACAACGGGGTCGAAGTCGATCCGTACTGAGTAATTCAGAATTCAACATTCAGAATGAAGGGCGGGGCGTGGCATCGCCAGGCTCCGCGAACACACAGTGCCTCGGAGATTTCGGTCTCCGGGGCATTTGTCTTTCTTGGGCGCTGTTGACACGACTAAAGTCATTCCTCATGGCGTCTTTGCTGTCGAGCTAGCGAGGCTAATTGCCGAATAAACCCACAGAAAGTCAGTCCGGTATGCTGGCGCGGTTCTCGCAGAAGAGAGGCATCGAGAAGCTCGGTGCTCTGCGGCCTCGTCCCGCGCACAGTGTCCTGCTTGATTTCGGAGGAGTTAGGACAATGATGAAGGCAATTCTGGCCGGGCTGGTGGCCGTCACCGTCACGATGGCGCCGCAGGCGGCTTCCGCCGCGCCGTTCCTGGGTACCGTTGGCTACGCCGGCAGCTGGAGCCTGCCGGATGCCGATGGCTTCGACAACGAGACCGACCTCACGGTGCTCGACGCCTTCGTGCTCAGCGCGACCGGCACGTTCTCGGCACAGGGCATGGCCCTGGGGAACCCCCTGGTGCACGCGACGCCGCTGACCTATCGGCCGGTGCCCGTGCTGCCGGCGGGTCCGCTCTGGACACACCTGGCTTCGGGGATTTCGTTCACCCTGACGTCGATGGTCGTCGAGAGCGTCGACAGCCTCGAGGTCATCCTCCGGGGCGAGGGGTACTTCACCGGCGCGGGCTACGATCAGACGGCAGGCGTGTGGGCCATGTCCGCGCAGCGCGCCAATGGCCAGATCACGACTGCCACCTACTCGGCCGACAGCATCGTCGTGCCGGAGCCGGCGACGCTGATGCTCTTGACCGTTGGCCTGGCCACCGTCCGAGCCGCACGCCGTCGTTCGCGTCGCTGACAATTCGAGAAACGACCTGGCGAGGGCCCGCGGCTGTGCCGCGCGGCCCTCGACGTGTTTCCGGGCGAGCGACGGCCGACAGGCCGAGCCGCCGAGAATTTCGAATTTCCACTCTCAAATTGCCAGCGTCTCGGCGAAGCACCGCTCGTGTGCCGCCACCAGGTGCGGCCACGCGAACTCGTCCTCGGCACGTTGCCGGCCGCGCGCGATGAGCCGCGTGCGCAGCGCGTCGTCGTCCACCAGGCGACGGAACTGCGAGACGAAGTCGTCAGCATCGTCGCTCTCGAAGAGCAGGCCGTTGTCCTCGTGCGTGATGACGCTCGGGATGCCTCCCGAGCGACTCGCGAGCACCGGCAGTCCCGCAGCGTTGGCCTCGCACAGCACACGGCCCATGGTCTCGGCGTCCTGCAGGCCGCTCACCGGATTCCTCGTCACGCGACTCGCGAGCACGAAGCCGTCTGCCGCGGCGAAGTAGCGCTGCACCTCGCGCTGCGGCACCTTCCCGACCAGGCGCACGCTGTCGGCCGCGCCGGCCGCGTCGATGAGCGCCTCGCACCGCCGGCGCTCCTTGCCGTCGCCGACCACGATCACCTGCAAGCGCGGCGCGATGCAACGCAGCGCCGGCACCTGCGCGATGAGGAAGTCGATCCCCTTCTTGGGGACCAGCCGACACACCGTGAGCAGGACCCACGTGTCGGGGGCGATAGCGCAGGCCTCGCGTGCCGCCTGCCTGTCGTGTGCGGCCGGCACGAAGCGCCGCGTGTCGACTCCTCCCGGAAGCACACGGACCTGGTCATCCGTAGCGCCCGCCTCGGCGAGCAGGTCGCGCGTGTAGGTGCTGTTGGCCAGGATCGCGCGCGTGGCCGCGACGCTGCGCCGGACCACCGCCTGGCGCTGGCGGCGGAAGACCGCCTCCAGCCACTCCGGCGCGTTCCACCGCCGGTACCACTGATGGAGACGCCGTTCGAGCGCCGGGTGGCTCACCACGCCGCTGCCCACGCGGTAGGGATACGCGATCCAGGGACGCTGCACGTCGTTGCCCGCGGATCGGCACACGACCGGCACGCCGAGGGCGTCGCCGAGCAGGCCGTAGTAGACGTTGGAGGCGTAGACCAGCGAGACCGGCGTGGTCCGCAGCCGGCGCAGCAGCAGGCGATGGTTGGCCCAGAAGCCGATCCGGCTGAGGACCCGATGCACGGGATAGCCTGCCTGCGCATCGAAGGCGCGCGCCTCGTGCTCGAGACGCGCGTCGTCGCAGCGGTAGGTATAGACGTCGATCGCGTGCCCCGCGTCGTGCAGCGCCCGCGCGAGGTACTCCGCGTGCGTCTGCATCCCGCCGACGCCGGGCGGGAACTCGGTGAGGATCAGCGCGAGGTGCATGGCGGCTCTGGCCTACAGCCTACAGGCAGCCTGTGGCCGGTAGCCTGTGGCCCAGGCGCTCTCGACCATCAGGCGCGCGGGAGCGTGACCGCGCGCGCGCCGGCCTCGGCCTCGGAGGCCGCCGCGCTCACGCCCGTCACGGTGACGCCATCCGGGCGGTCGTGCCCGACGCGAATCGTGTAGGTGCCGGCGGCGAACACCGGCAGCGCGACATGCGGACCGCGCGCGCGATGCGTGTAGACCACCTCGCCGTCAGCGGCCACCACCTGTACCACCGGCCGTGCCGCGCCTGTCACGACCAGCGTGGGCAGCCAGGCGACGGGCGTGCGTCCATCGTTGGCTGCGCCATCCACCGTGATCGGCCACCCCGGGTACTGCTCGCCCTGCGAGAAACGGGGATAGCACTCGAACGTGACGCGGTCGGCCTCCTTGGCGAACCGCGCGATGCCGAAGCCGTCGCCGCGGCGTCGCTCGTTCTCCAGATCGTCCGGGTTGGCATACGCCAGCATCGTCAGGCGATTGCCGAGTCCGTCGAGATAGTCGCCGGTCCACGGCAGCGAACTGCCGGCCACCGGGTTGGCGCCAGGCTTCTCGTCCTGCGGGTGCCACCAGCGCGCGTAGATCGTGTTGACCAGCGCCGGGCTCGTGAAGGCGTAGGGGCCGTCGCCGAACGCATCGATGCCGTGCTTGATGGTGACCGCGAGGTGCTGATCGCCGCAGAGGTGCGTGGCGCACACGCGGCGGATCGCGCGGAGTGTCGCGTTGCGCTGCGACTGCGGCCAGCCATTGCAGTCGAGATCGGCGAGCAACCGGTTGTCGCGCGTGCCGTGCAGGTGGACTGCGCCACAGAAGGCCGTCTGAGACAGCACCACCTTCATCGTCACGCCCGTCCAGTCCTCCGACCAGGTGCGCAGGAACGCCATCTGCCTGGCGCCCAGCAGCTCGAGGTTCGGCAGGTCGATGGAGGCCGGGTCGTAGCGTGGGTCGTTGATGTGATCGGGGCGTGGCCCCAACTGTGGAATGGTGCCGAGTGGGCCGGTCTTGAACTTGCGGTCCTCGAGGATCGCGAAGTCGACGCCGCCGACGCGCAGCCGCGTGAAGTACACGGTGATGCCATGGCGCACGGGCGTGGCGTCCACCGCGTCTGGCAGGTGCCACGACTGCTGCCGCTGCACCATGTTCACGTAGGCGGCCGGGTAGAAGTAGCCGCCGTCGGCGCCGCCGCTGTGCACCGAGTGTTCGCCCGACTCACCCCAGATGTTCGGATGCCCCACGTCGTGGTCGTCGGGAATGCAGATCGTCGGGCGGTCGCGGATGATGTCGCGGAACTGCAGGCCGAACTCGAGCCAGCCGGCGGTGTGCTCGGTGTGGTGGTACGTCTGGTCGCCGGCGAAGAACAGCAGGTCGGGATCGAGCCGCTGGAGGTGCGTGACCATCTCCGCGCGCGGGCCCTTGGTGCGGGCCGAGTTGCAGGAGAGGTTGGCGACCACCACGGCGTCGCGGTCGATCGGGTCGCGACGAATCGTCCCCGTGAACTCGGCGCGGTCGCCGTGCCTGACGCGGTAGGGCACGGTCTCCGCGCCATTCCAGCCCGTCACCCGGAAGTGCGCGCTCCATCCCGGATAGACGATGGGCGAGCGGGCGATCTCGCGCCACGCGCCCTGGCGCTGCACCTCGAGCCGCACCTCGCGCGCTTCGCCGGGACGCAGCGGGAACAACTGCGCCGTGAGCTTCAGCACGCCGTTGTCGTGCGTGTACAGCGCGAACGCGACCACCTGGTCGCGCGGCACGTCGAGGTCGAGAATCTGTCGGATGCGGCTGACACGTGGCGTCGGCTGCACCCACCACGTGCCCGTCGCCTGCGCGTCGAGATAGGCGTGATCGGCGCCGAACGGCAGGTCGGTGGCCGTGCCCTGCCACCCCGGCAGCGGCATGCCGACGGCCACCGGGACGGCCTTGAGGAACGTGCGACGCGTGACCTGATCCATCGACTACCGGCTCCCGGGACTCGTCATCGCCGGGCCGACGAGGGGCCGAACGTGAGTCCGTGTCCGAACGGATAGAGCGGGGTTCCCGAGTCGCGCGGCAGGTCTTCCTTCTGGGCGCGCACGGCGTCCATCGACGAGGGCAGTTCGAACGGCAGCTTGCCGGTCGGCGCGTAGGTGCCGGTGAGCACGTCGAGCAGGGCCTCGTCGCTCACGCCGAAGTGGGCCAGCATCGCCGCCGACTCCTTCGCGAG
>NZ_JBIINP010000022.1:0-47537 GCF_044337415.1 Luteitalea sp.
CCGAGCACGATGATCACGGGGATCACGTTCGGGATGATCGCGAGCACGCCGAACTTGAAGGAGCGGAAGACCAGGAAGATCACCGCGAACACGGAGACGAACGCCGTGGCGAAGCTGGAGACCTGCGACGTCACGAGGTAGTGGTCGAGGGTCGCGAACAGCCGGCCCGCTCCGGTCACCGTCGTCGTGATGCCCGTCCCGGCGAACAGCTCACGGGCAATCGCCTCGGCCGACTCGACCTCCTCGAAGGCCTCGTCCGAGCTCATCGACGCCAGCTTCACCATCACCTGCGTGCGCGAGTAGTCGGTCGACACCAGGCTCTCGAGCTCGCGGCGCCCCTCCTCCGACATGCCGAACACGAACAGCTCCTGCGACACGAGATCGGCATCCACCGGCAGCCGCTGTCCCTTGCCTGCGAGGTCGGGCGCCAGTTGCTCGTGCACGCGGGCGACGTAGTCGGCCAGCGACACCACCTTCTTCACGTGCCCGAGGCCCTCGAGGCGCTCGCGCAACGCGTCGATGCGCCGCAGCACATCGGGCGCGCGCAACGACTCGGGCGGTCCCTCGAGCAGCACCTGGAAGCTGTAGATGCCGGAGAGCTCGCGGTCCATCAGCTCGGCCGAGTCGTGGATCGGATGGCCCGGCTTGAAGAACGCCACGTGGTTGGTGTCGACGCGCAGCCGCGCCAGGCCCACGGCCATCACGCCGACGATGGCGAGGGTGGCGAGCACGACGCGCCGGGGGTGCGAGGCGGCGAGGCGCCCGATGGCCCGCATCGGGCCGAGGAGCCAGCGCGACTGCGGCGGCTCCGGCCCGACCGGCGCCCAGGCCAGCAGCGTGGGCATCAGCACGACCGAGATCGCGAAGTCGACCATCACGCCGAGCGCCGCGCCGATGCCGAAGGTGCGCACCGCGTCGACGTGGCTGGTCGCCAGCGACAGCAGCCCGAGCGCCGTCGTCGCACTCGCGGCGAACAGCGGCGTGATCAGGTGGCGCACCGTGTGCATCCAGGCTGCTTCGTGCGTCGCCCCCTCGCGCCGGCACTGCGTGTAGTGCTGGATGATGTGCACGTCGTCGGCGATGGCCAGCACCATCACGAGCGCCGGGAGCATGCTCGTGAGGATGTTGAAGCCGAAGCCGGCCCACATGTAGAGGCCCAGCGTCCACAGCGTGCTGACGAGCACGGCCAGCAACGTCAGCAGCGTGAGGCGCCACGACCGGAACATCACCCAGATCGCCGCGATGGTGATCAGGAGGATCGGCGGCGTGAAGACGACCTGGTTGCGCAGCGTGACGCGGTTGTACGTCTCGCTGATCTCGAGGCTGCCGTTGTAGTGGGCGGTCGCGCCCGTCGGCAGGTGCGCCGACACCTTCGCGCGGATCTCGTCGAGCACCTGTGCCCGCACCGCATCGATGCGCGCCTCGTCGAAGCTCACCACGATCGACAGGACACGCCCGCTGGTCGACACGAGATCGCCGGCGACCAGGCGGTCGCGCAGGGCCTCGCGGCGCACGGCGGCCGCGTCGATCGCGCCGGCCTTCGGCAGCATCGGCTCGACCTCGAGGTCGCCCTCGCCTGACGCGTCGGTGCGGACCACGTTGGCGGTGGCCAGGCTCTGCACGCGACGCACGGCCTGCACGCGCTCGATGTCGGCGGTGATGGCCCGCAGCGCCCCGAGCATGTCCGGGGTGAAGGCGTCTCCGCCGGCGTCCAGCGCGATGATCAGCGTGCGCGAACCCGGGAACTCCTGCTTGAGGCGCTCGTAATCGGCGTAGACCGGGTCGTCCTTGCGGAACCAGGCGCTGACGTCGTTGTCGAGGCTGCGGATGTCGGCCAGGGGCGCGAGCAGGACGGCGCCGAGCAGCGCACAGGCCGCCAACAGGCGCCGCCAGGTCCACAGGCCAGCGGTCAGGCGATCCGCCAGGCCCGACCAGCGATCGCGGGGCGGGTTCATTTCGCGGGCTGCTCGAGGGCGCGGCGCGAGAAGGCGTCGGCGGCGAGCCCGGAGTTGTAGCGCACGGCCGTCACCGTCAGCTCCGTCCGGGTGCGATCGATCTCGTGCGTCATCACCGAGTCCATCACGGTCCAGATGCCGGCCTGCTGCTCGAGGCGCTTCACCACGTACTGCTTGGCGCGGGTACCGCGGCGATCGAAGACGTCGGCCTGCACGACGACGAAGTTGTCGGCGCGGACCAGCGAGGTGGCCACCGGGTAGGCGAGGCTCGCGTCCTTCGCGGTCGACTTGAGCTTGTAGGCAGGCCAGGCCTTGCCGTCGGGCGCCGTCCACGTGGCCTTCGCGTCGACCAGCTCGTAGGTGTAGTCCTCGAGTGCGCGCCCGCCAATCTCCTCGTAGCTGAGGTCGCTGCCCGCGAAGCTCTCCTGCCGCTCGGCGCCGGCGATGCGGCGCACGCGCCCGAGCGCCGGCAGGTACAGGTACCGGTCGTCGTCCTTGCCCGGGCGCTCGTGCACGAGCAGGCCGGTGCCCTTGATGTCGTTCGGATAGGAGAACCGCAGGAGCACGCGGTCGCTGATGCCGTCGGCGGCGCCTGGCGCGCCGCGCAAGGCGCGCATCTCGAGGGTCCGCTCGCGCTGCCGGCCCTGGCGATCGAACAGGCGCATGCGCATCTGGATCACGGCGTCGCGGCCGGTGTCGCGTGCGTCTATCTGCCGTGCGACCCAGTCGCCCGTCAGTGATTCAGTCTTGCTGGCCTGGAAGTCCTCGGCGCTGAGGGAGAGAAAGCTGAGGGCGCCGGGTAGTAAGAGGAGGATTAGTACGAGGAAGAACTTGACCGGGCGGGCCTGGTACTGCGAAGGCTCACCGACCTTGCCGAAAGAGGTCGCTTCCAGCAAGGCTTGAAGGTAGTGGAACGGATACCCGTCGTCCCTCAGCTTGGATGGCATTATGTGAAATCTTTCACAAAGCCGTCAAGCGGAAAAATGCGTCATGACAAGCAATTCCGCAACTGACGGTCCTGAAACGACTTGCGTCATACCAACGAATAGTTCTTCGGGTCGCGATCGCAGCCCAGGATGCGCAAATTCGCCACACCCGATGACCGAAGTCTCAACCCGACCCGTCAGGCGTGCTGGAACAACGCGACCACCGCGCCGGCCGGGTCCTTGATCACCGCGAACGTCCCCGCTCCCATGTCGGTCGGCGGGCGCAGCACCTCTCCACCGTTGGCGACTGCCTCGTCGACGGCGAACTGCACGTCGAGCACCGTGATGTAGACCAGCCACTGTGCGGGCATGCCCTCGTTGATGCCGCGAGCATGGCAGATCCCGGTGACCGGTTTCCCCTCGAGGTCGGTCATGGAGTAGTCGGCATACCCCTCCATGTCGACCTCCTGATACTCCCAGCCGACGACGGCGCGGTAGAAGTCGCGCACCTGGGCGGCATCAGGCACGGTGAGGTCGATCCAACCAATCTGTCCGGGCTGCTTGGGGTCAGACATAAAGGGCTCAGGGCTCAGGGCTCAAGGCTCAGAAAGCCGGTATCGGTCAGGGCTCAGGGGCGACAGGCGACAGGCCTAGGGCGCGGTGGGGGCGATCCCCTCGTACGACGCCACGCGCTCGCGGAACGCTTCGGGAATCGGCGCCGGCCGCTGCGTCCCGTAGTCGAAGAACACCTGCGCTGAACGTCCGCTGGCCACCACCTGGTCGCCGCGCAGCACCTCGTACGCCGCCCAGAAACTGGTGCGCCGCAGTTCGGTCACCGCGACGCGAATGGTCAGGATGTCGCCGGGATAGGCCTGCCCCTTGAAGTCGACGCTCGAGTGGACGATGGCCATGCCGGTGAACGGCACGTCCGGCGCCACGGCCTTCCAGTAGTCGATGCGGGCTTCCTCGAAGAACGTGAGGTAGCTCGCGTTGTTGACGTGGCCGAACGCGTCGCAATCGCCCCACCGCACGCGGAGGGGCGTGGCGAAGCGGAAGGCCGGGGCGCTCACGCGGGAGCCACCTCGCCCATCACGAGCGTCCGCGCCTGCTCCATCTGGTGGCGATACGCCTGCCAGCCGGCGAAGTTGTTGAAGCGGGTGGCATCGGGCATCGCCAGGGCCACGTGCTCGAACGGCGACCAGTGCCCGGCGTCGAGCAGGCGCTGGTGCAGCACCTTGTCGGCCTCGATGTCGCGCGTGCCGACGTGCGTGAGGTAGCTCACCCGCGCGCAGCGCGCCACCGACACCTGCTTCTGCTCCTCGATCGGCAGGTCCCGATCATCGGGGCCCACGAACGGCAGGTGCCACTCGCCCGTCGCCCGCCGCACGGGCGAGGAGGCCTCGTAGGCCACGCGCATGAGGTCGGCCAGCCGCTTGATCTCGGGCTGCGCATCAGGGTGGCAGCGCAACGTGAAGAAGTTGTCGTACGTCGTCGACGACACGATCACGCTCGCCCACATCCACGGCTCGAGCAGGCGGTTGACGATCTGCTTGTGCACGCCGGTGGCGCGCAACTGCTCGGCGTGCTCCAGCGCAGTGTCGCGCGCGCGCAGCCACCCGGCGTGCGCCGCAGCGGCGCCGGCCTCGTCGAGCACCTCGCGCGCCTGCATGCCCGACTGGTTGCGCCCCCACTCCACCGGAATGACGGGGTCGTCGACCAGTTGCTGCATCAGCTTCGCGGTGGGGATGGCGCGCGAGCTCGAGGCGTTGCGCGAGAACATCCGGTGCGTGTTGAACTCGGGCAGCACGAACCGCGGGAAGCGCAGCACGAAGGTCGTGAGGCGCTGGCCGGCCGGGTTGACGCTGTCGAGCAGGACCTCGGCGTGGTAGGCCACGGCTACGCGTCCTCGTCCTCGTCGCGCTCGCTGCGGTGGTAGCGCGAGTACTCCTCGAGGAAGGTCAGCGACTCGAACCGCGCCATGCGGTCGAAGAACAGCACGCCATCGAGGTGATCGGCCTCGTGCTGCACGACGCGCGCCTGGAAGTTGTGCAGTTCCATCTGGAACGGCTTGCCCTTGCGGTCGAGGGCCTCGATGCGGACGTGCGTGAAGCGCGGCACCTTGCCGCGGATGTCGGGAATGCTCAGGCAGCCTTCCCAGTCCTCGGCCTTGTCGGCCGACAGCGGCGTGATCACCGGGTTCACGAACGGCAGCACCCGCATCTTGCCGGCGCCATCGTCGATGCCCGCGACGAACAGACGGACGCCCTCGTGCACCTGCGGCGCCGCCAGGCCGATGCCCTCGTACTCGAGCATCGTGTCCATCATGTCGTCGATGAACTTCTGCATGACCGCGGCACGGACTTCCGCCGGATCGAGCGCGCGTGCGCGGCTGCGCAGCACCGGATGGCCCATGCGGGCGACTTTGAGGATGGACATGAGACGGGGCTGCAGGCTACGGGCGACAGGCTGCCTGAGGTCATCGTACGACGGACCGACGCGGGCACCCCTCGAGGTGCCCCGCGTCGTCCCGCCGAAGCCTTGCGCGAAGGCGGAGCGTCAGGCGATGGTGACGTTCGGATCCAGGTAGACGTCCTGGATCTGGTTGAGCAGCTTGACGCCGTCGGCGAACGGGCGCTGGAAGGCGCGACGGCCGAGGATGAGGCCCATGCCGCCGGCGCGCTTGTTGATGACCGCCGTGCGGACCGACTCGGCGAAGTCGTTGGCCGTGCTCGCGCCGCCCGAGTTGATCAGGCCGATGCGGCCCATGTAGCAGTTGGCGAGCTGGTAGCGCGTCATCTCGATCGGGTGGTCGCCCGGCGTCAGTTCGCTGTAGACGCGCTTGTCGGTCTTGCCGTGCTTGGTGGCCAGGTAGCCGCCGTTGTTCTCCGGCATCTTCTGCTTGATGATGTCGGCCTCGATCGTCACGCCGAGGTGGTTGGCCTGGCCCGTCAGGTCGGCCGACACGTGGTAGTCCTTCTCGGCCGTCTTGAACGCGCTGTTGCGCGTGTAGCACCAGAGCACCGTCAGCATGCCGAGCTCGTGGGCGCGCGCGAAGGCGGCGCTCACTTCCTGGATCTGGCGGGTCGATTCCTCGGAGCCGAAGTACACAGTCGCGCCGACGGCGATGGCGCCCATCTCGAACGCCTGCTCGACCGTGGCGAACATCACCTGGTCGTAGCGGTTGGGGTAGCTCAGGAACTCGTTGTGGTTGAGCTTCACCATGAACGGGATCTTGTGCGCCCACTTGCGCGCCACCGACCCGAGCACGCCCAACGTCGAGGTCACGCAGTTGCAGCCGCCCTCATAGGCGAGCTTCACGATGCTCTCGGGATCGAAGTAGATGGGGTTGCCCGCAAAGCTGGCCCCCGCCGAGTGCTCGATGCCCTGGTCGACCGGGAAGATCGACACGTAGCCGGTGCCGGCGAGCCGGCCCGAGTTGAGGATCTGCGAGTAGTTGCGCAGCACGCTCGGCGAGCGGTCGGTGTGCGCGAACACGCGGTCGATGTAATCCGGACCCGGCAGGTGGAGCGTGTCCTTCGGGAAGCCCTTGGCCGTGTAGGTGAGGAGGGCTTCGGCGTCGGCGCCCAGCAGCGCCTGGATCTCGGATGTGGTGATGGTCGTGGCGGTCATGAATGGTCTCGTGACGAAAGGATGGGCCCCGAGCGGAGTCGAAGGGCCGTGGGAATTGTATCGCGCGAGGCTCCTAGGCCACTGCGGCGGCAGCCCGGTGGCCGGAAAGCACGGCCCCTTCGATCGTCGCGGGCAGGCCCGTGTCGGTCCAGTCCCCGGCGACGAGCAGGCCCTGGACGGGCGTGCTTGGCCCCGACCGCGCCGGCTGCCCCGCCGACAGCGAGAAGGTGGCGTTGGGCTCCCGCACCACCCGCACGCGCTGCACACGGGCCTGGCGCAGGCTGGGAATGGCGTCGGTGGCCTCACGCAGGGCCAGGGCCCCGAGGTCCTCGTTGGACTGCCTCAGGACGTGGTCGGCGCCGCTGGCCACCAGCGTGATGTGCGACGCCGCCTCGCCGAAGGCCCACCGCTTGTCGAACATCCAGTGAAAGGTCCGCTCAGGCAGGCCCACGAACGGCGCCGGCAAGGCGCCCCGCTCGAGCCACAGGTTCACCGACACGATGGACGATGGGGCGCGGACCGCCTCGCGGGCGAGCAGGTCGGCCATCGGGCCCGTCTCGCTGCCCCGCAGGACCCCCGCCAAGCCGAACCACGGCACGGCCAGGATCACCGTCCGCGTCCGGATGGAGGTGCCGCGGCTGTCCACGTAGGCCACCCGGTCGCCGGCCAGCACCACCCGCGACAGCGAGTCGAGCCGGATCTGGCCGCCCCGCGCCTCCAGGTAGGCCCGGGCCGGTTCACCGAACACCTGGTGCAGCGGCCGCGCCGGGATGCCCAGGGCGGCATCGAACGGGTCGTCGCTGAAGATCTGCCCGAGAATCCGCACGAACGGCGCCGCTTCGGCCTGATCGATGGGCTGGTTGAGGGCCGCGATCGCCAGCGGCTCCCACAACAGCGCGACGAGCCGGGGCGTCTGCCGGTAGCGCGCGAGCCACGCCGCCACGGTCTCGCCCGGGAGCACGGGCGCCGCCGCGCCGTCGGTGATCGCCTTCCGCGCCGCCTGCAGCCCGCTCATGATCTTCGTGGCCGCCAGGCGGTCGCCCCAGCCCAGGGCCTTCCAGCGGAGCAGGCCTCCGGCCAGGTGATAGGGCGGCCGCCAGTCCGGGCACGACAGCGTCGAGAGCCGTCCGGCCTTGTCCACGCAGGTGAACGCCAACTGCGGCTGGAACTGCACCGCGTCGCTGGCGCCGACCCTCGCCAGGTACCGCCGCGTCTCGTGGTAGCAGCCCATCAGGACGTGCTGCCCGTTGTCGACCCACTCGCCCGACTCGCGGTCCTGGAAGGCGGTCGCCCGGCCACCCAACTGCCCCCGGGCTTCGAGCACGAGCACACGCGCGCCGCGATCGGCGAGGGCGCAGGCCGCAGCCAGGCCGGCGCAACCCGCCCCGATCACGATCACGTCCGGGGATGTCATTTGGCCGTGCGCAGGGATTCGGGAGCAGGCGAGGCGGCCATCGTCTTCACCCATGTGGCGAGAGCGAGGCGGGCCTTGTGGAACTTCGGCACGCGCACACGCTCGGTGAACACGTCGCAGTCGCGCGCGGTGATGCGCTCGAGCAGGTCGCGGTAGATGGCGCCCATGATCCGCGCGGCCACGAGGCGCCGCGCGTCCTCGGGCGGCAGCGCGGCCTCGGCGCGGGCGAACTGCTCACGGGCGCGCAGGGCTTGCCGTTCGAGCAAGGCCGACACGGCCGGCGTGAGGGTACCGGCGCGCAGGTCGTCCTCGGTCACGCCATGAGCACGCAACTCGTCGAGCGGGATGTACAGGCGCCCGCGCCCCAGGTCCGACGGCACGTCGCGGAGGATGTTGGTCAGCTGCAGGGCCAGGCCGAGTTCCTCGGCGTACTGCCGGGTGCCCGGGTTCTCGTAGCCGAAGATCTCGATGCAGACGAGCCCGACCGTCGACGCGACCTTGTAGCAGTACCCGCGCAGGTCGCAGAAGGTGGCGAACCTGGTGGGCTCGAGGTCCATGGCGCAGCCCTCGATGAGCTGGTCCAGCGGCAGGCGGGGCACGGGGAACCGCGACACGACCGACGCCAGGGCACGTCCTTGCGGGGTCTTCGGGGTGCCCCCATCGAAGCAGGCGGCCACCTCGCCGGCCCACCCCTGCAGGGCAGCGCGCCGCTCGGCGAGCGGCCGCTCCTCGTGCTCGTCCACCTCATCGTCGACGGCGCGGCAGAAGTCCCACACGGCCGTGATGGCCTCGCGGCGGTCTGGCGAGAGGGCCAGGAACGAGTAGGCGAAGTTGGTGTCGCGACCCACGGCTGCGGCACCAATTCTAAGGTACGGGAGTCGGCAGTCGGCAGTCGATCTAGTCACCAGAAGGCGGCGCCTGCAAGGATGCGGGCCATGTCGACCTTCGTGAGCACGGGACGGACGTGCAGCGAGCGCCCGCGGACCTCGAGCGTGCGGCGCAGCACCGTGGTGCCGCCGAGCCAGGTGGCGCGAAGTTCGTAGCGGAGCCGCCCCCGCACCGCATCGCACACCGGACGCCCCTGGTCGAAGAGCGCCTGCGTGCGCGAGCCGAGTTCGGTCACGACCTGCCGCCAGGCCGGGTCGACGGCGTCGGTGTCCAGCGCGTCGGTCGTCGCGCCGTGCGCAGCCATCAGGTCGAGCGGCACGTACAACCTGTCGCGCTCGCGCCAGTCCTGCCCGAGGTCCTGCCAGAAGTTCGCGAGTTGGAGCGCCGTGCACACGGCATCGGACCGCCGCGATGTCGCTTCGTCGTGGACGCCGGCGATGCCCAACACGAGCCGACCCACGGGATTGGCCGACCGGCGACAGTAATCGAGCACCTCGGGCCAATCGGCGTAGCGTGCCTTCGTCACGTCCTGGGAGAAGGCCGAGAGCAGGTCGTCGAACAGTTGCGGGTCGAGCCGACAGCGCTCGATGGTGTCGTGCGCGGCCAAAAACGTCGCGCGCACATCGTCGGCCCCGACGTGGCCGACGGCTGGTGCCTCAGCCGCGGCCGTCGCACCAGAGCGCCGCAGCGACAGCCAGGTGTCGAGCCAGGCCAGGCGCTGCGTCGGCGACGCGGTGCCCTCGTCGGCGAAGTCGTCGGCGGCGCGGGCGAAGGCGTACACGGCCGCCACGTGCGGGCGCATCGCCGCAGGCAGCAGCCGCGACGCCACGGGGAAGTTCTCGTAGTGCCCCGCCGCCACCGCCTGGCAGCGCGCGTAGGCCTCAGCGACGGTCACGGGAGGATCCTAACGGCAGTCGGCAGTCGGCAGTCGGCAGTCGGGACAAGCGCGGGAGCTGGGGGCTCGGCGCTCGGAACCCCGGAGCGCGCGGCCCGGCAACCCTGTCCCAGCCCAAGGCACGCGTCAAGCGTTCGGCGTTCGGAGTTCGGAGTTCGGCGCTAATCGTTAAGCGTTAAGCGTTAAGCGTTACACTGCCGATCCGTGCCACGAACGACCGGGCCCCTGCTTCCGCTGCCCGATTCCAACGCCCGCCGACGGTTCAGGACGACGCTGCTGACGTGGTATCGCGCACAGGGCCGCGACCTGCCGTGGCGGCGCACCAGCGACCCGTACCACATCCTGGTCTCCGAGATCATGCTGCAGCAGACGCAGGTGGACCGCGTGCTGCCCAAGTACGAGGAGTGGCTGGCCAAGTACCCGACCTTCGAGGCCCTCGCCGCCGCGCCCGAAGACGACGTGGTGCAGACGTGGCGACCGCTCGGCTACAACATCCGCCCGCGACGCCTGCAGTCGATCGCGCGCGAGGCCGTGGCCAGTTACGGCGGCCAGTTGCCGTCCGACGAGACCACGCTGCTGTCCTTCAAGGGGATCGGGGCGTACACGGCAGGCGCGGTCATGAGCTTCGCCTTCGGCAAGCGCGCCGCGATCCTCGACACCAACGTCGCGCGGGTGCTGTTCCGCGTGTTCGTGGGCGAGGGCGATCCGAAGTCGCACGCCATGGTGAAGCACCTGTGGGAACTGTCGCGCACGGTGCTGCCGCACAAGCACGTGTTCGACTTCAACCAGGCGCTGATGGACTTCGGCGCCACGGTGTGCACGGCGCGCAAGCCGCAGTGCCTGTACTGCCCGATGAAGCGCTCGTGCGCCTTCCGCACGGGAGGTTCGTAGCCGTCGGCCCTGGCCGACGGTCAGTGCTGCCTCGCTCCCTCGCGGGGGCCGCTGGCCCTCGTGCAGGCGCGACGGCTACACCTGCTGCGAGGCCAGGCGCGGCCCGATCCACCGGTAGTACAAGTAGAACGCCGGGCCGATCAGCACGTACGAGAGCCCGGCCGCGCGAGGGGCCCAGGGCCACGGCCCGAACTGCGCGATGGCCGTCGAGAGCAGGCCGATCGCCACGTACACCAGGCAGGCCCCCATGTGGAGACGCAGGGCGCCGAGGTCGACATCCGCCGGCGGATCGCGGCGCAGGCAGGCCAGGGCGCGCCAGTGCAGCAGGGCCATCAGCAGGAACACCGACACGAACCCGGCCCCGTACATCACCATCAACCCGGGCACCTGATGGCCCTCCACGCCCGCCGGCCGCCCGCCCAGCAGCACCCCGCCAGGCCCGATCAGCATCGTCATCAGGAACTTGAGCGGGTAGACGTAGAACAGCACGACGAACAGCAGCAGGCCGTTCACCCAGATGGTGACGCCATCGTGGACGCCGTAACGCCTGAAGAAGCTGTGATGCTCCTGCCAGATCATCAGCAGGATCGCGAAGGAGGCCGCGAAGGCAGGCAGCGCCCGCACGCTGGCCATCATGTCGGCGTACGTGCGCGGCACCTCCAGCGACACGACGAGCAGCGTGAGCGCGAAGCCGAACACGGCGTCGCTGAAGGCCTCGATGCGCGCGACGTCACGGGACACAGGCATGGCAGCACACCTTCCGGGTACCGGGTACCGGGTACGGGGTACGGGGTACGGGGTTCAGATGGGTCGACGCTGATCAGTATGCTCGTAGCCGTCGGCCATCCGCCTTTGCGCGGGCTACGGCGGACAAGCGGCCGACGGTCAGTGATCCTCGCTTGGGGCCGTCGCGCAAGCGCGACGGCTACGGGCGAGGGCGGGCAGTCAACAGCGCCACGAGGTCGGCGTCGGCCTCGGGGAGCGGCAGCGCCGCGAGTTCCTCACGGCGCACCCAGCGCATCTCCTGTCCGAGTTGCGGCGCCGGCTCCCCGACCAGCAACGCCCCGAAGAAGTGCAGTTCGACGGCAACCTCCGGGTAGGCATGACGCGTGACGAGCAGGAGCGGTCCCACCTCGACGCCACACCCGAGCTCCTCACGGATCTCGCGGACCAGCGACTGCTCGAGCGACTCCCCGGGCTCCTGCTTGCCGCCGGGGAACTCCCAGGTGCCCTCGAGATGACTGCCTGACGCACGGCGCGTCATCAGGAAGGCGCCGTCGCGCTCGATCACGGCAGCGCTGACCACCACGTGGCGCATCAGGGCAGCTTCCGCACCACGGCCTCGTGCGCGCCGACGCGCACGACCGTGTCGGGCTCGAAGGCATCGCGATGCAGCATCGCGATGCCCAGCAGCCCGCCGCGCGCGGGCGACCAGCACACGCTGCTCACGTGCCCCACCGCCTTGTCACCGAGATACACCGCTTCGCCGGGATGCCATCCCGAGGAATCCTGGGCATGCGGGACGTGCTCGACCCACACGAGGCGACGGGCGACACGCCCCTGCCCGCGATGCAGGATGCGGATCACCACCTCCTGCCCGACGTAGCAGCCCTTGTCGAAGCTGATCGCCCGCGACTCCAGGCCCGCCTCGAGCGGGATCGTGTCCTCGCCCATGTCGACCCCGAAGCGGGGCCGCCCGGCCTCGATGCGCGCCGTCTCGATGGTCCTGTCGCTCGCCTGCGGGATACGTGCCTGCAGCAGCGTGCGCCAGATCGCCAGGTCCTGGCGCGGTGCGAAGAGGTCGAAGGCCGGCACGCCGAACTCGCGCGAGGCGGCGACGAATGCACCCGGCACCGACAGCGGCAGCGACGCGGACTCCGGCAGGGCCGCCAGCGTGGAGAGTGCGATGCCCGTGCAGGCCGACGCCGAGGCCGGCGCCGTCGGGCCGATCACGGTGAGGCACCCCATCGTCTCGGTGACGTCGGCGATCGTGACGTCTTCCATGATCACGAACTGGTCGAGCCGGCTGAGCAGCGCGAGCCGCGCCCCTGCGACACATTCGATCAGGAAGCTGTCGCCGCGATGGAACACCCGCAGGTCGGCAATCATCCGCCCCTGTGGCGTGAGGTAGGTGGCATGGGCCCCCTGCCCCGCCTGCAGCGCCGACACGTCCTGCGTGAGCAACCCCTGCAGCCACGAGGCGGCGTCGGGTCCGCGCACCTCGAGCCGCGCGTCGCGCGCGCTGCGGTCGGTCCAGATCGCGTCCCCGTGGAGGGCGCGGTACTCGTCGTCGAAGGTCAGGGCCATGTCCGGGCTGATATCCTGAGCGGATGGGTGCAGTGCTTCGTCATTATACGTGCCTCGTCCTGGCGTTGGCGGCCGCGTGGCACGCCTCGCCGGCAGCGGCGCAGCAGGCGGCCGAGGACTGGACCGCCACGTACCGGATCGTCGTCCAGGGGCGCAACGTCGGCTCCGAGCAGGTGTCGGTGGTGCGCGACGCCGAGGGCCTGGTGATCCGGTCGTCGGGCGGCATCGCCGGCGGCGGGTACGTGCTGCGGAGCGCGGAGATGGTGTACGGGCCGACCGGCGCACCGCTGCGCCTGCGCACCGAGGCCCGCCTCAAGGACCAGCCGCTCATCGTCGACACCACCGTCGCCGACGGCAAGGCCCGCAACGCCGTCACCCAGGGCGAGACGGCCACCGAGGTCACGCATCCGATCGCGGCCGACGCGATCTTCCTGCCCAACAACGTGTTCGCGGCCGCGCAGGGACTGGCCTACCGCGTCAACGCGCTGCCGGCCGGCGCGAAGTTCGCGCTGTACGTCGCGCCGCAGGCACAGGTGATCGCCACGCTCTCGGCCGTGGCCGACGAGCGGATGCAGACCGCCGCCGGCATGTTCGAGCTGCGTCGGCACGCGATCGACATCGACAACGCCGGCACGCCGATGGTCCTGCTGCTGTGGGCCGAGAAGGCCACCGGCAGGATGGTCCGCTACTCGATCACGGCGGCCGGCGTCGACGTGGTGCGCGAGGACCTCACCAGCGTGTTCACGCGCGAGGTGAAGGAGTTCCGCGAGAACGACCAGACGCTGCTCATCCCGGCGCTCGGCTTCAACATCGGCGCCACCGTGTCGCGCCCGGCCGGCAAGGCGGCGCCCGGCAAGAAGGACAAGAACGTCGAGAAGCTCCCGGCCGTGGTGCTGGTCGGCGGCTCGGGCAACATCGACCGCGACACGATTGCCTTCGGCGTGCCCGTGATGGGCCAGCTGGCGGGCCACCTGGCCGACGCCGGCTACCTCGTCGTGCGCTACGACAAGCGCGGCGTGGGCCAGAGCGGTGGCCGCGCCGAGTCGGCGACGCTGTCCGACTACGCCGACGACGTGCTGAGCGTGGTGAAGTGGCTGCGGGAGCAGAAGGATGTCGACGACAAGCGGATCGTCGTGGTGGGCCACAGCGAGGGCGGCGCGGTCGCGCTCCTGGCCGCCACCCGCACCGGCGACCTGCGAGCCATCGTCGCCATCGCCGCCCCCGGCGTGAAGGGCAGCGAGCTCGTGCTCGAGCAGCAGCGCACGGCCCTCGACGGCCTCAAGCTGGCCGCGGACGAGAAGCAGCGTCGCGTCGACCTGCAGAAGCAGGTGATGAACGCCGTGATCACCGGCCAGGGCTGGGACGGCATCCCCGAGGCGATGCGCAAGCAGGCCGACACGGCCTGGTTCAGGAGCTTCCTGATGTGGGATCCGGCGCCCGTGATGAAGAAGGTGGACGAGCCGCTCCTGATCCTCCACGGCGCGCTCGACAAGCAGGTCCCGCTGCAGAACGCCGAGGTGCTCAACGGCCTGGCCCTGCAGCGCAAGAAGGGCACCACCACGCTCGTGATGGTGCCCGGCATCAACCACCTGCTGGTACCCGCGAAGACGGGCGAGGTGTCCGAGTACGGCAGCCTGCAGGGCGCGAAGGTCAGTCCCGACGTCGCCAAGCAGATCGTCGACTGGCTGACGCAGCTGCCAGCCCGCTGATCGTGGCAACCTGAAATCTGACATGTGAAATTCACGAGCGCCGGCTGCGCCTGGCGCGGCGAGGGCCGGGAGGCCAAGCCGCCGAGAATTTCGCATGTCGAATTTCGAATTGCCCCCACGCGGCTATTCGTACCGCAGCGCCTCGATCGGGTCGAGGCGCGACGCGCGCATCGCCGGCAGGAAGCCGGCGATCATGCCGACCACCATCAGGATCGCGGTGCAGATCCCCAGGAGCTCCAGCGAGAGCACCAGGTGGATGTCGGTGCGGCGCGACAGGTCGTCGAGCAGCTCGGCCAGGAACGGCCGCGGGCTGAACACCCACACCATCAGCCACGACGCCGCCACGCCCACGGCCCCGCCGAGGAACGTGATGATGAAGGCCTCGACGAGGAACTGCAGCAGGATCTCGCGCCGGCGCGCGCCGAGGGCCTTGCGGATGCCGATCTCGCGCGTGCGCTCGGTGACCGACACGAACATGATGTTCATGATGCCGACGCCGCCAATGGCGAGCGTGAGCACGCCGACGAACGTCAGCACCATCTTCAGGCCGTTGGTGATGCCGCTGATCATCCCGATGTTCTCGACCGAGTCCTGGATGTTGATGGCGCGCTCGTCGGTGGGCTCGAAGCGGTACTTCTTGCCGAGCACCTCGCGCACCTGCCGCAGCGCCTTGTCCTGCTGCAGCGGGTTCACCGTCTGGATCACGATCGTCGACACGTAGGTCGTGTCCTGCAGTTCCCCCATCGTCGTCCAGGGGATGAAGGCGCAGTACTTGTCGGGCTGGAAGTAGGAGGACATCTGCACCTTGTCCTCCATCACGCCGACGACCTCGAACGGCCGGTTGCCGATGCGGATCGTCTGCCCCACGGCACGCTGCTCGCCGAACAGCTTGCGCGCCACTTCGTAGCCCAGGAACACCACGCGACGCCGCTCCGCCATGTCGTCGTCGGTGAGCCACCGGCCCTGCCCTCGTGCCGGGCGCTCGCCGCGCATCGTGCCGTACGAGGTGGCCACGCCCCGCAGGCCGAAGGTGGACGTCCTGTCGCCGTAGGTCATCGTGAGCCGGTTGAAGTACTCGGGGCTCGCGAACTTGACCGCCGGCAGCTCCGCGAGCGCCGACACGTCCTCGGGCTTGAGGCGGATGCGCCGCCCAGCGCGCTGCCCGCCGGCCTGCATGCTCGTCTGCCCCGAGAACAGCACGGCCACGCCGTCGCCGAACGCGTTGCGGAAGCCGACCATCAGCGCATCGTGGAAGCCGTTGCCGTACGCCAGCAGCATCACCACGGAGACGATGCCCCACGAGATGCCGAGCATGGAGAGCGCCGCACGCAAGCGGTTGCGCGACACGCCGTACACGGCCTCGCGCACGACCTCCTTGAGCATCTGCAGCGTGCGCGCACGGCCACGCACGCGTCGGTGGTGCGTCGGCGCGAGCGGCAGCGATGACTCGATGGCAGCAGCTTCGGGTGGGGTCATTGTCGATCCTGACGGGTAGCGGGTATCGGGGAGCGGGGAGCGATGTCCAGAGGGCGAGCATCGACGGTGGAGTTCGGGCGTGCCCTGTTTCGGTGTTTCCGCTACCCGTAACCCGCTCCCCGCTACCCGCCGGTGCCCTACATCTCGTACCTGAGCGCCTCGGTGGGCGGCAGTTGCGCGGCGCGCCTGGCCGGCAGGGTGGACGACACGATACCGATGAGCACCAGTGAGCCGAGCGCGAGCAGGGCGTTGGGCCACGTGATGATCATCCCGGCGAAGCGGATGGGCAGCGTAGCCAGCGTGTTCACCAGCAAGCAGAGTCCCACGCCGATGGCCATGCCGAGGCCGCCGCTGATCAGCGTGAGGAAGAAGCCCTCCAGGAAGAACTGCCGCTGGATGGCCGCCGTCGTCGCGCCGAGCGCCTTGCGGACGCCGATCTCGCGCGTGCGGTCCTTGACGGCGATCAGCATGATGTTCATCACGCCGATGCCGCCGAGTGCGAGCGTGACCAGTCCCACCACCCGGAAGAAGCTGGCCATCGCCGCGATCATCCGGTCGAAGAACATCGTCTGCAGCGACGTGTCCCAGACGTTGATGGCGTCGCGATCCTCCGGGTTGAAGGCCTTGCGGCGAGCGAGGATCTCGCGGATCTCCCGCTCGAGCGGCCAGTCGATGTCCTCGACCCGTCCCGTCCGGGTCCCCAGCACGCCTTCGAGCCCGTCGATCACGTGCTGTCGGGGCATCACCAGCATCTGGCTGAGGCTGCCGGCGGGGGCGTCCGGGCGCGGCAGGAACTTCTGCATCACCGCGAACGGGATGAAGATCTTGTTGTTGTCGGGGCCGCTGTAGCTGCTGTCCTGGTCCTTGCGCCGGATACGGCCGACGATGGTGAAGGGCGTGCCGTTGACGAGCACCTGCTCACCGACCGGGTTGCGCTCCCCGAACAGCTGCTTGCACATCTCCCAGCCGATCACCGCCACCTGGCTCGCGTTCTGCTCGTCGCTCCAGTTCAGCTGACGGCCGCGATCGACCTCGATCGTCCGCATGAACATGTACGGCGGTTCGACGCCGTGCACCGTGACCGCCGCCTCGTTGTAGGCGCTCTTCACCTTGGTGCCGCGCTGGATCTCCGGGCTCACCATGTTGACCAGGCGGCCCTGCGCCTTGATGGCCCGGGCATCGTCCACGGTGAGCGTGACGTTCCGGCCGGCGCGCTCGCCGCCAGCCTGCATCGTCGTGCGCGAGCCCCACACGATGCTCATGTTCCGGCCGAACTCGCGCAGCACCGCGTCGTTGCCGCGCCGGAAGCCCTCTCCCAGCGCCGACAGCACGACGATCGACACGATGCCCCACATGATGCCGAACATCGTGAGGAAGCTCCTGAGCTTGTTGGCCCGGAGGTTGTCGATGGCCTGGATGAAGGACTCGCGCATGGCTGGGATCAGCGGGGAGCGGGGAACGGGTAACGGGTAGCGGGCGACGGGGTGTGCGGGGCACCGACCCTCGGTGTGGGGGAGAACCGCTCCCCGATACCCGATACCCGCTCCCCGGCTCTTCTATGACGGCAGAATGACCTTGTCGCCCTTCTTCACGCCCTCGAGGAGCTGGGCGCGCGTGCCGTTGCTGATGCCGACCTTCACCGGCACCGTGCGGCGGCCCGTCGGCTGGTTCGGGTCGAACAGGTCCACCGAGGCCTTGCGCTCCGCGTCGTAGGCGATCGCCGCTTCCGGCACGATCAACGCGTTGGGGCGCTGCTCGAGGATGATCTCGGCATTGGCCGTCATGTTGGCCTTCAGCTCGTTGCCGGGGTTGTCGATCGAGACCTTCACCTCGAACGTGGTGACGTTGTCCTTCTCGGCGCCCATCGGCGAGATCAGCGTGACGCGGCCGTCGAACTTGCGGTCCTTGAACGTCTCGACGCTGATGCGGGCGGCCTGCTCGAAGCGCACCTGGCCGATGTCGGCCTCGTCGACCTTGCCGCGCACGAACACTTCCTTGATGTCGCCCAGCGTCATCACCAGCGTCGCCGCGGCGCCCATGTTCAGGATCGACGAGACCGGGCTGCCCACCTCGATGTCGCGCGTGAGCACCATGCCGGCGATGGGCGCGCGAATCGTCGCGTTGCGCAGTTCCTCCTCCGCACGCTCGAGGTTGGCGCGCGCCTGCGACACCTGCGCGCTGGCCTCGGACACGCGCGCAGTCGACACGACCAGCTGGCCCTTGGCGATCTTCTGGCGGTTGACCGCCTGCTCGTAGGTGCTCTGCGCCGCGTCGAGCTCGGAGGCTGGCACGAGCTTCTGCGCCGACAGGTCCTCGGCCCGTCGCGCCGCACGACGCGCGAACTCCACGTCGGGGCCCTCGGCCTCGATCTTGTTCTTCTCGAGCTGCGCACGGGCTGCCTGCAACGCCGCCTCGGCCGCCTGCACGTTTGCGCTCGCCTCACGCACGCGGGCCAGCAGGTTCTCCTTGTCGAGTTCGGCCAGCACGTCGCCAGCCTTGACGACGTCGCCGACGTCGACGTGGAGCCGCTCGATGATGCCGTTGGCCTTGGACTTGATCTCGACCTTGGCGATCGGCTCGACCTTGCCCGTCGCGACTACCGACCGGACCATCGTGTCCTGCTCGACCGTGGCGAGGCGCGACGGCTCGAACGTGGCCTGCGCCGGCGTCATCGACGACCAGGCGTACAGTCCGCCCCCGGCCACGAGGGCTGCCGCCGCGAGCACGCCGAGGCGCTTGTTCATCTTCGTCATCATCGAAACTCTCCGCTCGGGCCGGGTGGCCCGGTGTGCCTGGACGGACACTTGGACGGAAGCGCGAGTCCCCGGGTTCATGCCGGGAGCGGCCGGCGGCGGTGGCCGCCTCGCTCCGGATGCACGTCCCCCTACCCACCACAACGCGCCTCACGGCGATCGGTTAACCGGGCGAGGCCCCCGACATCCCATCGCCCCCCCGCCCTGGTGCCCTGAGCCGAGCCCTTTGGATGCTCTGAGCCTTGGGCCCTGGGCCCTGAGCCGTGAGTCTCTCCGGCAGCGTGTCAGCGCCCGCCTACACGAGAAGAACGATCCGGAGGGGTTGGAAGGGTGCAGCCCGTGACACGAAGCCGACGCGTGGGTCCGACCGCGACGCTGCGGTGCCCCGGAGGAGTACAATCCCGGGCCATGGTCATCGGGATCCCGCGCGAACTGGTACCCGGCGAAGACCGGGTTGCCCTCGTCCCTGGTAGCGTGCCCGCTCTGGTGAAGTCGGGCGCGCAGGTGATCGTCGAGCAGGGGGCCGGCGTCCGCGCCGGGTGCCCCGACGACGCCTATGTCGCGGCTGGCGCGACGCTCGGCTCCCGCGACGAGGTGTTCGCGAAGGCCGACGTGGTGCTGCAGGTGCGCACGGGCGCGGCCGCCGGCACGCACGGCAACGCCGACGTGGCCCGGCTGGGCGCGAAGCACACCGTGATCGCCTTCGCCGACCCGCTGGGGGCCCCCGACGCCGCCAAGGCGCTCGCCGGCACCGGCGCCACCGTCATCTCCATGGAGCTCATCCCGCGCATCACGCGCGCGCAGAGCATGGACGCGCTGTCGTCGATGGCCAACATCGCCGGCTACAAGGCCGTGCTGCTCGCCGCCGCGACGCTCCCCCGCATGTTCCCGATGATGATGACCGCCGCCGGCACGGTGAACCCGGCGCGGTGCTTCGTGATCGGCGCCGGCGTCGCCGGGCTGCAGGCCATCGCCACGGCCAAGCGCCTGGGCGCCAAGATCGAGGCCTACGACGTCCGCGCCGCCGTCAAGGAGCAGATCGAGAGCCTCGGCGCCAAGTTCGTCGAGCTGCCGCTCGACACCGCCGCGGCCGAAGGCCAGGGCGGCTACGCGGCCGCGCAGGACGAGTCGTTCTACCGCCGGCAACGCGAGACGATGGCCAAGGTGGTGTCGCACAGCGACGTGGTCATCACCACCGCCGCCATCCCCGGGAAGAAATCGCCCGTCCTCATCACCGCCGACATGGTCGCGGCCATGCCCCCGGGCTCGGTCATCGTCGACCTGGCCGCCGAGCGTGGCGGCAACTGCGAGCTCACGAAGGCCGACGAGACGGTCATCTCGCCCAACGGCGTCACCATCCTCGGCCCCACGAACCTGCCGGCGACCGTGCCGTTCCACGCCAGCCAGCTCTACGCCAAGAACCTGACGACGGTGCTGGCACACCTGCGGAGCAAGGCTGGCGACCTGGTCATCGACCCGGCCGACGAGATCACCCGCGAGGTCCTGGTGACCCACAAGGGTGAGGTCGTGGCGCCGCGCCTCCGGGAGGCCCTCGGCCTGGCGCCGCTGGCCGCGCCCGTGGCGGCGGGCAGCCCGGCGTAGAATTACCCGCGACACGATGTGGATTCTGCGAACGGTCCAGGGGCATGAGCCTGCACTCACCTTCCGGCTCATGCCCGGCACCATCAAGACGCTTGGCCGCGCCGTCCGCGCCGACTTCATCGTCGACGCGGCGATGGTGTCCCGCCTGCACTGCCGCCTGACGGCCCAGCCGACCGGGCAGCTCGAGGTCGAGGACCTGCAGAGCACGAACGGCACGTTCGTGAACGGCCGGCGTGTCCACAAGGCGACGCTCCTGCCCGGCGACACCCTGCGCGTCGGGCGCGTCGACCTGGTGCTGGTCCACGCCCCGCTCAATCAGGTCGAGACGACGCTCGAGGTCAGCTCCTAGGCGCCATCCTCCGGCCGGGGCGCTGTGCTACCGTGCCGCGAATGGCCCTCCGCACTCGCGCGCACCACTTGCCGATCGCGGCCCTCGCGACGCTGGCCCTGGCGGTCGCCCCGCCAGCCTGGTCGCAGGCGCCGACACCGCCCGCACCCTCGTGGAGTGCGACGAGCGCCGCCGCCGAGCGTTGGTTCGCGCATGTCGCGTTCCTGGCGTCCGACGAGATGCGAGGGCGGGAGACGGGCAGTCCCGAACACCGCAAGGCGGCCGAGTACGTCGCCGCGAAGTTCAAGGCGGCCGGCCTGGCTCCGGGTGCCGGCAAGGGCTACCTGCAGCCGGTGGCGTTCACGTCGCGCCGGCTGCTCGAGGACCGGTCGAGCCTCGACCTCGTGAAGGACGGCGTGGCGACGCCCGTCACGCTCGGCGCACAGGCCATCTTCGGCATGCGCCTCGACCCGGCGCCGAGCGTCGATGCGCCGCTCGTGTTCGCCGGATACGGATTGCAGGTGCCTGAGGTCGGCATCGACGACTTCTCCGGTCTCGACGTGAAGGGCAAGGTGGTGGTCCACCTGATCGGCAGCCCGTCGAACGTGCCGGGCGCCCTCAGCGCCCACTACCAGTCGGCCGGGGTGCGCGCCGAGACGTTGCGCCGCCTCGGCGCCATCGGCCTCATCAGCATCCCCAACCCGAAGACGACCGACGTGCCGTGGGAACGGTCATCGGCGAACCGGCTCGCGCCGGCAATGGCCCTGGCCGACGCGTCCCTCGGCGACTCGACAGGACTGCAGGTGTCGGTGACCTACAACGCCGCGTTTGCCGAGCCGCTGTTCGCGGGGTCCGGCCACACGCTGGCCGAGTTGATGGCCCTCGCCGAGACGCGCCAGCCGCTGCCGCACTTCGCGTTGCCGACGTCGATGCGCGCGCGCGTCGCGACCGAGACGCGTTCGGTCGCCTCGCAGAACGTCGTCGGGCTGGTGCGCGGCAGCGACAGCGCGCTCGCCAGCGAGTACGTCGTGCTCACGGCCCACCTCGATCACGTCGGCGTCGGCGCGCCGATCGCGGGTGACGCGATCTACAACGGCGCGATGGACAACGCCTCGGGGATCGCCACGTTGATCGAGGCGGCGTCGGCCATCGTGGCCGCGAAGCCGAAGCGGTCCGTCCTGCTGGTGGCCGTGACCGCCGAGGAGAAGGGGTTGCTCGGGTCGCGCTACTTCGCACGCCACCCGACGGTGCCTCGGGGGGCGATCGTCGCCAACATCAACATGGACATGTTCCTGCCGCTCTATCCGCTGCGGAAGTTGATGGTGCTCGGCCTCGACGAGTCCGATCTCGGCGACGACGTGCGCGCCGTCGCGCAGGCGGTGGGCCTCGGTGTCCTGGCCGATCCGCAGCCGCTGCGCAACCGCTTCATCCGCAGCGACCAGTACAGCTTCATCCGCGAGGGCATTCCGTCACTCGCGATGAAGGTCGGCGTCGAGCCGGGGTCACCGGAAGCGGCGATCGAGGCGGCGTGGACGAAGGATCGGTATCACGCACCGTCCGACGACCTGCAGCAGCCCATCGACCGCGCCGCTGCAGTCGGGTTCACCGAGGTCATCGGCCGACTGGCCGTGCAGGTGGCCAACCGCCCGGCCCGGCCGGCCTGGATGCCGGAGTCCTTCTTCCGTCGCTTCGCCAAGGCGCCCGGCACGCACTGATCGCCAGCCGGGCTGAAGGAGTTCCTGAGGGGGCCTCGAGGTCAGCCAGCCGCCCTCTGGGGCCATCCATGACGGATGGCGTCGAGCACCACGGCCGCGATGATCACGCCGCCGGTGACGATGCGCTTGGTGGGCTCCGACGCCCCGACCTGCGCGAGGCCGGCCTGCAGCACGACGATGATGAGGACGCCGAGGAAACTGGCGACGACCGAGCCTCGGCCACCGCGCAGGCTGGTGCCGCCGATGACCACCGCGGCGATCGCCGACAGTTCGAGCCCGATCCCGGCGTTGGGGTCGACCGACTCGAGATAGGCGACATGGAACGCCCCGCCGAGGCCGGCCAGGGCGCCCGACAGCGTGAAGACCGCCACCTCCACCGGCGCAGACGCGATCCCGGACAGGCGCACCGCTTCACGGTTGGTGCCGATCGCCACGAGGTAGCGTCCGAACACGGTGCGCGTGAGCAGCAACTGGCCAGCGATCACCAGCGCCACGGCGACCAGGAACGCGGGCGACAGGCCGAGCCACGGCAGCGGAGCACCGATCGCATCGAGCCCGGCGCCGACGAAGACCGACCGGGAGTCGGTGACCAGGTAGGCGCCGCCACGCGCGATCTCCAGCATCCCCAGCGTGACGATGAAGGACGGGAGCGCCCAGCGCACGGTCACGATCCCGTTCACGAGACCGGTCAGCGCTCCGATGCCGCCGCAGGCGAGTAGAGCCAACGGCAGGGGCCAGTGCCACCCGGCCAGCGCCACACCGAGGATCGCGGCGGTCAGCGCCATGACCGAACCGACCGACAGGTCGATGCCTCCGGCCACCAGCACCAGCGTCATGCCGACCGTGATCACGGTGAGCGCAGGCACCTGGTTGGCGAGCGTGGTGAAGGTCAGTCGGGTGAAGAAGTGGTCGGCCGCCGCGCTGAACAACGCGATGAGCAGCAGCAACACCACGACCAGCGCGGCGTATTCGGCCTCCATCGCCTGGTAGCGCCCGGTCGCACGTGGGGGCTGAGGCGCGGCCATCATGCCGGTCGTCCCTGGCCGGCGAATGCGGCCTGCATCAGGACGTCCTCGCTCCAGTCGGCGCGCGCAAACGTGCCGGTGACGCGCCCGGCCGCCAGCACGACGATGCGGTCACAGATCGCCATCAGTTCCTCGAGTTCGCTCGACACGACCACCAGCGCGGTGCCGCGGGCGGCGAGTTCGCGGAGTTGTTCGTGAATGGCCTGCTTGGCGCCGATGTCGATGCCGCGGGTGGGCTCGTCGACGAGCAGCACGGCGCAGTCGCGCAGCAGCCACCGGGCCAGCACGGTCTTCTGCTGGTTGCCGCCGCTCAGTGTGCCAGCGGCCTGCTCGAGGCCGTGCCCGCGCACGTCGAGCCGTGTCGCCAGCGTCGAGGCGACCTGCGTCTCGCGGCTGGCGTCGACCCACGTGCGTGCGCGCGAGACCCGCGCCATGGCCGCCAGCGTGATGTTCGCGCGCACCGGTTGCGTGAGGAGCAAGGCCTGCGTCCGTCGATCCTCCGGCAACAGGCCGATGCCGGCCCGCACCGCGTCGGCCGGACTCCGCAGGCGCAGCGGTGGGCCGTCGCCGAGGCTGACGTGCCCGGCGTCGGGCACATCAGCGC
Source organism: Luteitalea sp. (assembly GCF_044337415.1). Lineage (GTDB taxonomy): Bacteria > Acidobacteriota > Vicinamibacteria > Vicinamibacterales > Vicinamibacteraceae > Luteitalea. The sequence goes on from NZ_JBIINP010000022.1 coordinate 24,119, forward strand.
CGAAGATCAGCCGCAGCGTCTCGGTACGGCCAGAGCCCACGAGGCCTGACAAGCCGACGATCTCGCCCCTGCCGGCGTGGAAGCTGACGTCGCGCACGGCGTGGCCACGGGACAGCCCGTGCACATGCAGCGCAACGCCACGATCGCCGTCGCCCGTGGTGCGCGCACGGGTCGGCGACGCCTCCGAAGGCTCCCTGGCGGCCGGGCCGACGGTGAGGTCGAGCAGCACGTCCTGATCGAACGACGCCGCCGTGCGCGTGTCGACCACGCGGCCGTCACGCAGGACGGTCACGCGATCGGCGATGCGTGCGATCTCGTCGATGCGATGCGTGATGTAGAGGATGCCGAGACCCTGCTCGCGAAGGCGTCGGATGTGCCCGAACAACCGGCTGACCTCGGCCGCGCCGAGCGCCGCCGTCGGCTCGTCGAGCACGAGCACGCGGCACTCGCGCGTCAGCGCCGCGGCGATCTCCACGAGCTGCTGCTGCCCGACGCCAAGGCGGTGCACCGGCGTGCGGGGATCGAGGTCGCCGAGCCCGACCGCGTCCAGGGCCTGTCGCGCACGCGTGTGCAACGTGGCGCGATCGATCACGCCGAAGCGATGCGGGAACCGAGCCAGGAACAGGTTCTCGGCCACGCTCAACGAGGCAACGAGGTTCAGCTCCTGCAGCACGACCTGCACACCAGCATCGTCGGCGGCGCGACGTGATGCCGGCGCGTACGGTGTGCCGGCGAGCGTCATCGTGCCGGCGTCCGCAGGCGTCAGGCCGCACGCGATGCGCACGAGCGTGGACTTGCCCGCACCGTTGGCGCCCATCAGCGCGTGCACCTCGCCGGCCCGCACGTCGAGATCGGCGCCGACGAGCACCGGGGCGGCGTAGGCCTTCGAGAGGCCGCGCACGGCCAGCACGATGTCGGTGTTCACCGCTTCGTGACCACGTCGACGGGCGTCTGGCGATCCTCAGGCGGCGCCTGCTTCCGCAGGATCCGCAGCGCGGCCTCGATGCCGAACACCGCGAGCTGGTCGCCGTGCTGATCCGCCGTCGCGAGCACGCGGCCGTCGTCGAGCAGTTGGCGGACTGCCGCGATGTTGTCGAAGCCGACGACCTGCACCTGACCGGTGCGCCCCGCCTGGCGGACGGCGGCGGCCGCGCCGAGCGCCATGCTGTCGTTGCTCGCGAGCAGGGCCTTCAGGTCCGGATGCTCGCGCAGCAGGGCGGCCGAGATCGCGTTGGCCTTGTCCTGTTCCCAGGCTGCGCTCTGCACCGACACCACGCGCATGCCGGCCGTCGCCATGGCGTCTTCGAAGCCGAGCCGGCGCTGCTGTGCGTTGAATGCCGTCGGGATGCCCTCGAGGATGGCCACGGACGCGCCCTTCGGCAGCGCCGCCGCGAGAACCGCCCCCACCGCGCGCGCCCCGGCGCGGTTGTCGGGGCCGACGAACGGCACGCGCAGCCCAGCCGCCGTCAACGTCTCCGCGTCGAGCTTGTTGTCGATGTTGACGACGATCACCCCCTGCTGCTGGGCCTTCCGGAGGACCGGCACGAGCGCCCGTGAGTCGGCCGGGGCGATGACGATGGCACTGACGCGCTGGGCGAGCATCTGCTCGACGAGGGCCACCTGCTGCGTGATGTCGCTCTCGTTGCCGATCCCGTTGACGATGAGGTCGTAGTCCGAGTGGTGCGACTCGTGATGCTTCCGGGCCCCGTCGGCCATCGTGACGAAGAACTCGTTGGCCAGGGACTTCATCACGAGCGCGATGCGCGGGCGGCCGGGAAGCGTCGGCGCTGGCAACTCGGCCTGGCCGTCGCCACCCGAGGGCGCGCCACATCCCACGACGACCACGCCCATCAGGGCGGTCAACCACCAGCGTCTGCGGACCATGGCGGCAATGATAGGCCGGTGGGCAGCCGCCCGCGCGTCGCACACGTCCGCAGCACGGTGGCGGCCAGCGGATACACTTCGGGGCCGTGCCCCGCACATCAATCGCCCTGCTTCTCGCGAGCATGCTGTCGGTGCCGGCGTTCGCAGCCGACCCGATGCACTTCTGGAACACGCCCCAGCGGGGCGCCAACAGCTTCAATGGCACTCCACCGGACGCCGAGTACTTCCGTGCGTTGCGCGGATACGGCGCCACCTGGGTGCGCCTCACGTTCAGCAAGTGGAAGTCCCGCGAGCGGGATTTCCTCTTTGGCAGCCTCGACGACTATCAGCGCCTCGTGCCCGAGGACCTGGCGACGCTTCGTCGCGTGCTGGACGACGCGCATGCGGCGGGACTCAAGGTGGTCGTCACGCCGCTGTCACTGCCGGGTTCGCGCTGGATCCAGCAGAACGGCAACCAGTTCGACGACCGGTTGTGGAACGACAAGCGGTATTGGCGGCAGTCGGCCGCCTTCTGGCGCGACCTGGCCGGGGCCCTCGAGGGTCATCCGGCCATAGCGGCATTGAACCTGATCAACGAGCCCGTTCCCGAGCGCAGGGGTGGCCTGGAGGAACACTCGCCGCCAGAGACGATGCGTGCATGGTACGAGAAGGTGCGCGGTGGCACGCGCGATCTGCCGGCTCTTTACGCGCTGCTGGTTGCGGCGGTGCGGGAGGTCGATGCGGAGGTTCCGGTGATGCTCGACGGTGGCTTCTACGCGGCCGCCGACGGATGGAGTTACTGGCCCGCGCCACTCCGGGATGACCGGCTGCTGTATGCCTATCACATGTACGAGCCGTGGGCGGCGACCAGCGCGCCTAACATCAAGCGTCAGGTGCCGTACCGGTATCCAGGACGGGCCCCGTTCGGTGGGACCGACGTCGAATGGAACGCGGCCCGCATCGAGTCCTACTTGCAGCAACCTGTCGACTGGGCGAAGCGGCACCACGTGCCGATGAATCGCCTGGTGGCCGGCGAGTTCGGCTGTGTGCGGACCTGGAGCGACTGTCCGCGCTATCTCGAGGACGTGCTTGCTGCGCTGGAGGCGGACGGCGTGCACTGGGCGTTCTACGCGTTCCGCGAGGACACCTGGGACGCCATGGACTACGAGCTCGGCGCCGGCAGACTGCCGTGGCAATACTGGGAGGCGCAGGAGAAGGGGAAGCCCTACGTGCTGCCGCGCGGACCCAACACGGTGTTCGACCCCATCATGCGCAGGCTCGCATCAGGAAGGCCGCGCTGTGCGTGTCGCCGTGATCCAGGCCATGGCCTCCGCCGGTGTGAGGATCCGCACGGGCGACCGAGGAAAGTCCTTAGGGTTGCGCGTGACGAGGGCATCACACTTCGCGCGGCGGGCCGCGGCGGCCGTGACGGCGTCTTCGAAGTCCTTCCAGCCGAGCCCCACCGCCGCACGCAGGACCACGTCGTCCACGGGGGCCACATCGAAGACGCCCAACAGCGCGTCGGTCGTGTCTCCGGCCATGCGGACGCCCACCGCGCGCGCGTTCAGGTAGTGGATGGTGGTCACGGCATGCGCCGCCAGCAACCCTTCGGCGCGTCCCTGTTCCACCGCCGCCCAGACGGCGGCTGATGCGTCGGCGAACGGGCGACGATCGAGGAGCACGTCGAGTACGACATTGACGTCGAGCAGGAGCCGCTTCACCGGTACTTCCGCTCGAGATAGGCGTGGTAATCGCGCGTGGTGCCGCGGCGCAGGGAACCGCGCAGCCGCGACAGCACCGGCGGGACCTCCATGCGGTCGGGGGCGGGAGCCGAGGCGAGGTCGAGCATCTTCTCGACCAGTCGCGACACCGACGTGCCGTTGGCTCTGGCGTACCGCTTGGCGCGTTCGATGACCTGCGCATCGACGCTCAGTGTCAGCTTCCGCATACGTACGAATCTAGCACAATCCGTACGTATGCGGCATGCAACGCGCGATGCGGCCGTTCACGCGAGTCCAGCGCACGGTGCCGGCCTCGTCGGCCGGCGGCGCGGACCGCGGCCAGCCTGTCATGAGAGCGAGACACGAACGGCGACACTCCACCGACGCTGGTCCCGGCGGCGGCCTGGTGTTGCCTGCCGCCACACAAGGGGCATACCATCCGCCTCCAACCGCGTCTGCCTCCAATGAACCGATTCCTCGCGCTGGCAGTTCTCGCCGCACTCACCGCTCCGGACCGCGTGGTCGCGCAGGGGCGGGAGACCGACACGCTCAGCACGTCGTCACCCCTCGCGCGTGTCGCGTACCTCACGCAGCTGGATCGGCTCGATGACACACGAAGCGACGATGCGCGCTGCGGTGCGGCGGCATCGCTGAACGCGTTCGTGCTGCTGGGCGGCAGCATCGACACGGTGGCACGTCTCTTCGGATTGCCGCCCGACCACACGATCGCCACCGCACACCGGGTGCAGGAGCGTCTCTACCTGCACGCTGATGTCGACGGCGTGGCAGGGGCGATCGGATCGACCAAACCCGTGACAGACGCGAGCGGCGCGATCGTCTCGTCACGGCGATCGGCCAGCGACGAATTCCATCGCATGCTCGATGTGCTCGGGCTGGACGCCGAACCGCTCTTCGGGGTGACGCTGGCCACTGTCGCGGAGCGTGACCGCGCAGTGCACGAGTATCTGCGACGCAATGCGCACGCGGTCTTCATCGTCGGTGCCGATGCCGATCTCGGCAAGGGAGCACGCCCGAGCCGCGCACCCACCGCAGGGTCGGCCAATCACTACATTGTCGTGGCGCGAGTGGACGGAGCGTGGCAGAAGGTGGATAGCTGGTACCGCCCCGGCCAGCGAACGGTGTCGCGACTGACCGAGGCCGAGGTGCGCGGCTTCCTCCATCGCACCCCCGTGACGCCATGGGGCATCACGCGCGCGCCGAACAGAGCGCCACGACTGGCGCTCGCGGGCTACGACCTGCCCCCGGAGGGACACGATCTGGTGCCGACTGCGGCGCGGGTCGCAACGGTGGCGCGCCGCGCGGTCACACCATTGGCACCGCTCGATCTCTTCCGTCTCGAGACGGTGAGCGATCCGCAGCTCTCGCCGGATGGCACGCGCGTGGTGTACGTGCGGCAGAGCCACGACATCATGCGCGACCGGGCGGTGACGCAGCTCTGGATGGTGAACGCGGACGCATCGGTGCACCGGCGCCTGACCGCTGGCGACGGAGAGGATCGGGCACCCCGATGGACGCCATCGGGCGATGCGATCATCTATCTGTCGAGCGTGGATGGGACCACACAGCTGTTCCGTCGCGACGTCGGCAGTGAGCAGACCGTGCGGCTCGCCAAGCTGCCGGCCACACCGGAGTGGTTTGCGCTCTCGCCCGATGGAGCGCAGATCGCGTTTGCGATGCTCGTCGCATCGCCGCCACACGTCCCGGCGGGAATGCCCTCGGCACCGTCTGGGGCCACATGGGCACCGGCCGCGATTGTCGCCACCGACCTGCGGTACCGCAGCGACGGGGCTGGACTGCTGCCGAGCGGTCGCGCGGAACTGTTCGTGATGCCGTCAACCGGCGGCACGGCGCGACAGGTCACCTCCGGTGGCGCCCTGCAGTACGGACGGGCGTACGGCGCGACTCCCGGCATCTGGACGCCGGACGGCGCAGCGCTCATCGTCACCGCCAACGGTGATCCGTCACCCGACCTGACGTCGCGCTCTTCGGATCTGTTCGAGGTGCGGGTCAGCGACGGCGCGGTCACGCCGGTGTTCCGTCGGCGCGGCACGAACCGGTCGCCGGTGGTGTCTCCAGACGGCAAGTGGCTCGCATTCGTCAGTGTTGAGGATGCCGGGCACGCCTGGACCCAGCCGAGGCTCTGGCTGATCCCGCGTGGTGATCACGCGACACCGCGCCTGCTGTCGGCCGGGTTCGATGCCGCAGTGGACAACCCGCAGTGGCTCCCCGATGGCAGTGGCCTGCTGTTGCTCGCCGATCGCGAAGGGCGGGTCGGGCTCTGGCGCGTCATGCTCGATGGCTCGACGACATTGATGACCGACTCGCTGGCCAGCGGTCTCGACGCCTACGGCGGCGGGCAGGCGTTCTCGCAGAGTCGCGGCGGCGCAGTGGCGCTCACGCGAGGCTCGGCAGCGACACCAGGCGACATCTGGTTCGCCGCCGCGGCTGGTGCACTACCGACGCAGCTGACCGCGGTGAATGATGATGTGTTCGCCGACCGGCTGGTGGGACCGGTCTCGTCGTTCTGGGCGACATCGTCCAGGGATGGCCAGCGCTTCCAGTCGTGGATCATCACGCCTCCCGGCTACACACCGGGACAGGCGTATCCGATGATCCTCGAGATCCACGGCGGTCCCTTCGCCGCCTACGGTGATCGCTTCGACATCGAGAAGCAGTGGATGGCCGCGCAGGGCTACGTGGTGCTGTACGTGAATCCACGAGGCTCCACGGGTTACGGCGAAGCGTTCGCCCGGATGATCGACAAGGCCTACCCCGGCGATGATGCCGACGACCTGCTGACGGCGGTCGACACGATGGTGGCTCGCGGCGTTGCCGATCCGGCGCAGCTCTACGTCACTGGTGGCAGCGGCGGTGGTCTGCTGACGGCCTGGCTCACGGCGCGCACCACGCGCTTCCGTGCCGCGGCGGTGTTGTATCCGGTCATCGACTGGACCAGCGAAGTCCTGACGGCCGACAATGGCTCGCATTTTCAGGGCCGCTGGCTGCGCGGCACACCATGGGAGAACCCGACACACTACTGGGAGCAGTCGCCACTGTCGCGCGTGGCCAGCGTGCAGACGCCGACACTCGTGATGGGCGGCGATGCGGACCATCGCACGCCGTTCGGGCAGTCCGAAGCGTGGTTCACGGCGCTGCGGCTGCGCGGTGTGCCAACGGAACTGGTCCGCTTGCCCGGTGCGCCCCACGGTGCGCGGGCCCGGCCCAGCCACCACATCGCCAAGGTGGCCTACATCACGGACTGGTTCTTCCGGCAGCGGAACGCCGCGTGTTGCGCGGTGCACACGCCGCCAGTGCCATCCCGGCGCTGACGGCACTGGTGGACTCCATGGCCCGTGGTGACCTGGACTGCGTCGACCCACTGTTCGTGCAGCGCGCTGGTCTGCCGCGCCTCGCGCGCACCAGAGCCCATGTCAGGTAGGACGCTGCGCGACGTCCGCGCGCAGCGTGTCGCCGTCGGCAGGGGGGCTGACGCGATCACGCTGAACGTGCGTGTCGGCGCACACTCCGGGCCGCCCGTGCTTCTGTTGCATGGTCATCCGCAGACGCACCTGATGTGGCATCGCGTGTGGCCGTCGCTGGCACCGCATTTCACGCTGATCGCGCCAGATCTGCGTGGATACGGCGACTCCGGCAAACCCGCAGGCGCCGTCGATCACTCGACCTACAGCAAGCGCGTCATGGCCGCCGACCTCGTGGCGCTGATGGCGTCGCTCGGCCACCATCGGTTCCTTGTCGTGGCGCACGATCGTGGCGCGCGTGTGGCGCACCGCCTCGCGTTGGACGATCCGGATCGTGTGCGTGCGATGGTCCTGCTCGACATCGCGCCGACCCTGGCGATGTACGAGCAGACGAGCGACGCGTTCGCTCGCGCGTACTGGCACTGGTTCTTCCTCATCCAGCCGGCCCCGTTGCCTGAAGCGCTGATCGGACTGAACGGGGCGCTCTATGTGCGGAGCCTCCTGGGCGGCAGGCACGCCGGTCTCGCTCCATTTCCTGCCGATGTGCTGGCAGAGTACGAGCGGTGCGCGAGCGACCCGGCCACGGTCCACGCGATCTGCGAAGACTATCGCGCGTCCGCGGGCATCGACCTCGCACACGACCGTGACGACCGCGCCGCTGGTCGTCGACTGCGCGTGCCACTCAGGGTGCTCTGGGGGCAGCACGGCGTCATTGCCCAGTGCTTCGATGTGCTGCACGAATGGCGACGTGTGGCCGAATCGGTCGATGGCCGCGCACTCGAGTGCGGCCACTACCTGGCGGAAGAAGCGCCCGACGCCCTCTGCGCCGACATCCTGCCCTTCCTGGCCACCCACACCCGCTGACCTGAGCCAGCACGAATCGAATCGCCGGCTGGACTACCGCGTGCTTCCGCGGTCGCAGCGCACGACACCGTGAGCGGCCGCCGCGATTGGCGCGCAGCAGGTTCCAGCCAGGGAGTTCGCCGATAATGACGACGTGAAAGCCCTGCTGACCCGCATGGCCCTCGTCCTGTTCGGTGGCCTGGTGCTGGCCTTGGCCTCCTTCGTCTGGGTGCAGGGCGGGCCCGAACGCGGGCGACTCGCGCGCCTGAAGGCTGAAGGCACGCTTGTGCAAGGCACGATCGCGGGTGTCGAAGACGAGCGGCGGCAGGCGACATCGCCGACAGGCGAGACGATCAGTGGGAAGTACGAGACCTACCGCATGGCGAGGGTGCGCTACACGTTCGGTGGCGTCACGTTCACGCCCGACCAGCAATTCGAACTGGCCGGCGACCTTGCGAATCTCACTGTGGGCAGCCCTTTCGCAGTGATCGTGCTGCCTGATGTACCCGACAAGCCCTTCTCCACCACAGACAGCATTGCCACCACGCGCGTGGCCGTGGTCCTGCTGCCGCTGATGCTGGCCGCGGTCGGCGTCCTCAGCCTGTGGCGCGCCCTGTCGCGGCGTCGCCGCTGACCTCCTGGCCACCCCTTGCCGCCAGCGACGTGGCAACGTTTCGCGTGCGGTGTCAGGCAGGACCTCGCGGCTCTCGTGCCGACCGCCGCCGCTTCAGCGTCTCGAACTCTTCGTGCAGGCGATCGAGCTCGTCATCGGACATGTTCTCGAGCTGCACGAGGTCGTTGCGGGCGCCCGTCGTGCTGCGGAGGAGCTCGTCGAGCTTCAGCTGCAGCGCGCGCGTGTCTCGATTCTGCGTGTTCTGCAGCAGGAACGCGACGAGGAACGTCGCCTGCGACGCCAGGGTGTTCATCGTCAGTTGCCAGGTGTCCGAGTACTGGAAGACCGGCCCGAGGACGAGCCACACGCCGGTCACGATCACGGACCCGACGAACGTCCATGGCGAGCCGATGATGACGGCGGTGCGGTCGGCGATGCTCCGGAAGGTGTCGCGCATGTCGACACTGTAGACGCGTTCGCGCGGCAGCTCACCGTGCGGCGGCACCTGCGCTTTGCCCCGGCACGCTGCCTGTCGAGCTGCAGCCATGTCGACGCGACGGGCCTCGAACACGGATTCCTGACGAGGCACAGACCATCAGCCTCATGGGCACGACGCCGGGTTCGCTCGTCTGCCCCGTCGCCGCCTGACCTTCGACGAGCTAGGGCTGTCCGGCGGCTGCGTGTCCCTGACCGCCTCGCCGTGCGCCCTGCGTTCGGCGTTCGGCGTTCGGCGTTCGCTAGATCAAGAACGGATTGGTCCGCCGTTCCTGCCCGATCGTCGTCGTCGGTCCGTGCCCGGGATACACGATCGCGTCGTCGCCCAGCGGCAGCAGCACCTCCCGGATCGAGCGCAGCAGCGTGGCGTGATCACCCCCCGGCAGGTCGGTGCGGCCGATCGAACCGGCAAAGAGGGTGTCGCCGACGAACAGGCGGTCGGCCGGTCCGTCACCCACACCCACCTGCAGGCAGACCTGTCCCGGGCTGTGGCCGGGCGTGTGATGCGCCGTCAGGCGACACTGGCCGAACGTCCACTCGGGCTGCTGGTCGAACCAGGCGTCGATGGGAGGCTGGGGGCGCATCCTGAAGCCGAACGCCACCCCCTGCTGCACGGCCCGCTCGTAGAGGAACAGGTCGTCCTTGTGCAGGACGAGCGGCACGTCCCACTCGGCCTTGGCCTCGTTGCAGCCGGCGATGTGGTCGAGGTGCGAGTGCGTGAGCATGATGTAGCGCACCGAGACGCCCGTTCGACGGACAATGGCGATCAACTGGTCGACCTCGGCACCGGGGTCGATGACGATGGCCTCGCCCGTCACCGGGCAGGCCACCACGTAGCCGTTCTTCTCGAACGGCGGCACGGCACACGATTCGATCAACATGTCGGTCTCATTCGAACACGTCCAGGCGGCAGCCCGCCGCATCGCGCCCTTCGTCACGCGCACGCCCCTGCTGAGAGCGGAGGCCCTGTCGGCCGCCACGGGACGCGACGTGTGGCTCAAGCTCGAGACGCTGCAGCGAACCCGCGCCTTCAAGCGGCGCGGCGCCGTCAACGCGCTGCTCGCGCTCGAGGAGCGCGAGGGCACGCTGCCGCCGCTCGTCACCGCCTCGGCCGGCAACCACGGCGTCGCACTCTCGAGCATCGCACGTGAACTCGGCGCGCAGCTCACGATCTACGTCCCGAAGGACGCCCCGCGCGCCAAGCTCGATCGCCTGCGGGGGCCCGGCATCACGATTGTCGCCGACTGCGTCGACTACGACGCCGCGGAAGCGCGCGCCATCGCCGCGAGCGCCGCAGGCGACGGGCTGTTCATCTCGGCCTACGCCCATCCTGACGTGATCGCCGGGGCCGGGACGATCGCCCTCGAGGTGCTCGAAGACATGCCAAACGCCGGCGCGATCATCGTCCCGACGGGTGGGGGCGGCCTGCTGTCGGGGGTGTCGATCGGCGCGAACGGCCGCGTGCCGGTGATCGGCGTGGAGCCGGAAGTGAACCCGGCCTTCACGAGCGCGCTCGCGGCTGGGCACACCACCACCATCACGCCCGGCGAGTCGCTGGCCGACGGGCTGACGGGCAACCTCGAGCCCAACGCGCTCACGTTCGACCTGGTGCAGGCGCGCAGCGTCCCCGTGCGCCTCGTGCCGGAAGCCTGCCTCGTCGACGGCGTGCGCGCGCTGTTCGCGCACGAGCGCCTGGTGGTTGAAGGGGCGGGTGGCATCGCCGTCGGCGCGCTGCTCGGCGGCGTGCTCGACGACCTGCCCGACCCGCTGGTGCTGCTGATCACCGGCGCCAACATCGACGCGCCGACGCTGGCGCGCGTGCTCGCCTCGTAGCCGGCCGCGTGCAAGGCAGGCCCACGCAGCCATCGGCGGCCCTTGGATGAATAGGGCAGAATGGGCGCCATGAAATCGGTGAGCGCCCTGATCGCCGTCCTGATGTTCGCCTTCGGCAGCACGGGCACTGCCGCGAGCATCAGCATCCTGTTCATCGGCAACAGCTTCCTCTATGGCACGGGATCCGCGGTGCGGTTCTACCGCTCGGCGACCGTCACCGACCTGAACGACGAAGGCATCGGCGGCGTCCCGGCGCTGTTCAAGTCGTTCACCCAGCAGGCCGGGCTCGATTACGACGTGGCGCTCGAGACGCGTGGCGGCAGTGGGCTCGACTTCCACCTCGCCAACAAGCTGGACGTGATCGGCGCGCGGGGCTGGGACACCGTCGTCATGCACGGCTTCAGCCTGCTCGATGCCCAGAAGCCCCGCGATCCGGCCAAGCTGGTCGCCACGACGAAGCAGATGGCCGACGTCCTTCGCGGCAAGAACCCGAACGTGGCCATCTACACCATGGCGACGTGGGCGCGCGCCGATCACGTGTACCCGGCGAAGGGGGCCTGGACGGGCGAGACCATCGAGACGATGGCGCGGGACATTCGCGCCGCGTACGACAAGGCGGCTGGCCCCGCTGGGGTCAAGGCGGTCATCCCGGTCGGAGAGGCCTGGACCCGCGCCATGCAGGCGGGCGTGGCCGACGCGAATCCCTACGACGGCATCGAGGCAGGCAAGCTCAATCTCTGGACGTACGACTCGTACCACGCCAGTACGGCGGGGTACTACCTGGAGGCACTGGTGATCTTCGGCAGCGTGACGGGGCGGGATCCGCGGTCGCTGGGCGAGGCCGAGTGCTCGGGATTCGAGCTGGGGCTGTCGCGCGCCGAAGTCAGCGCGCTGCAGCAGATCGCGTTCGATCAACTGGGCAGCACGGTGACGGCGGCGCCGAAGGTCACGGCCAAGCCCGTGACCGCCGAGCGCTGCGCTGCCAGATAGGCCACGCGGCCCAGGCGAGGCCGATGGGCCGTGGACATGCCTACTTCGTCAGGGAATCGAGGTACCTGGTCGCGAACCTGCCGTACGGTGGCCACATGAACCTGATGGCCGAGAACGACGCCTGGTAGAACACGGGGCGCATCTTGGAGAAGGTGAGGAAGCCTTCGTAGCCGTGGTACTGGCCCATGCCGCTTTCGCCAACACCGCCAAACGGCATGTCGTGTTGTGCCGTGTGGTAGATGCAGTCGTTGACGGTCACTCCGCCTGACATCACGTGGGTGATCAGGTGCTGGACCTTGCGCTTGTCGTTGCTGAACGGAAAGAGGGCCAGCGGGCGAGGTCCTGCGTTGATCGCCGTGATGGGTTCTTCGATATCGGTGTAGCCGATCACCGGCATGACCGGGCCGAAGATCTCGCGGGTGCGCAGCTCACAGTCAGCCGGAGCGTTCAGCACGATGTGCGGAGCAATCTTCCGGGTGGTGGCATCCCATGGTGTCCCGGGGATGAGCTGTACCAGTGTGGCTCCCTTGTCGCGAGCCTCTTCCAGGGCGCTGGTGATTCGCGTGAACGCCCGCTCGTCGATGATGGAGGTGTAGTCGGGACTGTCCAGCGTAGGGTAGCGGCCGCTGACGATGGTCCTGGCCAGGGCCACGAAGTCCTGAACCTTTCCGTGTGGGACGTACGTATGGTCTACGGTCGTGCAGACCTGGCCGGCATTGAAGCACTTGCCGAACAACAGGCGCTCGGCGGCGGTCTCGAGGGGGAAGTCGTCGCAGATGATGGCAGGGGACTTTCCGCCCAACTCCAGCGTGACGGGGCACAGGTTGCTGGCGGCTGCGGCCATCACGGCGCGTCCGGTGGCACCCGAGCCGGTGAAGATCAGGTGATCGAACTTCAGTTTCGAGAACTCCACGCCGACGCCGCCGGTCTCGTCGAAGAACGCCAGCTTGTCGCGAGAGAAGTACCTCGGAATCCGCTCGATCAACAGCGCGCAGGTCTGCCGGGAGTTCTCGCTCATCTTGACCATGGAGCGGTTGCCGGCGGCAAACGTGCAGATCAGGCCGTTGAAGCTGGTCCAGATCGGGAAGTTCCAGGGAATGATGGCGCCGACAACGCCCAGCGGTTGGGCAGTGACGCGATTGGACGCGCCCATGAAGGTTTTCAGGTCGATGTGGCGCTTCTGCGGCCTCATCCAGGCCTTCAGGGACTTGATGGCGTGGTCCACCCCGTCGATCACGTTGACGATTTCGGCAAAGAGCGACTCGTGCCTGGATCGGTGTCCGTAGTCCCTGCTGATGGCGTCTGCCAGGTCGTCGCGGTTGTCCACGACGAACGCCTTGAGCTTCAACAGGTCGGCCTCGCGTTCCGCGAAGGTGGGGTAGGGGTGCGCCAGGTAGGCGTCGCGTTGCATCTGCAACGTGGCCTGGAGCTCGCCGCGCACGGCGTCGATGGAGGCTGGGCCCGGCTGGGGCATGACGGACATGAGGGTTCCTCGTTGTGGAAACGTCGACCGGATCGTACGCTCGTTGGCACATGCCTGTAGCGGTAGACACCCCAGTGCAGCAGCACATCGCGTTCGATCAACTGGGTAGCGCGGTGCCGCCGTCGCCTCGTCACGTGTCGCGAATGGCGCCTCACCCTCACCCTGCCCCTCGTGGTACGGACCCGTTCGCTCGTCGGGGCGTGCTCGTTGGGGAAGGCATGCGCAACCAGAGGGCCACCTAGACCATGGCTCGGTTGCTCGTCGTACGCCAGCGCCCGGACGATGACGACATCGTGACGCGCCTGCCCGGGCTCGAGGACCTTGACGTCGAGTACGTCACGGGCGCGGCAGCGGGCCTCGAGCGCCTGTCGGCCAAGCCGTTCGACACGCTGCTGATGAGCCCGGTCTCCACGTTCGACGAGGACCTCGCGTTCCTGCAGCAGGCGCGTGCGCTGCGGCCCGGCATCCGTGCGATCTTCCTGGCCGACTCCGCAACGCCCGAGGCGGTCCTCGCCTCGCTGCGGGCAGAGGTCTTCGCCGTGTTCACGCGGCCCTTCGACGCGGCCCACATCGCGAACCTCGTCGGGAAAGCCGTCGAGGCCGACAACGGCACCGAGTACGGCATTCGCGTGATCGGCGCGACGCGCGACTGGATCACCCTGCGTGTCAGCGCGCAGCTGGTGACGGCCGACCGTCTCGTCACGTTCATGGATGAGTTGCATCGCCGCCTCTTCGACGAACCGGAGATGGACCACCTGCTGCTCGCGTTCCGCGAGATCCTGGTGAACGCCATCGAGCACGGCGCGGGCCTCGATCCCGAGAAGGACGTGCGCGTGGACGCGATCCGGACCAGGCGGGCGCTGGCGTTCTACTTCCGCGACCCCGGGCCCGGCTTCGCACAGGATGCGCTTCCGCACGCCGCGACCGGCAACGACCCGCTGTCGCACATGCAGCGGCGCATCGAGGCGGGCCTGCGCCCCGGCGGCTACGGGATGCTGCTCACCCGCAGGCTCGTCGATGAGGTCATCTACAGCCACGCCGGCAACGAGGTCCTCCTGCTGAAGCACCTCGGCTGACCGCACGCGCTCGCGATCGGGCGCCTTTCATCGAAGGGAATCCGCTGATCACGCCGGCGAGATTGGCGGACGCCGTCCAGTTCCCTGGGACGGCCGAGTCCGAAGAGCCGTCGCACCGGAGCCGCCTCGGAAAGCAACACCTGCAGGTGCTGCCGTAGCATGACGATGTGCCTGTCCCGTTCGCCGGAGGTTCCGAGCCCTGCTCCGCGTCGTTTGCCGAGCCGTTGCCAACCCGGCACGAACGTCCAGAGGCCAGGGCTGGTAGCGCGGCATGACGTTCACGGCACTACTCCTGCACAACCCGCAGTTCCGCCGCGTGTGGATCGCGCAGGTGGTGAGCCAGCTGGGCGACTGGTTCAACGCCGTCGCGGTGTATGCGCTGCTGCTCGACCTCACCGGCTCGGCTACGCTCGTGGCGGCGATGATGGTGGTGCAGTTGCTGCCACTGGCGCTGATCAGCCCGATCGCCGGCGTGGTCGCCGACCGCATGTCGCGCCGCACGCTCATGATCGGCGCCGACCTCGCCCGCGCCGTGCTGTTTGCCGGCCTGGTGTTCGTGCGGTCGGCCGACCAGATCTGGCTCGCCTTCCTGCTCGTGACCCTCGGCGTGATCGCCACCGCGTTCTTCGAGCCGGCACGCACGGCGATGCTGCCCGACGTGGTGCCGCGCGAGCACCTGATCACCGCCAACGCGCTCTCGGCGGCGACGTGGGCCGTGATGCTCACCATCGGGGCGTCGGTCGGCGGGGCCGTCACGGTGCTCGTCGGGCGCGACGCGGCCTTCCTGTGTAACGGGCTGTCGTTCCTCGCCTCGGCCGCCGCCTTGCGGGGCCTGCACGTCGAGGAGACGCACCACACGCACGCCGCGAAGGGCGCGGGCCTCGGCATGCGCGACGGCCTCGCGTACCTGCGCGAGCACCCCGCGACCATCGCCCTGCTGAGCATCAAGGCGGTCTGGGCCGTGGCCGGCGGGATGATGCTGCTGCTCACCGTGTTCGGGCAGCGCGTGTTCCCGACCACGCCGGGCCAGACAGCCGCCCTCGGCATCGGCGTGCTCTTCGCGGCGCGCGGCGTCGGCGCCATCGGCGGCGCGTTGCTGGCGCGGGCCGCGCAGGCCCGCGACGAGCGCCGCCTGCGCGCGCTCGTCCCGTGGTGCTACGGTCTGGCGTCGCTGGGCTACCTCGCCCTGGCCAACGCGCCCACGCTGTGGACCGGCGCGGCGGCCGTGGTGTGGGCCCACGTATTCGGCACGCTGCTGTGGGTGCTCAGCTCCGTGCTGCTGCAGTTGGTGGTCAAGGCGCGGGTGCGCGGCCGCATCTTCGCCATCGAACTCGCGCTCCACACGTTCGTGTCGGCCGCCGCGATCCTGCTCACCGGCTACGGCCTCGACACGCTGCACATCGCGCCACGGACCCTGGCGACGTGGATCGGCGCCTTCTTCCTCGCACCAGCTGCCGCATGGGCGGCATCACTGGCCGCGTCGAAACGCGGCGCGTAATGCCGTCCATGCGTCATGCGTCATGCGTCATGCGTCATGGGGCATGAGGCATGAGGCATGAGCAATCACTTCGGCCGGCTCGGCCTCAACTCCACGCGGCTCGGCAGGCTCCGCGCGCTGCTGCCCAGCAGGTCGAACACCACCTGCGCCACATCGTCTGCCGACAGCTTCCAGTCGGTGCCGGCGGCATCGCCACCCGCGGAGAAACCCGTCTGGACCGAACCGGGCATCACCGTCGACACGCGGATGTTGTCCTGCCGCACCTCGAGCATGAGCGACTCGGCGAAGGCGTTCAGCCCGGCCTTCGACGCGCAGTAGGCCGCCCCACCCGCGAACGAGTTCCTGCCTGCCAGGCTGCTGATGTTGATGATCCAGCCGCCGCCCCGCTGCTTGAGCGCCGGCAGCGCCGCCTTCGAGCACAGGAACACGCCCGTGAGGTTGGTGGCGATGAGCCGGTGCCAGTCGTCCACGGCCATGTCGGCCACCGGCACGAACGTCCCCACGCCCGCGTTGTTGATGAGCGAATCGACACCGCCGAACCGCTCCGTGGCGGTCCGGACGAGCGCCTCGGCCGTGGCCGGGTCGGCGACGTCGCCCTGAACGGCCGCGACTGCCGACGTCCCGAGCTCGGCGACGACGGCATCCAGGTCGGACCGGGAACGACCCGAGAGCACCACCCGGGCGCCGCGGGCGACGAACCCGCAGGTGAGGGCGAGCCCGATGCCCCGGGATCCCCCGGTGACGATGGCGACGTGGCCGGCGAGTTGAGGCTGGGAAGTCATGCCCTTACACTACTGGGGTCGCGCGGCTAGCGCCACGCCCACGTCCATGCCCTTCGTCGCCATCCTCGGAGCCGGCCCCCTCGGCGGCGCTCTCGCCTACGCGCTGGCCTCGCGCGGGCGTTTCGACGAGGTCAGGCTCATCGACCCCGAGAAGACCCTGGCCGCGGGCAAGGCCCTCGACATCCTGCAGTCTGGCCCCGTCGACGGCTACAGCACGCGCGTGACCGGCAGCGCCTCGCTCGACGCAGCCGCTGGCGCCTGGGTGACGGTGCTGGCCGATCCGATCACCCCGGACCCGCTGAACCACCTCAAGGACCTGCACAAGCGCTCGCCAGGCGCCGTGATCGTGTGCGCCGACAGCGCCCACCATCTCGTGGTGGCGCGCGCCGTCGCCACCGGGGCGGTCCCCCCAGACAGGCTCGTGGGCAGCGCGCCCACGGCCGCCGCCGCCGCTGCGCGAGCGCTCCTGGCCCTCGATGCCGATACCAGCCCGTCCGCGGTGCATGTCGGGATCGCGAGCGGCGAGGCACGGCCGTGCGTGGTCGACTGGTCGCGGACCTCGGTCGACGGCGCGCCTGCCGAGAATGCCTGCCGGCGCGACCAGCGCGACCGCGTGAACGCCCGGCTGGCCGGCCTGTGGCCGCTCGGCGCCTACACGCTGGGCGCTGCCGCCGCGCGGGTGGCAGAAGCCGCCTGGTTCGGGTCGCGGCAGGCCTTCCCCTGCTGGTGGGTCACCGACGGCGGCGTGGCACCGCCCGCCGTGTCGCTGGTGCGCTTTGCACCAGGTGGACGAGTCCGGGTACTCCCGTCCGGAGTCCCCGCCGGGCTCACGGGGTCGGGCGCGGGCCGCTGACGTGCTCACGTCCCTGCTCATCGTGGCCTCGATGGTCGCGGTGACGGCCCTGTATGTCGCGGCGGAGTTCGGCGCGGTGTCGGTGCGCAAGAGTCGCATCCGGCAGATGGCCGAAGACGGCCACGCCACCGCGAAGCGCCTGCTGCCGATCCTCGAGGACCCGGCCGCGCTCGACCGCTACATCGCGGCCTGCCAGGTGGGCATCACCCTGTCGAGCCTCATCCTCGGCGCGTACGGCCAGATTGCCTACGGCCCGGCCATCGCCGCACAGCTGCAGTCTCGGCTCGGCCTCGACCCGCTGGCCGCGGCATCGGCCGCCGCGGTGGCCATCCTGCTCGTGCTCACGGTCGGCGCGATGGTCGCCGGCGAGCTCGCACCCAAGTCGCTGGCGCTCGAGTACCCCACCGAGACGGCCCTCTACACCTACTGGCCCATGCGCTGGTCGCTGTGGCTGCTCGGGCCGTTCATCTGGTTCCTCAACGGCTCGGGTACGCTGATCCTCCGCCTGCTGGGCAGCGCGCAGGGCACGCATGGCCACGTCCACTCGCCCGAGGAGATCGAGCTGCTGCTCGCCGAGAGCCACGACGGCGGCCTGCTCGAACCCGACGAGCTGCGTCGCCTGCAGCGCGCGCTCCGCTTCAGCCTGCGGACGGCCAGCCAGCTGATGACGACGCGCGACCGCATGCAGTCGGTCGACGTGACGACGCCGGTCGAGCAGGTGCTGTCGATGGCCCTCGACTCGTCGCAGGCCTACGTGCCGATCTACCGCGACGCGCCCGACAACGTCATCGGCTTCCTGAACACGAAGCGGCTGCTGGTCCGACACGTCGAGGGCCGGCCAGCGCGGTCGGTGCGCGAGTTGCTGCAGCCGGCGCCGCGGGTCGAGG
The DNA here is from genome assembly GCF_044337415.1 of Luteitalea sp. Taxonomy (GTDB): domain Bacteria; phylum Acidobacteriota; class Vicinamibacteria; order Vicinamibacterales; family Vicinamibacteraceae; genus Luteitalea. The sequence continues at coordinate 42,556 of NZ_JBIINP010000022.1, forward strand.
AGGCGATGACCGGCGATCGCCTGATCGCGGAGCTCCGGCGGCACCGCACGCACCAGGCCATCGTCGTCGACGCCAGGCAGGCCGTGGTCGGCATGGTGACGCTCGACGACATCCTCTCGTCGCTGCTCGGGCCCACCCCCGACGAGTTCACGCAGTCGACGCTGCGGACGCCGGCCCCGCGCGCGACCGGCGCCGCCCGGGGGCGCGCGTGATCACGCTCCTGGTGATCGTGGCGGTGCTCGTGCTGCTGAACGGGCTCTTCGTCGCCGCGGAGTTCGCCATCGTCGGCACGCCGCGCGTGTCCATCGAGAAGCGCGCCGCGGCAGGCGAGCGGATCGCGCGGCGGGTGCACCAGGTGCTCACCGACCCGCGCCGGCAGGACCGCTACATCGCGACGGCGCAGCTCGGGATCACGCTCGCGAGCCTCGGGCTGGGCATGTACAGCGAGCACGAGGTGGCCGAGCGGCTCGTGCACCTGTTCGAAGGCCTCGGGGTGGCGCGGTACGTGGCCGCGCACACGCTGGCGAGCATCGCCGCCGTGGCGCTGCTGACCTACGCCCACATCGTATTCGGCGAGATGGTGCCCAAGTCCATCGCCCTGCAGCGCGCCGAACGGACCGTGTTGTGGATCACGCCGATCATGCTGGTGCTGCAGGCGATCTGCTACCCGCTGGTGCTGGTGCTGAACGCGCTCGGCAACCTGCTGCTGCGGCTCATCGGCGTGCGGCGACAGGAACGCTCGCACGAGCACCTCTACTCACCCGAGGAGCTGTCCTACATCGTCACCGAGAGCCAGGCCGGCGGCATGCTGCGCGAGGAGTCGGGCCGCATCCTGCGCGAGCTGTTCGAGTTCGGCGACCTCACCGCGCGCGAGGTGATGACGCCGCGCGTGCGCCTGGCGGCGCTGCCGCTCGGCGCCGACGTGGCGACGGTGACCGAGACGGTGCGCAAGGCGCCCTACACGCGGTACCCGGTGTACGAGGGCGACATCGACCAGCTCACCGGGATGGTGAACGTGAAGGACCTGCTGCTGCTCAAGGCCAGCGGGTCGGTGCTCACGCCGGCGATGGTCAGGGCGATCCCCGCAGTGCCGGAAACCGCGACGCTCGACGTGGTGCTCGAGACGCTGCGGCAGGCACGCGCGCAGATGGCCGTGGTCATCGACGAGCACGGCGGCACGGCGGGCGTGGTGACCCACGAGGACCTGTTCGACGAGGTGATCGGCGAGGTGGCCGAGGGCGCCACGGAGAAGACCAGCATCTACCGCGACCCGGCCGGCGTGCTGCACGTGAGCGGCACGTCGCGCGTGGAGGAAGCCGGCGAGGCGCTGGGCGTCGAGCTGGAGCACGAGGAAGTCGACAGCGTGAGCGGGCTGATCCTGGCCGTGCTTGGGCGTCCGCCACACGTCGGCGACGTGGTCAGCTACGACCACGTGCGCTTCGAGGTCACCGAGGTCGAGGGGCGGGGCGTGAAGTGGTGCGTCGCCGAGGCCGAACCTTCGGGCGACGAGGCGGCTTCGAAGTAGCGCGCTCGAAAAGAAAAAGGGGCGAGCGGCCTGACGGCCACTCGCCCCGAGCATTGTGCAATCTCGAATGTCGAATTGCTGTAGTCGGTCCTACGACGCGACCGAGTGCAGCGACAGGCCGGTGCTGAAGTCGGCGAGACGCTCGCGGAGGATCAGCCGGCCGCGGTGCAGGCGCGACTTGAGCGTCTGGCTCTTCACGTTGAGCACCTGGCTGGCCTCTTCGGTCGACAGGCCGTGGATGTCGCGCAGCACGATGGGCGTGCGGTAAATCTCCGGCAGGCCCTTCATGGCCTGGGCGAGGCGGCCGCGCAGCTGCCCGCGGAGGACGGCCTCGTCGGCCATGCTCGACCAGTCGGCGGCCTCGCGAAGCCGGCGCACGCCGTCTTCCTGATCCTGCCCCTGCATCTCGTGCTCGGACACCTCGGCGGGGCGCGTGAACTTGCCGTTGCGCAGCCGCGACATCGCGGTGTTGAACGTGATGCGGTAGATCCAGCTCGACAGGGCCGCGTCGCCGCGGAACGCCTGGACCTTGTTGACCACCTTCATGAGGACGTCCTGGGTCACTTCCTCGGCGTCCTCGCGGTTCTTCATGTATCGAAAAGCCAGCTGATACACCTTGCTGCCGTACACGCTTGCCAGCGTCTCCACGGCTCCGGGTGCTCCGGCCTGCAGTTGCTCGATCAGGGCTCGCTCGCTCTGGCTATCTCGCTTCATCTCGCCTCCGTCCACAAGAACACCGGAGACGAGGAAGTTATTCCCGTCGTCGAAACGCATCGTCCTGTTGGCTCCGCCCAGAGAGTATCCGCTATCCAAGGATGGCCTTCCGGAACAGGACTAGACCTTGGTCGAGCCCTCCCCCTGGTCGAGGCCCGGGTGGTCCTGCTCGACCGGAGGTGGGGCGATCAGGGGCGGCTCAGGCCGAACACGTCGCACAGGTGGCCGACGACGAGGTCTTCGACCCGGGCCATGGGGGGCGCGGTGCCGAGGAGCCGCCCGAGCGAGGTGACCCCGCGGTCGGTGATGCCGCAGGGCACGATCAGCCCGAAATGGGACAGGTCGGTGGTGACGTTCAGGGCGAAGCCGTGGCTGGTCACCCAGCGCGACAGCCGCACGCCGATGGCGGCGACCTTCTCCTCGCCCACCCACACGCCGGTCAGGCCGGCCTTCCGGTCCGCGGCGATGCCGAGGTCGGCGCAGACCCGGATGAGGACCTCTTCCAGGTCGCGGACGTAGCGGTGGGCGTCCATCCGGTCGGGCCGGAGGTCGAGGATCGGGTACCCGACCAGCTGGCCGGGGCCGTGGTAGGTCACGTCGCCGCCCCGCCCGGCCTCGAAGAGCGAGACGCCCAGCCCCGCCAGCTGCGCGTCGGAGGCCAGCACGTGGTCGCGCGACTGGCGCACCTTCACGCCCAGGGTGATGACGGGCGGATGCTCGAGCAGGACCAGCGTGTCGGGGATGGTGCCGGCCTTGCGGGCCGCGACGAGCTCGGCCTGCAGGGCGACGCCGGCCTCGTAGGGCACGAGACCGGCGCGCCGGACGTCCAGCGGCGTCATCAGCTCCAGGACTCGAGGGTGGCCTTGACGCGGCTCATGAACTCGTCGGCTACGGCCCCGTCGACGAGCCGGTGGTCGTACCCGAGCGTCAGGTAGCCGCGCTGGCGGATGGCGATCATGTCGTCCACCACCACCACGCGCTTCTCGATGGTGCCCACGGCCAGGATGGCGACCTGGGGCTGGTTGATGATCGGCATCCCGAACAGGGTGCCGAACGACCCCGGGTTGGTGATGGTGAACGTGCCGCCGGCGACGTCCTCGGGCTTGAGCTGCTTGGCGCGGGCGCGCCCGGCGAGATCGGCGATGCCCCGGGCGATGCCGAGCAGGCTCAGCTCGTCGGCCTTGTGCAGCACCGGGACGATGAGGCCCCAGTCGAGGGCAACGGCGAATCCGAGGTTGACCTGCTTCTTGTAGGCGACGCGGTCGCCGTCGATGGCGGCGTTGACCACGGGCGTCGCCCGCAACGCCTGCGCGACGGCCTGCGAGATGAACGACAGGTAGGTGAGGTTGACGCCCGCCTGCGCGAACTCGGCCTTCAGCGCCTGCCGGGCGGTCGCGACCTTCGTGAAGTCGATCTCGAACACCGAGTGCACGTGCGCCGACGTGCGCCGGCTGTAGATCATGTGCTCGGCGATCTTCCGGCGCATGACCGACATGGGCTGCACGTCCACCGGCTCGCCGGGCTGGAATGCCGGGATGTGGAGGCCGCCGCCGGTCGGGACCGCGCCTGTCGCGTGGGTGCGGTCGTCGAGGTACTGCAGGATGTCGGTCTTGGTCACCCGGCCGCTGATGCCGGAGCCGTGCACGTGCGTCAGGTCGACGTGGTGCTCTTCCGCGATGCGCCGCACCAGCGGTGACGACTTCTGGCGGCGCCGCGCGATGGTGGCATCCTCGGCCGTCGGCTCGGCCGGCGCCGCGCTGGCCGCCGCGTCCTCGCGCGCAGCGGCCTCGGATGCCTCGGCCGAGGCCGATGAGGCGACATCCTGGCCCGCAGTGGCGGTCGCAGTCGCCGCGGCCGACGCACTGGTCGCCGTGGCGTCAGGCTGCGGTGTCGGCTCCGGTGCGGCGGGCGCCGTGGCTGCCGCGGGCTGCTCGCCCACCTCGCCGAGCACGGCGACCACCGTGTCGATCGGCACGGTCTCGTTCTCGTGCACGCGGATCTCGAGCAGCACGCCCGCCGCCGGCGACGGAATCTCCGCGTCGACCTTGTCGGTGGAAATCTCGAACAGCGGCTCGTCGCGATCGACGGGGTCGCCGACCTTCTTGATCCAGCGGACCACCGTTCCCTCGGCGACCGACTCCCCCATCTGGGGCATCACGACGTGTGTAGGCATACGTGCTCGGGTACGGGCTACAGGGCTACGGGCGGCAGGCTACCTGGCTGGCGCGGCCACAGGAGGCCTGCCGCCTGTCGCCTGCAGCCGCCCTGTGACTTGCTACATGTGAATCGCCGCGCCGTGCGTCGCGTGCGCCGCCTCACCCACCGCCTCCGACATCGTCGGGTGCGCCTGGATGGTGCGGATGAGCTCCTCGACGGTGCACTCGAGGCGCAGCGCGAGGGTGGCCTGCGAGACGAGCTCGGTGGCGCGTGGGCCGATCATGTGCACGCCGAGGATCTCGTCGTACTTGGTCTCGGCGACGATCTTCACGAACCCCTCGGTCTCGTTGGCGATCTTGGCGCGGCCGAGCACGCCGAACGGGAACGTGCCGACGCGCACGTCGTAGCCGCGCTCCTTCGCCTGCGCTTCCGTGAGGCCGACGCTGCCGATCTCGGGGTCGCAGTAGGTGCAGCCCGGCACGTGGTCGTAGTTGATCGGGCGGACGTGGTGACCGGCGATGCGCTCGGCGGCGAGGATGCCCTCGGCCGACGACAGGTGCGCGAGCTGCTTGTGCGCGCCCGTGCC
>NZ_JBIINP010000286.1:0-4314 GCF_044337415.1 Luteitalea sp.
GGCCTGACCGACCCGAACTTCATGCGCATCCGCACGCTCGCCCGCAATCCGCGGACGGTGCAGCTGGGACTCAGGTTCCAGTTCTAGTCGGCCTCCGCTCGCGGTCGCGAGCTCGGCCGACAACGCTCACGCGAGGCGGCGTCACGCCGCCTCGCGAGTTCTGAGGGGAGAGGGGCCAGCGCGACCGTCGTCGCGCCGGCCCCTCACAGACAGCGCATTCGGTAATGCTGCGATGCCGCGATGCCGGGAATGTCGAAGATCTCGAGGCAACCCGCAGGTCAGCCGCCCTCGACGGCAGGGCAGGCTTCAGGTGAACCAGGACCTTGCGACGACTGGCGCCGTGCGCCCGGCCTTGCAGTGCTACAACGCAGCGATGGCGGGAACGCCGCGATCCAAACTGCCGGCCGTCGACATTCCCGGCATCGCAGCATCGCGGCATAGCAATGCTCTTATGAGCCCTTCGCCCAGTCCGGCGGATTGCTGAGCCGATAGAGCATCTCGCCGGCCTTGCGCACGAGGAGCACGCCGTCGTCCTCGCGGTCGGCGAACGCTTCCTTGTCGATGGTCGCCGGGTCGCGGTAGCCCAGGTTGATCTGGTGGCAGATGTGCTCGGGGATCTGGCTGGCGACCGTCACCTGGATGCGGCAGCGCTCCACGCCATTCTCGTACGTCCCCACGCCGCGCACGTGCGTCGAGTGCGCGAGCACCCCCCACGGCTTGTCCTTGAACCGATCCCACTGGCCGCGGAAGTAGTCGCGGCAGTGGTAGCCGATCTCGAGCAGCAGCCGCCCATGCGTCACCGACACCTCGGAGATGTGCGGTGCGTAGATGATCAGCTCGCCCCCATCGGCCACGACCGGTTCGAGCTTGTACATGCCCTTCCCGCCGGTCCAGAGGTCCTCGTACATCGGCGGCACGCACGACAGCACCGTGTGGAACGCCCGGTCCTTGTACAGGATGTGCGTGCGGCGCGAGACCTCGCTGGCCTCGGTCCACGCGGCTTCGGGCGTACCACCCACGATGCCGGCCAGTGAGCCGTCAGGTCGCACGACCAGGCAGAGGCAGGCCTTGGGCACCGGCACCAGCGCGCCTGCGGCATCCACCACCTTGCGCACCGGCGTCCACTTGCTGCCGATGATCATCGGGTTGGTGACCACGGCGCCCAGCCAGTGGAAGAAGTTCAGGATGTCTGGCCCGCTGACGCCGGGGAACAGGTACTTGTTGCCGCCCGAGAAGCCGACCACCTCGTGCGGGAACACCGGGCCGATGATCACCACCCGGTCGTAGTCGAGCACCCGCCGGTTGATCTCGACCGGCACGGCGATGTCGAAGGCGCCGTCGGTGAGCTCGTGGATGCGTGCGGCCGAGAGCACGCCGACGCGATGCAGCGCCGCGGGGTTGTCCCACTCGTGGTTGTAGAACGCCACCTCGCGATAACGCGACTGCCGCTCCTCCATCGTCATGTCGAGGCGGCGGCAGATGGCCTCCTCCGACATCGGCTGGTGCGTGCCGAGCGCGATCATCACGTCCAGCCGTGCCACCGACCCCGCGAGCTGGTCGAAGAGCTGCTTGAACACGAGGCCGACGGGGGCGGTGCGCGTCCCGTCCGGCACGATGGCCAGCACGCGCTGCCCGCGCCACTCGTCAACCGGGCACGTGCGGACCAGGACGTCCGCAATCGCGTCTGCCGTGACGGCTGCGCCGGCGTCGGCGATGGCGGAGTGACATTGGGCGGGGTCGGTCACGGGGGCATGATACGCCCTCGTCATGCCCCATGAGTCATGCGCCATGTCTCATGAGGCATGAGCAATGAGGCATGAGGCATGAGGCATGACCCGCCCTACCCGAACTCCGGGCCGACGATGGCGAAGAGGCGGGCGGTGTCGGTCACCGGGCGGCCCTCGCCGCGGTACATGCGGGTGAAGGGGCGTTGCGCCGTGAACCCGAGTGCCTCGAGGCCATCGTGCCAGCTGGCGTGTCCGCTCGTGCTGTCGATCACGACCGCCGGGGGCGCGGCGGCCGACAGGCACGTGCGGAGGAGGCCGAGGGCCACGCCGGTGGAGGGCGACATGACGGGCCCGAGCTGCGTGAACTGGTGGCCCGGCCGTCCGAGCAGCACGCCGTCGATGCCGGCGGGGCCCTCGTGCACCCAGGCGAGGTCGGGCGCCCCCTCGAGCAGCCAGGCGAGCAGCGCTCGGCGGTCCAGGCCCGTGGTCCTGGCGTCGATTCTCGCAATGGCGGCCAGGTCGCCCGCCGTGGCGGGGCGCACGCCCGTGACGCCGTCGGCCGAGACCGGCGCCTGGGAGAGCCGCTCGAGGCGTGTCAGGGTGCCCGCCGTCACGAACCCCAGCTTCTCGTACAGGGGCCGCCCGAGCGGCGTCGCGTCGAGGCCCACGACGGGCACGTCGGCCACTGCGGCCAGGCCGTGCTCGAGCAGTGCCGTGCCCAGGCCGCGTCCCCGCGACTCCGGTTCGACGAGCACCATGGACAGCCAGGCGACGTCGGCATCCGGCACCAGCACCGGCGCCCGGGGCCCGAAGTCGAGGTCGGCCTCGTCACGCCAGCGGCGGTAGCGCGTGGTGGCGACCGAGCCGGCCACGTGGCCATCCTCGAGCGTGCCGACGATCGCGCGGCCCGTGGCGACCTCGAGGAAGCGGGCCCAGTCTCGGGACGTCTGGTTCCACCGGCTGAGGCGGCAGAGGCGCAGGCCGGCGTCGATGTCGGCCTGGGTCATGGATCGAAAGGACATGGTGATGGGGTCGGGGAGTGTGGCGATCTAGAATGCGCCCCACATGTCCGCCGCGTCTTCTCCTAGTACGTCATGGCCCGCGTCGATCGTTGACGAGGCCGCGCTCGACGACCTGCTGAGCACACCGACGCCTGCCGCCGTCGACGCGATGCGCAGCCTTCGTGGCGATGTCATCGTACTCGGCGTCGCGGGAAAGATGGGGCCGACCCTCGCGCGGATGGTCCGGCGGGCCACCGACCTGGCCGGCGTCACCCGCCGCGTCATCGGCGTGTCGCGCTTCACGGAGGCGGCTCACGAGGAGGCCCTCAGGCGCGTCGGCGTGGACACCATCCGCTGCGATCTGCTCGACGAGTCGGCCGTGGCCGCGCTTCCAGACGCCCCGAACGTCATCTACATGGCGGGCCGGAAGTTCGGCTCGTCGGGCCTGGAGTCGCTCACCTGGGCGATGAACGCCTGGCTGCCCGCCGTCGTCTGCAAGCGGTACGCGGAGAGTCGGATCGCGGCCTTCTCGACGGGCAACGTGTACGGCCTCACGCCGGCCGGGCGCGGCGGGTCGCGCGAGGACGACGTGCCGGCGCCGGTGGGCGAGTACGCCATGAGCTGCCTGGGGCGTGAGCGGATGTTCGAGCACTTCAGCCGCACGCACGGCACGCGAGTCGCCATGCTTCGCCTGAACTACGCCACGGAGATGCGCTACGGCCTGCTCGTGGACCTGGCGCGCAAGGTCCTGGCCGGCGCGCCAGTCGACCTCGCCATGGGCTACGCCAACGTGATCTGGCAGGGCGACGCCAACGGCATGGCCATCACCTCGCTCCTGCACGCCCATACGCCGTCCTACGTCGTCAATCTCGCCGGCCCCGACGAACTGTCGGTGCGCGCCGTGTGCACGGCCTTCGGCGAGCGGTTCTCCAAACCTCCCGTGTTCGTCGGCGCCGAGGCGCCGGATGCCCTCCTGAGCAACGGGACGAAGGGCTGGGCCGATCTCGGCGCGCCGGAGGTGCCGCTCTCGCAACTGATCGACTGGACGGCCGACTGGGTGGCGCGGGGCGGCGCGAGCCTCGGCAAGCCCACGCACTTCGAGTCGCGGGACGGGCGGTTCTGATGGACTCGCGAATTCGCGCCGCCCTCGACTCCGGGCTCGTCATCCCGGCACATCCCCTCGCGCTCACGCCCGACGGGCGCTTCGACGAGCGTCGCCAGCGTGCGCTCACGCGGTACTACACCGCCGCTGGCGCTGGCGGACTGGCGGTGGGCGTGCACACCACGCAGTTCGCGATCAGGCGCCCTGACGTGGGCCTGTTCCAGCCGGTGCTGGCACTCGCGCGCGAGGAGATGGATCGCGCCGACGCCGCGCGCGACGTGCCGCTCGTGCGCATCGGCGGCGTGTGCGGCGACACGCGACAGGCGTGCGCGGAGGCCGAACTGCTCGTCTCGCTCGGCTATCACGCGGGGCTGTTGAGCCTCGCCGCCCTCTCGACTGCCGACGACGACGCGCTCGTCGCGCACTGCGAGGCCGTGGCGGCGCGGATCCCGGTGGTGGGCTTCTACCTGCAGCCCTCGGTCGG
>NZ_JBIINP010000284.1:0-4397 GCF_044337415.1 Luteitalea sp.
GACCACTTCGGCGTCGTCGCGCATCGCTACGTGGAGGCGCGGCCGACCTATCCGGCCGAGCTGTTCGCATGGCTCTCGGCGGAGGCTCCTGCGCGTGACCTTGCGTGGGACTGCGGCTGCGGCAGCGGGCAGGCGTCGGTGGCGCTGGCCGACCACTTCGAGACCGTGATCGCCACGGACGCGAGTGCCGCGCAACTGGCGCACGCCACGCCGCACCCGCGGGTGACGTATCGCGTATCGCCTGCGGACGCGTCTGGCCTCGACGCCGGCTCGGCGTCGCTTGTCACGGTCGCGCAGGCGTTGCACTGGTTCCCGCTGGACGCGTTCTACGCCGAGGTGCGGCGCGTGGCGCGTCCGGGCGGCCTGGTCGCCGCATGGACCTACGCCGCGTTCACGCTCGAGGACGCGCGCGCCGACGCCATCGTGCACGCGTACCACTACGACGCGATGGCGGACTGGTGGCCGCCCGAGCGTGACATCGTCGAGCGGCGCTACGCGGACCTGCCGTTCCCGTTCGCGCGCGTCGAGGTGCCCGCCTTCCACATGCAGACGCAGTGGTCGCTCGCGCAGGTGTGCGCGTACCTGCGCAGCTGGTCGGCGACCTCGCGGTACGTCGCCGCGCACGGCCATGACCCTGTAGATGTCGTCGAGGCGCAGCTGCGCGAGGTCTGGGGCGAGCCTGGGCGCGCCGTTGCCGTCGACTGGCCGCTGACGGTGATTGCCGGACGGGCGCAGAAGTAATGCCGCGATGCTGCGATGCCGGGAATGCCGGAAGGGAAGGGCCAAGGGCAGCGTCGGCCTCGGCCGACGATCAGTCTGCGCGGGCCGGCGCCACTGTCCGCCTGCGCCGCTGGCCATCCTCAGCGCGAGGCGGGCGAGTCGGCGCTCGACAGCACACGCTGAACCCGCTCCGAGTTGACGTATCTGAAGGTCAGTCCCCTGGCCTCGGTCTTCGCGACCGCAGGCGAGACGATTCGCGTGTCGCATTGACGCTCGTCTTCACAATCGAAGACGACCCGCAGCCTCGTGTTGCTCTCCCATGTCAGCTCGACCGAGTATTGACCCAGGTGTCGCGTACCAAGGTCGACGCCTACGACCGATGTAACGCCAGCGGCGGTGCGTGAGGTGCCGATGCAGCCCGGCATTGAAGACTCGCCGAAGTGCGCCTTCGGCGCGCGGCGAGTTCCCGGCATCGCAGCATCGCAGCATCGCGGCATTACCCCCGGCGCTTCCGTTTGATCTCCCGCCAGCCTTCGAGCCTGCGGGCGATCTCCTTCTCGAATCCGCGATCCGTGGGCTTGTAGAACTGGCGGCCCTGGAGGGCAGGGGGCAGGCAGTCCATGCCCGTCACCGCATCGGCGGCGTCGTGGGCGTACTCGTAGCCCTTGCCGTAGTCGAGCTGCTTCATCAGGCGCGTCGGCGCGTTGCGCAGGTGCAGCGGGACCGGCTCGGCCTCGTCGCGCCGCGCGGCCTCGGCGGCGGCGTTGATCGCGGCATACACGGCGTTGCTCTTCGGCGCGGTCGCGAGATACACGGCGGCCTGCGCCAGGGCGGTGTTGGCCTCCGGCATGCCGAGCAGGTGCGCCGCCTGCTGGGCCGCGATGGCGATGACCAGCGCCTGCGGATCGGCATTGCCGATGTCCTCCGACGCGAAGCGCACCAGTCGCCGTGCCACGTACATCAGGTCCTCGCCCGAGTCGAGCATGCGCGCCAGCCAGTACACGGCCGCGTCGGGATCGCTGTTGCGCAGCGACTTGTGCAGGGCCGAGATGAGGTTGAAGTGCTCCTCGCCCGACTTGTCGTAGCGCAGCGTGCGGCGCGACACCAGCGGCTGCAGGTGCGCGCGCGTCAGGAGCCGCGGCTCGGCGTCGGGCACCACGCTCACCGCGAGTTCGAGCAGGTTGAGGGCGCTCCGCGCATCGCCGTTGGCATGCACGGCGATGGCCTGCAGCACACCCTCCTCGACGTCGACGCCGCTGGTCCCGAGGCCACGTTCGATGTCGCGCAGCGCCCGGTCGAGGATGACGACGACGGCCTCGGGCGTGAGAGCCTGCAGGACGAACACCTTCGAACGCGAGAGCAACGCCGCGTTCACCTCGAACGACGGGTTCTCCGTCGTCGCGCCGATGAGCACGATGTCGCCCGCTTCGACATGCGGCAGGAAGGCATCCTGCTGCGCGCGGTTGAAGCGGTGGATCTCGTCGATGAAGACGACCGTGCGCGCGCCGTCGCGCTGGCGCGCGGCCCCGGCATCGACCATCACCTGCTTGACGTCCTTCACGCCCGACAGCACCGCGCTGAACTGCACGTAGCGTGCTTCCGTCGCCTGGGCGATCGCGCGCGCCAGCGTCGTCTTGCCGGTGCCGGGCGGGCCCCAGAGGATCACCGACTGCAGCACGTCGCGGTCGATGGCTTCGCGCAAGGGGCGCCCCGGCGCGAGCAGGGCCTCCTGACCGACGATCTCGTCGATGGTCCGGGGGCGCATGCGATCGGCAAGGGGGACGTGCCCCGCCGCGCGCGGGACCTGTCCGCCGATTCCGTCGGGCGTAGCTGGACCGAACAGCGACGGTTCGCTCATGGCCGATGCGCCTCGATCCGCGATTCCCGGCTACCGATTCCCGACTCCCGTCGTTGCCGCGCGACCTCGAACAGCACGAGACTGGTGGCCACGGCGACGTTCAGCGACTCGACGGGCGCACGCATCGGGATCCGCAGCCTGAGGTCCGCGTCCTGCAGCAGGTCGGCGGGCAACCCGGCGCCCTCGGAGCCAGCGCAGATGGCGAGGGGACCCGTGAGGTCCGCACCGTGCAGATCGACGTCGGCACGCGGATCGAGCGCCACGAGGCGGAGGCCGGCATCGCGCAGGGCCTGGGCGGCCTCCCGCGCGTGCGTGTCGCGCGCCACGGGCAGGCGCAGCGCGCTGCCCATCGAGCCGCGCAGCACCTTCCAGCCGAGGGGATGCGCGCTCGACCCTGCCGCGAGCAGGCCGGTGGCGCCGGCGGCCTCGCTGCTGCGCGCGAGCGCTCCGAGGTTGCCCGGGTCCTGCACGTCGATGGCCAGCGTGACCAGAGCGGGCGCCGGCGTGAGCAACGCGTCGATCGGGCGCAGCGCAAGCGTGGCGAGCGCGAGGATGCCGCTCGGGGTGCGCGTCGGACTTGCCGCGTCGAGCACGGCGGGCGTGACCCACTGCACCGGGACGTGCTGTCGCGTCGCTCGGGCCGCGAGGGTCGCGATCTCGGCGCGGGCGTCGGCGCCCTCGGCGACGAGCACGACCGAGATTGGCAGCCCGTGCGCCAGCGCCTCGTCGATCAGGTGCGGGCCGTCGAGCAGGGCGTCCTCACCGTGCCCATCGGCGGCGTTCCGGCAGCGGGTGACGAGCGGATGGCGACGGCTGGTGAGCGTGGTGTCTGGCATGGAGGAGGCGGGCAGCCGCGCGGATCCCCTATGGTAAGATTTCCGCGTCGTTGGCCCAACACACGCGGTCACGCCGGCACAATTGGGTGCTCGCGTCGGACCCCGTCGTGCCAGCGCTGGAATGCCCGTGGGACTGGAAGTCAAAGCGCAACTGCTCCGGAAGTTCGAAGACGAGGTCTCTGCCCTGGATCGCGAGCTCAAGACCGAGCTCCCCAAGGAGATCCAGCGTGCGCGCGAGCTCGGGGACCTGCGCGAGAACGCCGAGTACCAGGCCGCCAAGGAGCGCCAGTCCTTCCTGCAGGCGCGCATCGGCATGCTGAAGAAGCGCATGGCCGACATCTCGCTGATGAACCTCGACCGCCTGCCGCACGGCAAGGTGGCGTTCGGGTCCACCGTCACGCTGCGCGAAGAGGGCGGCGGCACGATCACGTACCAGCTCGTCATGCCCGAGGACGCGGATGGGGCCAAGGGCCTCATCTCGACCGCATCGCCGATCGGCCGCGCCCTGCTGGGCAAGGAAGAGGGCGACGAGGTCACGGTGCCGACCCCCAATGGCCAGCGTGTCTTCGAGCTCATCAAGCTCGCCACCATTCACGACTAGCGACCCGGCGGCGACGTCGGCGCCAGGCACGCCCTATGCGCCACGCCTGCGGACGGCGCTGGTCTTCACCGGTACCGGCACGGCCGGCGCCTACCACGCGGGCGTGATGCAGGCGCTCGCCGAGGCGGGCGTCAAGGTCGACCTCGTGGCAGGCCGAGGCATGGGCGCGGCAAGCGCCATGCTGGCGGCGCTGGACGGCGGGGCACGCCTGTGGCAACCCTCGGGCGCCTGGAGCGGGCCGCGCGCGGCACGCCTCTACCCGTGGCGGCTGTCGTGGCGCGTGGTCGGCTGGGCGTTGGCCCTCTGCTTCCTCGTGCTGGCCCTGCCGGTCTTCGTGCAGGTGGTCGCCGCGCTGCTGTATCCGCTGGCGTATGCCGTGCAA
>NZ_JBIINP010000145.1:0-10624 GCF_044337415.1 Luteitalea sp.
GAGCAGGTGATTCTCGTGAGTGCGGCCTCGCCGCTGCCGGGGCCGCACGCCCTGGCGGCACGACGCGCCGATCCCCGCGCCTGGCTCGGGCAGGCCATCGCCGGTCACGAGAGCGCGAGCGTGCGCGACGCCGCCACGGCGTTCTTCGATCGCTTCACGAGCGTGTACCACGTGCAACCCGTCCACAACCCGCTCGGCCCGTTCGATCTCGGCGGGGCGCACGACGCCCGCTCCGATCGGCGTGCCGCTCTGTCCGAACTGGTGCGGCGCGGCTACGACGACGCGTACGCGCAGTTCATCGTGCCCGTGGTCGGTGGCAGCGCGGAGTCGATCGAGACCCCCGCCGCGCCAGCGCCGGTGGTGGACGACCTGCCGCTCACCTAGACAATTGCAGAATCGCAGAGTTCAGAATTGCATCATCATCGCCAGCGCTCGACGCGTATCCGGTGCTGATGAAATTGTGAAATCCTGCAATTCTGAAATCGTGGAGTGCTGACCATGACGACGCCGCGCCTGGGATTGGCCACGCGCCTGATCCATACCGCCGAGGGCGCGCAGCCGGACGCCGCGCCACTCACGACGCCGACGTACGAGACGACGACGTTCCTCTTCGACTCGACCGCGGACCTGCAGGACTACATCGATGGCCGGACGGGGAAGTACCTCTACTCGCGGTACGAGAACCCGTCGCTGTCGTCGCTGGAGGCCAAGCTGGCCGAGGCCGAGCAGGGCGAGGCGGCGATGGTGTTCGGCTCGGGGATGGGGGCGGTCGCCAGTACGCTGCTCGGGTTGCTGTCGGCCGGCGATGAGGTGATCTGCAGCGCCGCGATCTACGGCGGCACGTTCCACCTCCTGAACTCGTTCCTCCCTCGCTTCGGTGTCACGGCACGATTCGTCGACCTCGACGTGCTGCAGGATCCGGCGTCGGTGATCGGGCCGGCGACGAAGCTCGTGTGGTTCGAGTCGCCGATCAACCCGACGCTGCGCTGCGTGGACATCGCGCGTGTCGCGGCGGCGTGCCGTGCCGCAGGCCTCGTGTCGGTGATCGACAACACGTTCGCGACGCCGTACAACCAGCAGCCGCTCGCGCTCGGCGTCGACCTGGTGATGCACAGCGTGACCAAGTACCTGAACGGCCACTCGGACGTGACGGCGGGCGCGGTCATCGGCGCGAAGGCGCTCGTGGACCGGCTCGTGCCTGCCCGCAAGCTGATTGGCGCGATGCTCGACCCTGGCGCGGCGACGCTGGTGGCGCGCGGGCTGAAGACGCTCGATGTGCGGATGGCCCGGCACAACGAGAACGCGCTGGGCCTGGCGCGGGCGTTGTCGGGAGACCGGCGCCTGGCGCGGGTGCTGTACCCCGGCCTGCCCGAGCATCCCGACCACGCGATTGCGGCGGCGCAGATGCGCGGGTTCGGCGGGATGGTCACGATCGACCTGGCGGGGGGATTCGAGGCCGCGGCGCGTTTCTTCGATCGCGTGCGCGTGTTCAAGCGCGCCACGAGCCTGGGCGGCGTGGAGAGCCTGTGCGGGCTGCCGGTGCTGACCTCGCAGTACGGCTGGAGCGACGAGCAACTGGCGCGTGCCGACGTGACGCGGGGGATGGTGCGGCTGTCGGTGGGGCTGGAGGCGCTCGACGACCTGATTGCCGACGTCGATCACGCGCTGGCAATTTGACATTCGACATGTGAAATTCCCGGGCGCGGGCCTACGGCCCATCGCCACGATCAGGGAAACCGCGCGAGCGACGGCCGGCAGGCCGAGCCGCCCCGAATTTCACATGTCAGATTTCAAATTGCCACCGGGCTTCAATGCGTCGGCACCAGCGCCGTGCTGGACTTCTCGTCCTTCTTCGCGCCGTTGGTGTCGTGCATGAACTGCTCGGCCATCGCGGCAATCGCGGCGTTGATCTGCGCGGGCGTCCGGGCGCCGTGGCGCTTGGCGAAGGCGTCGAGCGGGACCACGGCCTTGGCCATGGCGCGGTGGCCGCCGGCGCTGCCGATCTCGCCGAAGTACTTCCGCACGAACTCGCCCGCATTGCGCGAGTAGCCCAGGTTCCGCACCGACAGCACCAGCGCGTCGTTGACGACGCCGGTGACGAAGGTCCACTTGGTCTCCTCGAGCTGGAGGAAGAAGTCGGCGGTGTAGGTGATGAAGTCCTCGCGCGGCACGGCGCCCAGGCTGGCGAAGAACAGGTCGCCGCGCAGCTGGCTGTCGGCCAGGCCCTTGACCACCGTCTGCAGGCGCTCGAGCGTGATGTCGGCGCCTTCCATCTTGCGAATCAGCGCCGCGTCGGCCAGCGGGTAGAGGTACGTGAACGCGTCGAGGTCCTGCCGGTTCGTGTGGCGCGCGAAGAACAGCGTGTCGGACTTGATCGCGTAGAGCATCGCCGTGGCGACGCGCTCGGACACGTTCATGTCGACGGCCCGGAGGTGCTCGGTGAGGATGGTGCTCGTCGAGCCGTAGTCGGCGCGGACGTCCTTGAACACCGTCGAGTAGCCGGGTTGCTCCGGGTGGTGGTCCACCACCAGGTCGACGTGGGGCAGGTGACCGCCGAAGTAGTGCGGTTGCACGTCCACCGTGGCGACGCGGTCGAAGCTGGCGAACTGCTCGGGCGTGACCTTCTCGACCTGGATGTCGAGCAGGTGGGCCATGCGCACGTTCTCCGGCCGGCTCACACCGTGCACCGCGCCGATGATCGCCGTGGTCTTGGTCCGCCGCAGCAGGTTGCGCAGCGCCAGGCCACTGGCCATCGCATCGGGGTCGGGCTCGTTGTGCAGCAGGATCAGGACGCGGTCGGCGTCGGCGAAGTACCGTTGGTACTGCAGGACGCGGGCGCGGGTGACGCTGCGTTCGAGTTCGGCGTGCAGCTGCGGGGCGAGCAGCTCGGCGAGCGTGAGGGTGAAGATGTCGGGAAAGGCCGCCTTGGCTTCATCGGCCCGGCGCGTGTTCGGCCCGGTCGACACCACGTAGGTCAGGGTGCCTCCGGCGTCTCTGACGGCGCCGATGAGCCGCTTCAGGCTCTTCTTGCCGGTGTCCTCGACGATGACGCAGGTGCTGGGGCTGAGGTCGACCTTGACGTACGAGTCGCACCGGCTGCAGTCGGTCACCGTGACCTTGAGTCCTTCCTCGACGAGGCGCCGCGCCAGCGGGCGGCTCTCGACCAGGAACTCGAGGTCGAAGGTCGGACTGAGCACCCCGTGCAGGGTGCGCATCACGAGTTCGTTCTGACAGACGGCCAGGGCCTTCATGGACGTGTGAGGGGACCTGCCAGCGGGCGGCCCCCACGAGCCAAACCACGATTATACTCTTCCGACGATCGGCAGATGGTGTCTGGTTCTTGAAGTAGACTGCCCGGACCCTCCCGGAGGTTGGCATGGCGGCACGTTTCGTCACGGCGGCAGCGTTCTCGATCTGGGCCCTCGCGGTACCCGGGCTCGCCCAGCCGGTTTTCAGGGGCGGTGTCGAGACCGTGCGGCTCGGTGTGGCCGTGGTCGACAAGGCCGGCCAGGCCGTGGGCACCCTCGATCGGGGGGACTTCACCATCCTCGAAGACGGCCATCCGCAGGACCTGCAGCTCTTCACCCCTGCCGGTGCGTCCGACGCCGACCGGCCGCCCCTCCACATCGGGCTGCTGTTCGACACGTCGGGCAGCATGACGCAGGACCTGGCGATGGCGCGCACGGCCGCCGTGAAGTTCTGCAACATGCTGCAGCGTGCCGAGGACATCACCCTCGTGGACTTCGACACCGAGGTGCGGGTGGCCCGGTTCGGCCAGGCCGACTTCCCGCGCTTCGTCGAGCGCCTGCGCAATCGCAAGCCGGACGGCTGGACGGCGCTGTACGACGCCCTCGGCGTCTACCTGGATGGCACGTCGTTCCAGACGGGGGAGAAGGTGCTGGTGGCCTTCACCGACGGCGGCGACACCCGCAGCGTGATGTCATTTTCGGACGCGCTGACCGCCCTGAAAGCCGCCGACGTGACGGTGTACGTGGTCGGGTTCCTGGAGAACCAGGGCGCGCGCGAGAAGCTCGAGCAGCGGATGAAGCTGCAGGCGATTGCCGATGCCACGGGCGGGCTGGCGTTCTTCCCGGGGACCAAGAAGGACATCGATCTGGCCTACGAGCAGGTGCTGGCCGACGTGAATGGCCGCTACCTGCTCGGCTACGTGTCGAGCAACCAGGCCAACGACGGCCACTGGCGCAAGCTCGAGGTCCGGCTGACGCGGGGCGACCTCAAGGCGGCGAAGATCCGGGCGCGCAAGGGGTACTTCGCGGTCCTGCGGCCCGAGCAGGCGGCGGCGAGGCCGTAGCCCTTCGACTCGTGCCGGGGGAGGCCGGCGGCCTCCCCGGGCACTCGCTCAGGGCTCGGCCCTCGGCTACGCCTCGGGCCTCGTAAGCGTCACTTGCGTCGGACTTTACCGACGAAAGTCCGGCGGAGGATGGTACGATCCGCGGGTTCGCCTCCATCCCGCCCACATGCCTTCCACGTACGATCATTTCCAGCTGGTCTCGTCCTTCGAAATGCGGGGCGACCAGCCGCGGGCGATTGACGAGCTGGTGGCCGGGCTGGAGCGGGGCGACGCCTGCCAGACGTTGCTCGGGGTGACGGGGTCGGGCAAGACGTTCACCATGGCGCACGCGATCGCGCGGGTGAACCGCCCGGCGCTCGTCATGGTCCACAACAAGACCCTGGCGGCGCAGCTCTACCAGGAGTTCAAGCGCTTCTTCCCGCACAACGCCGTCGAGTACTTCGTCTCCTACTACGACTACTACCAGCCCGAGGCCTACATGCCGGCCACGGACTCGTACATCGAGAAGGAAGCGATCATCAACGAGGAGATCGACCGCATGCGCCTGTCGGCCACGCGGTCCCTCTTCGAGCGGCGCGACGTCATCATCGTGTCCAGCGTCTCGTGCATCTACGGCCTCGGCTCGCCGGAGGCGTACTACGGCCTGATGCTGCCGCTCGAGCGCGGGCAGGCCATCAGCCGCGAGCAGATCCTGCGCACGCTGGTCGAGATCCAGTACGAGCGTAACGACGCCGACTTCGCCCGCGGCACCTTCCGCGTGCGCGGCGACGTGATCGAGGTCCATCCGTCGTACGAGGAGCAGGCGGTCCGCATCGAGCTGTTCGGCGACGAGATCGACGAGCTGTCGACCATCGACCCGCTGACCGGCAGCACGATCCGTCGGCACGACAAGGTGGCCATCTACCCGAAGAGCCACTTCGTCACCTCGCGTGACCGCACGAAGGCCGCCATCGAGACGATCAAGGCAGAGCTGGTCGAGCGACGCACGCAGCTCGAGCAGGAGGGTCGGCTGCTCGAGGCCCAGCGCCTGCACCAGCGCACGATGTTCGACCTGGCGATGATGCAGGAGATCGGCTACTGCCACGGCATCGAGAACTACGCCCGGCACCTGACCGGGCGTCCGCCGGGTGCGCCGCCCCCGACGCTGCTCGACTACCTGCCGGCCGACGCGTTGACGATCATCGACGAGAGCCACCAGACCATCCCGCAGATTCGCGGCATGTACGCCGGCGACCGCTCGCGCAAGGAAGTGCTGGTCGAGTACGGCTTCCGCCTGCCGTCGGCGATGGACAACCGGCCGCTCAACTTCGACGAGTGGAAGCAGCGGGTGGGGCAGCAGCTGTTCGTGAGCGCGACCCCCGGCGCCTACGAGCTGACGATGTCGGGCGGCGTGGTGGTGGAGCAGATCGTGCGGCCCACCGGGTTGCTCGATCCCGAGATCGACATCCGGCCGGTGCGCGGCCAGGTGGACGACCTGCTCGGCGAGATTCGCGCCCGTGTGGCGCAGGGCGAGCGCGTGCTGGTGACCACGCTCACCAAGCGGATGTCCGAGGACCTGACGCAGTACTACCACGAGCTCGGCGTGCGCGTGCGGTACCTGCACAGCGACATCGACACGCTCGAGCGCATCGAGATCCTGCGCGACCTGCGTCGCGGGACCTTCGATGTCCTCGTGGGCATCAACCTGCTGCGCGAGGGCCTCGACCTGCCCGAGGTGTCGCTGGTAGCCGTGCTCGATGCCGACAAGGAAGGCTTCCTGCGGTCGAGCGGGTCGCTGATCCAGACCGTCGGCCGCGCCGCGCGCCACGTGAAGGGGCGGGCCATCTTCTACGCCGATGCGATGACCGACTCGATGAAGCGGTGCATCGACGAGACCAACCGCCGGCGCGAGGTGCAGCAGGCCTACAACGAGGCGCACGGGATCACGCCCACCAGCGTCCGCCGGGCCATCGACGAGGGCATGGGGGGCGTCGAGGAGCACGACTACCTCACGGTGCCCGTGGCGCCCTCGCCGGCGCTGGCCTTCCGCTCCGAGGGGGAGCTGGCCTCGCACGTGAGCCGGCTCGAAGCCGAGATGCGCGCGGCCGCCGCGAACCTGGAGTTCGAGAAGGCCGCCGCGCTTCGCGACCAGATCAAGACCCTGCGCCAGCCCGGGTTGGCGCTGGCCGGCGTGGAGGCGCCCGGGGCCTGAGCGTCGTCCGACGCCCGGTCCCCACTGACCAATGCGACTGATCCTCACCGGCTGGGCCAAGAAGGCCATCTTCGAGGTCCAGGAGTACGTGAAGCTGTGCGTGGCGCTCGGCCGCGCGGCCACGAGCCGGCCGTTCTACTACCGCGACGTCATCGAGCAACTCGATGCGGTGGGGGTCGGCTCGCTCACGGTCGTGCTGCTGACCGGCGGTTTCACCGGGGCCGTGCTGGCGCTGCAGTCGGGCATGACACTCGACCAGTTCGGGGCGCGTTCGGTGGTCGGCCGCCTCATCAGCGCCTCGATGATCAAGGAACTCGGCCCGGTGCTGACGGCGCTGATGGTCACGGGCCGCGTCGGCTCGGGCATCGCGGCGGAGCTCGGCTCGATGGCCGTGACCGACCAGCTGAACGCGCTGCGTGCGCTCGGCACGGACCCGGTGCGGAAGCTGGCGCTGCCGCGGGTGATCGCGGGTGTGGTGATGGTGCCCATCCTCACCGTCATCGCCGATTTCGTCGGTATCGTCGGGGCCTGGATCACGACGGTGACGCAGTTGCGCGTGGCGTCCAGCGTCTACTGGAACTCCGTGGTGATGGGGCTCTGGATCGAGGACATCTGGATGGGGCTCATCAAGCCCGTCTTCCTCGGCTTCGCGCTCGTGAGCATCGCCTGCTTCGTGGGCATGCGCACGACGGGCGGCACGCAGGGCGTCGGCCGCAGCACCACGCAGGCGGTCGTCGCCGGGTCGGTGGCCGTGCTGGTGCTGGACTTCATTCTGACCAAGTTCCTCATCTCGACGCTCTACTGACCATGAGCACGCCGACCCCCCTCGAGACGCGCCTGTCGCGCGCGAAGACACCCGGCGAGCCGGTCATCGTCTTCGACAAGGTCTTCCTGGCCTTCGGCGACAACGTGATCCTGAAGAACGTGAGCTTCGAGCTGCGCGCCGGGTACTCCAAGATCTTCCTGGGGGCCAGCGGCGCCGGCAAGAGCACGATCCTGAAGCTGATCCTCGGGCTGCTGAAGCCGCAGGCCGGCACGATCTGGGTCAACGGCGTGCGGGTCGACACGCTCGGCGAGTCCGACATGATGAAGGTGCGCGACGACGTCGGCATGGTGTTCCAGGAGGGCGCGCTCTTCGACTCGCTCTCGGTGCGCGAGAACGTCGGCTACAAGCTGTACGAGGAGAGCGACATGCCCCTCGACCAGGTGCACCGGCGCGTCGAGGAGGTGCTCGGCTGGGTCGAGCTCGAGGAACACATCGACAAGATGCCCTCGCAGCTCTCGGGCGGCCAGCGTCGCCGCGTCGCCATCGCCCGGGCGATGACCTTCCAGCCGCGCATCCTGCTGTACGACGAGCCGACCACCGGCCTGGACCCGATCACGTCCATCACCATCGACGACGAGATCGTCAAGCTGCGCGACATCGAGGGCGTGAGCTCGCTCGTGGTCACGCACCAGCTGCGCGACGCCTTCTGGGTGGCCGAGAAGATGGCCGTCCGCGGCCCGGACGGCAAGGTGCAGATCGTGTCGGCGACGCCGGAGAAGCTGGCCCAGACCGAGTTCGTGATGCTGCGCGATGGCCTGATCCACTTCGAGGGCACCGCCAGCGAACTGCGCGCGACCAACGACCCGTACCTCGAGCTTTTCCTGAGCTGACACATGCCACGCACCCGTACCCTCGCCTGGTCCCAGCTGAAGATCGGCATCCTCGCCGTCGCGGCGTTCGTGCTCGCGACGATGCTGATCTTCGCCGTCGGTGGTGACGCCGGCATCTTCTCCGGCAAGTACCACCTGAAGACGCGCTTCCCGAATGCCGGCGGCCTGGCGTCGGGCTCCGTGGTCCGGCTCGCCGGCGTCAACGTCGGTGCGGTCGACGACGTGTACTTCGACGGTGCGGTGGTCGAGGTGGTGCTCCGCGTCAAGCCGGAGGTGATGAACAAGATCACCGACCGCTCCATCGCGCAGATCGGCTCGGTGAGCCTGCTCGGCGAGGGCGCGGTGGACATCGCGGCCTCGAGCGAGGGCACGCCGCTCAAGGACTGGGCCTACATCCGGTCGGCCAAGACCCCCGGCCAGATCGCCGACGTCGCCGAGAACGCCACCCAGACGCTGGCGCAGGCCGCCGCCCTCATCGAGGACCTGCGGGCGGGCAAGGGCACGGTGGGGAAGCTCTTCACCGAGGACGAGCTGTACGTGCAGCTGAACGCCGTCGTGAAGGCGACCGACGACGTGGTCATGGCGATCAAGCAGGGGAAGGGCCCCGCCGGGACGCTGATTTCGAACCAGGCCGCCGCCAAGAACCTCGAGCGGGCGCTCGCCAACCTCGACCAGGTCACGACGGGCATCGCCGAGGGCAAGGGCACGCTCGGCACGTTGCTCAAGGACGACGCGCTGGCCAAGTCGCTGTCGGCGACCACCGAGAACCTGCGGGCCGTCTCGGCGGGCCTGAAGAACGGCGAAGGGACGGCGGGCAAGCTGCTCACCGACAACGGGCTCTATAATCGCCTCGACTCCGTGATCACCCGGCTGGATTCCCTCGTCACCGCCCTGAACAAGGGCGAGGGGACGGCCGGCAAGCTGCTGCAGGACAAGCAGCTGTACGACAACATGAACGGCGCGGTCAACGAACTGCGAGGGCTGCTCGCCGAGATCAAGAAGGATCCGAAGAAGTACCTGAACGTGAAGGTCAGTATCTTCTAGTCGGCAGTCGGCAGTCGGCAGTCGGCAGTCGGCCGTAGACCCTCGGCCTTCATCGTGTGGTCATCGCCATGAACGATTCGTCCAATCTCTGGCTCGCCATCATCGCCATCTCGTGCATGGTCATGGCCCTCGTCCAGGTCGGGGCCATCATCGCGGGCGCCATCGCCGCGCGGCAGTTGCAGGCGCGCGTGGCTCGGCTCGAGCAGCGGGTGGAGCACGGCGTCCAGCCGCTGATGGAGCGGCTCACGGTGATCAGCGCCGACGCCGCTCGCTTGTCGGCGCTGGCGGTCCAGCAGGCCGAGAAGGCTGACGTCGCGCTGAGCTCCGCCGCGCAGCGTATGGATCAGACGCTCTCGGTGGTACAGAATGCCGTCGTCGCGCCAGCTCGCGAGGGGATGGCGCTGGCCTCGGCCCTGCGGGCTGCGGTCGGGTCGATCAGGAAGGGCGCGCCCAGGCGCCGCGCCGCCGCGCCTACGGCCGGCGACGATGACGATGCGCTCTTCATCGGCTGACACGGGCATTCCCGGGCGCGCCTCGCGCCCGGTCTCGGAGGCGGACGCAATGATGCAGTGGGGAACTCGAGTGGCGGCAGCGCTGCTCGTCGCGGGGCTGGTTCCCGCGGCCAGCGCGGTGGCACAGCCGGCGGCTGGGGGCGGCACGGCTGCCCTCGCGAAGCAGCTTTCGACGGCACTGGCGGCGCAGGCCGCGGCCGGGGCGCCGCGCTTCATCGCGGCCGAGGATCCGAAGGACCCCGCGCGGTTCGTCGCCGCGATGGTGTTGCCAGACCTGCAGTTGATGCTCGTGTCGGCCGCCTACAAGGCGCCCGTGCTCCTGCGTGAGCGCGTGCTCACGAAGAAGTACCAGGAGGCCTACCAGGACCTGCAGGCCGCGTCGGTGCCGGAAGGCAAGGTCGTGATCGAGGACCTGCTCGCCAACGGCCTCGCGGTGAAGCCGGCGAAGAACCAGGGCCCGGACGTGGCGACGCTCGGCGGTCGCACGGTGACCTTCGACGGCCTGTGGCGCAAGGCCAAGATCCCCGAGGCCGACTACACGGCGGCCTTCGCCGCCGCCGAGCAGGAGTACACGCGACTGCTCGGGCTGCTCCTGGCGCAGGCCGCCGTCAAGTAGGCGCACGCGACTTCAGACGACAGGGCTGGCCACGGGCCGGTGTCCCCCGGGGCACCGGCCCGTCGTGTACCTGCTACCCTCTACCGGTCTCCCGTGCCCCCCGCGCCCTACGCCCTGGTCATCTTCGACTTCGACGGCACCCTGGCCGATAGCTGGCAGATGATGGGCGGCGCCATCGTGGCGGCCGCCGACCGATTCGGCTACCGCGTCCTGTCGGCGGAAGAAGCCGAGGCCTTGCGCGGCCGCGACAACCGCGTCGTGATGGAGGCGATGGGCGTCAAGGCGTGGCAGCT
>NZ_JBIINP010000287.1:0-4277 GCF_044337415.1 Luteitalea sp.
TGCCCGACGAACTCGTCGTACACGATCACATAGCCGCCGTCGCGCAGCCAGGCGGCGCGGCGATGCGTGACCCCGTCGGGACCGCGGTCGTATCCGTCGTGCGCCCCGACCGCCCACGCCCCCGCGCCGTCCGTGGCCCAGCCTTCCGGAAATGCCCGCCAACTGTATGCCCAGGCCATCTTGCCCAGGTGTCGTGCCTGATCACGGCCGTCGATGCGGGCCGTGTTGTGCGCGGCCGTCTCGCGGAAGTGCGCTTCCCAGGTGCCGCCGCAGTTGTACGCGTGGAAGCCGGAGTCGATGAGGACGCGTTGCCCCCGCAACCCGACGATCACCGACAGGCAGTCGGCATGCCCGTGCATGGAATTCGGAATCCCGTCCGGGCGCATGCCCGCCGCCTGCTCCCCGCAGTCGAAGCAGACGTAGTCGGCGGTCGCGGACCAGTCGCTGCGCAGGACCCAGTAACCGCTGTGGGGCAGGGCGAGGGAGGTGTCGAGGGGGGGCGACGCGGGCAGCGCCTCGAAGTGCTCCAGGCCGGACGGGCCGAGCAGCCAGAGGGCATCCTCGTGGAAGCGACCGGCGCTGGCCTTGAAGTCGCCCCTGCGGAACAGCACGGCGCCCAGCGCCTGGTACGGCCGGAAGTCCCAGAAGGGCAGGTGCTCCATCCGGATCGGCTTGCCATCATCGGCTCCGCCGATCTCCGGTGTGCGTCCATCGGGTTGCTGCAGGGCCATGCTGAAGGCGATGCCGCGCTCGATCGCCTGCCAGACAGCGGGGGAGAGCTCCTCCCCGATGGCGCGGGCCGTCAGCGCGGCGAGGAGATAGTCGCCGACGCTGGCGTGATGGTAGAACGTCGACTGCTCGACGGTGCCGCCATCGGCGTAGAACTGCTCGGCGAGGCGTCCCTCGAGCACGGCCCTCGCCGTGGTGCGCCACCGCGGCGCGTCGGTGAACTCCGGAAAGCTGGCCCCGAGCATGTACAGCGCGGCGGCCTCGCCAATCAGGTGATTGTAGGGACTCGAGTAGTGCTCGAGGTGCCGCTCGATGAAGCGGCCGGCATCGTACATGCCGCACAGCCACTCGAGGTGGAAGTCGTCCGGGAGCGCATGCGCGGTGAGGGCATAAGCCCACAGCCACGAGAACGCACGGAACGCCGGCTCGAGGGCACAGGACCAGTGCACGCCGGTGCCGTACGGGTTGCCCGCCATCCAGCTGCGCACGAGGAACTGCAGCGAGGCCAGGCTGTCGCGATCGTCGTCGAGGAAGACGGCGCGTCCGAGGTCCACGAGGTACTGCTGGCGACTCAACTCCCACACGTGCTTGACGTCGCCGTAGCCCTTGTTGCCCCCGTGGACCGGGACGTCGGCGTGGAAGACCGCGGGCCATGCCTTGCGCGACACCGGATCGTCCTGCCACGCGATGTCCCTGTCGTACTCGAACGTCTCGCCGAAGAAGGTGAAGCGGTGCGCGCGCGTCTCGGCCGCGCGCCGGCGCATGTCCTCGCGCTCGTCCCGATAGCGTGTCTCGAATAATTGCCGCATGACGTCGCGCTGGCCGATGGACGGCAGGAAACGCGACGTTGCCCCGGCACGGGATTCCAGCAGGCGTCGCTGCCAGTCCCCGCCTCGCAGGTCGGCGCGCAGCGCTCCCTGCAGTCGATCCGGCGGTGCCAGTGTCCCGCGTGCATGTGCGCGCCGCTCGAACGCGATGGTCGCGGCGTAGCGGAGGCGGTGCGCGAGCTCGGTCGGCGACATGGCCCGCAGCTTGCGCAGGCGGCGGCCGAGCCCGATGAGCCGGTCCGGAGGGGCGCTCATCCGCGGGGCTTCGGCCGGAACGCGAAGCGCTCGACCTCGAGCGCGAAGACCAGATCCTCGAGTCGCTCCTCGATCTCCACGCGTTCGAGCGCGTACGGGTTGCTGGTCAGCGAAGAGAAGCCGTTGCTCGACGTCGCGGCCCCCGTGAAGCCGGCGCGCTCG
The DNA here is from genome assembly GCF_044337415.1 of Luteitalea sp. Taxonomy (GTDB): domain Bacteria; phylum Acidobacteriota; class Vicinamibacteria; order Vicinamibacterales; family Vicinamibacteraceae; genus Luteitalea. The sequence goes on from NZ_JBIINP010000287.1 coordinate 1,974, forward strand.
GCCATCGCATGCAGGTCCGGGGTGTGATAACGCTCGGCTCCACCGTTGGGATACGAGAACTGCGTCACCTCCTCACCCAGACGTTCCCGGAGTGCGCGGCGACACCCGTCGATCTCCTTCCACGCGTCCTCGGGGCCGGCGCTCGGAAGGTTCGTGTGCGTGAGGGTGTGCCCGCCCATGTCCATGCCCAGGCGGACCATCTCGTGCACCTGATCCCAGGTCAGCATCGTCGCTGTCGGCGCGGCCGGCATGCCTGCCAACTGGCGCAACTGGTCGAGGAGGGCGTTGCGCACGGGGATGGGGTTGCCCTTGCACAAGCGCGTGAATGCCCGAGACGCACGGTTCCTGTCAGCGTCGGTCACGAGCGGGAGCGTCAGGGGCGCAGGAATCGTCAACGTCACGCTCGGCCCCGGCAGGCGGCGGGCCAGGGTCTTCACCTCGGTGGGCCAGAACGGCTGGCCGTCGGCGAGGCAGTGCGCCGTCAGGTAGAACGTGCCGACCACGCCGTACTTGTGCAGCGTGCGTGCGGCGCCCAGGTTATCGGCGTAGCCGTCGTCGAACGTGATCGCGACGGCATTCGGGGGAAGCGCTCGCCCGGTCTTGATGCGCGCCACGGCCTCCGGCAGCGGCAGCACCGCGTACTGCGCCGACAGGTAGGCGATGTGCGCGTCGAAGGCCTCGGGGCTGACGCAGATGCCCGGCTCGGCGTAGGCGTAGCCCTCGGGACCACACACGGCGTGGTACCGGAGGATCGCCACGCCGCGACTCGGGGCCAGGGTCCGGATGGCGCGGTACCCGCCGGCGGCGAGCAGGATCGACTTGGCCGCCGGGGCGAGACCCCGGCGCAGGTGCGAGAAGGCTGAGCTCATAGGGAACCGACCGGCGTGCGCGGGAACCGCCGCCAGGCCACGGCCTGCCCGCCGATGAGGCCACGCAGCATGCCGGTCGCGGCAGCCACGTGGACCATGCCGAAATAGTAACAAAGGCCAATGGGCAGCAGGCGCCGCAGCGGCTCGAACACGCCGAGCACCCCGACGCCCATGGCCACTACCACGCCCCACCAGAGGAAGGCGTACGCCACGCTCTCGCCACGCATGGCGAAGCAGGCCGCGAAGAAGAAGGCGCCGACCACCGGCGACAGCCAGCGCAGCACCTTGTGCGAGAAGAGCGAAAACACCACCTGCGGAGCCGCCCACGGGATCTGCGAGCGCCCGCGCTCGAGGAACTGCACGGCGCCAGCCACGATGCGCGTCTTGCGTGAGAACTCTTCCCACGTCGAACGGGAGCCGTGCTCGAAGGCGATGGCCCCCGCTTCGAAGACCACCCGATGGCCTGCCTTCACGACGGCCATCGGCACGGCCATGTCGTCGAGCACCGTGTCGTTCGGTGGGGCCACGAACAGCTCGCGCCTGACGGCGTACAGCGCGCCGTCCACGCCCACCATGGATCCGAGTTCCGACTCGACCCGCTGGAGCCACCGTTCGTACCGGTAGTAGAGGTCTTCGGGCTGCGCGAGTGCCGCGCGCTCGCCGGTGAGGATCACGTCGCCACTCACTGCACCGACCCTGGCGTCGGCGAAGTTGCTGACCAGGGCCAGCACCGCGTCGGCGCGCAGGAACGCATTGGCGTCGGTCATCACGACGATCGCCTGGTCGATGTTCTGCATGGCCGTGGCGACGGTGGCGATCTTGCCGCGTCGCTGGGGGAACGCCAGGAGCGTGACCCCGCGATCGGCGAACCGCTGAGCGATCGCGTTGGTGTGATCGCGTGACCCGTCAGACGCCACCACGACCCGGAGCAGTTCGGGCGGGTAGTCGATGGCGAGGCTGTTCTCCAGCTTGCTGGCGAGCACGGCTTCCTCGTCGTGGGCGGGGATGAGCAGGCAGACAGTCGGGAGGGGGTCGGGCCGCGTCCTCGCCACGGGCCGATACCGCATGGCGCGCGCCAGGCCGATGACGAGCGGGTAGCCGACAAACAGGTAGACGATGAGTCCGAGCGACGCCCAGAATGCGACCCGGACGACCCTGGGGTGCCCCTGGAACTCGACGCCGAGCCACGCCAGGAACAGGACGGCCGCCACCAGCGCGCTGCCGGTCCACAGGTCGACCATGCCAGTGCGTCCGGCACCCGTGGTGGCTTGCCGGGGCGTGCTCCACACACCCGAGACGCGACCGAGCGATCCCTTGAGGAGCCCCACGACCGAGGCCAGGTTCAGCACGCCGAAGTACCAGGCCACCTGCAGGAGGCGGCGTGTCTGGGGGACGGCCATCAGGACGAGCACCGTCGCCGCCAACGCCGCCCAGA
>NZ_JBIINP010000003.1:0-90304 GCF_044337415.1 Luteitalea sp.
CAACCTCCCTGAACGTCCGCGCCAAGAGAAGGCAAAGACCGCGCCAGATGGCGCGCGGCGGCATGCGGCCGCAATGTGCCCCATGCGCTCGAGGGGATGGCAGAAACTGCGCACTCGGGCCTGGCGAGCCGTGGCAGTTCTTGCCACGTCGCCTGGCGTGGTGAGGTGGCGGGAGAGGCGACCTCGGGCAGCCGGCCGTGGCGCCTCCTGCTAGGATTAGCGCTTTCCGGGTGGGCATCGAGCGCCGCCTGACGCGCAGTGCAGGTCCAAGGAGCAGAGAGAGCATGGGGCGAGGAACTCGCGGCTGGCAGGTCATCGCGACAGGCCTGGCGTTCATCGTCGCGCCGTCGACGGCGTGGGGACAGGCAGCGGCACCGGCCGCGCCGGCTGCGGCGCAGGCGGTGGCCGCCCCGGCTCCGAAGGGCCTGGCGGCGCTTTCCACGTTGCGGTGGAGGAACGTGGGGCCCGCGCGTGGCGGGCGCTCGATCACGGCCGTCGGCAGCGTCGCCCGGCCGCAGGAGTACTACTTCGGGGCGACCGGCGGCGGCCTCTGGAAGACCACCGATGGCGGGCTCACCTGGAGTGCCGTCGGCGACGGGCAGTTCAAGACGTCGTCGGTCGGCGCGGTGGCCGTCGCGCCCTCGAATCCGGACGTGGTCTACGTCGGGTTCGGCGAGGTGCAGCTGCGCGGCAACATCATCCAGGGTGATGGCGTCTACCGGTCTGCTGACGCGGGCAAGACGTTCACGCATGTCGGGCTGCCTGCCACGCGTGCGATCGGGCGCATTCGCGTGCACCCGTCCAACCCCGATGTGGTCTGGGTCGCGGCGCTGGGCGAACCCTACGCGAAGACGCCCGATCGCGGCGTCTACAAGTCCACCGACGGCGGCAAGACGTGGACGAAGGTGCTGTTCCGCGACGAGGGCACCGGCGCGGTCGACCTGGTGATCGACCCGACCAATCCCGAGATTCTGTACGCGTCGCTGTGGGAGGTGTCGCGCACGCCGCACTCGCTCTCCAGCGGCGGCCCCGGGAGTGGGCTGTTCAAGTCGTTCGACGGCGGCAAGACGTGGACCGAGATCTCGCGCCGCCCCGGCCTGCCGACGGGGCTCCTCGGCAAGATCGGCGTCTCGGTGTCGGGCGCCGACGGCAATCGCGTGTACGCGATCGTCGAGGCCGCCGACGGTGGCCTGTTCTCGTCCGACGACGGCGGGCTCACCTGGCGGCGCGTGAGCGAGGACCGCAACATCCGGCAGCGCGCGTTCTACTACACGCGGGTCTACGCCGATCCCAAGGTGCGCGACACGGTCTACGTGCTCAACGTGGGCTTCCACCGGTCGGTCGATGGCGGCAAGACGTTCAAGCCGATCCGGGTGCCGCACGGCGACAACCACGACCTCTGGATCGCGCCCGACAACCCCCAGCGCATGGTGCAGGCCAACGACGGTGGCGCCAACGTCAGCACCAACGGGGGCCAGTCGTGGACGGGGCAGCAGTACGCGACCGCGCAGTTCTACAACGCGTTCACGACCAGCGACACGCCCTACATGATCTGCGGGGCGCAGCAGGACAACACGACGGCCTGCATCTCCAGCACCGGGCCGGCCTCCGACTTCTACCCGGTCGGCGGTGGCGAGAGCGGCTACATCGCGCAGTCGCCGACCAACCCCGACGAGTTCTTCGCCGGCAGCTACGGCGGCATGCTCACGCGCTTCAACCGCCGCACCAAGGTCAGCCGCGCGGTGAACATCTGGCCCGACAACCCGATGGGCTACTCGGCGGGCGACATCACCGAGCGCTTCCAGTGGACCTATCCGATCGTCTTCTCGCCGATCGAGAAGGGCGTGCTCTACGCCAGTTCGCAGCACATCTGGCGGAGCGTCACCAACGGCGACACGTGGGAGCGCATCAGCCCAGACCTGACCCGCCACGATCCCGCGACGCTCGGCCCGTCCGGTGGCCCGATCACGCTCGACCAGACCGGCGTCGAGACCTATGCGACCGTCTTCACGATCGCGCCCTCGCGACACGAGCGCGGGGTGATCTGGGCCGGCAGCGACGATGGCCTCGTGCACGTGACGCGCGATGGCGGCAAGTCGTGGAAGAACATCACCCCGAAGGGGCTGCCCGAGTTCGCCCGCGTCAGCCTGATCGAGGCGTCGCCGCACAAGCCCGGCACGGCGTACCTGGCGGCCAACCGCTACCAGAAGGCCGACCGCGCGGCGTACGTGTTCCGTACCGACGACTATGGCGCGTCGTGGACGCCGATCACCGGCGGCGTGCTCGACGGCGACTTCGCGCGGGTGATTCGTGAAGACACGGTGACGCCCGGGATGCTGTACCTCGGCACCGAGCAGGGCATCTACGTGTCGTACGACAACGGCGGCTCATGGACGTCGCTGCGCCTCAACCTGCCCGTGACGCCGGTCCACGGCATCGTCGTGCAGGGCAACGACCTCGTGATCGGCACGCACGGACGTGCGTTCTGGGTGCTCGACGACATCGCTGCGCTGCGCCAGTACACGCCGGGACTGACGTCGAAGCCGTTGCACGTCTTCACGCCTGGCGTCGCCACGCGACGTCTCGACATGACCCTGCCGGTCGACTACCTCCTCCAGGCGGAGGCCAAGACCGTGACCATCGAATTCCTCGACGCCCAGGGCAAGGTGCTGCGGACGGTGAAGAACGAACCGCCCAAGGCCGAGGCCGCTGGCGGAGGCGACGACGAGGAGGGCTTCGGCCCGCCGCCGGCGCGTGTCGCGACCAAGGCGGGCATGAATCGCTTCTCGTGGGACATGCGCATGCAGGCCGCACGGGATTTTCCCGGGCTGATCATGTGGGCCGGCCGGGTCGCTGGGCCGATCGTCGTGCCGGGCCGCTACCAGGCGCGCGTGACCGCCGACGGCCAGTCGCAGACGGTGCCGCTCGAGATCAAGGCCGATCCGCGCAGCCGCGCGACGATGGCCGACCTGCAGGCGCAGTACGCGCTGGCCGCGACGATCAACGGTGAGGTCAACGCCGCCAACGAGGCGGTGCTCCGCATCCGCCACATCAAGCGGCAGGTCGAGGAGCGAGTGAAGGCCAACGCCGACCTGAAGCCGGCCGGCGATGCCCTGCTGGCGGAGTTGACCGAGGTCGAGGGCGCGATCTACCAGTACCGGAACCGGAGCGGTCAGGATCCGCTCAACTTCCCGATCAAGCTGAACAACAAGCTCGCGGCGCTCCAGGGCGTGGTGGAAGGGGGCGACGGTGCCCCGACGGCCCAGAGCCTGAAGGTGCACGACGAGCTGTCGGGCCGGCTCACCAGGGAACTCGGGCGCGTCGACGCGCTCGTGGGCAAGGAGGTGGCTGCCTTCAACGCCACGTTGGCCGGCAAGGCCCTGCCGCCCGTCCTGACGACGGTGCCGACCCTCGAGGAGGTGGCGAAGATGGGCACCACGACGGCCGACCTCGAGGCCGCGGTCGCCAACGAGCGCACCAGCGCGCGGTTCTGGTGACGCCATGGTCCGCGCCACGCACTTCGTCGTGTCGGGCCGGGTGCAGGGCGTCGGGTTCCGCGCCTACGTGGCCGACGCGGCCCGGGCCGAGGGCCTCGACGGCTGGGTGAAGAACCTGCCCGACGGCTCGGTGGAGATCCAGGCCGAGGGCGACCTCGAGGCGCTGCGGCGCTTCGAGTGGCAGGTGTGGCAGGGGCCGCCCCTGTCGCGGGTGGACGAGGTGGCGACCGAGGACGTCGTGCCAGCGGGCGCGACGGGCTTCCGGATCGCCTGAGTACATGTAGCAATATTCTTACTCATCACATGACGACCGAGTTCCTGAAGGGCAAGATCCGCCACGTTCCCGACTTCCCGAAGCCGGGCATCCTGTTCTACGACATCACCACGCTGCTGCGCGACCCGGAGGGCCTGAAGGTCGCCCTCGACGCGATGGCGGCGCCCTTCGCCGATCACCGGGTCGATCTGGTCGTGGGGATGGAGAGTCGCGGGTTCATCTTCGGGGCGGCGCTGGCCGACCGCCTCGGGGCCGGGTTCGTGCCCGTGCGCAAGCCGGGCAAGCTGCCGGCGCAGAGCGTCCGCGTGTCGTACGACCTGGAGTACGGCTCGGACGCCCTCGAGATCCACGCCGATGCCATCACCGCAGGGCAGCGGGTGCTCATCGTCGACGACCTGCTCGCCACGGGGGGCACGGCGAGGGCCACGATCGATCTGGTCGGCGGCCTCGGCGCCGACATCGTGGCCTGTGCGTTCCTCGTCGAGCTCACGTTCCTCGGTGGCCGGCAGAAGCTCGGCGACACGCCGGTGCACGCCGTCCTCCCGTACGACGACTGACCGGCGCGGCGGCGGGTCCCCTTGCGCCTTGCTCAGGCATGGCACGGCAGTGCATCATGGCGGATGGTCCGGAGGAGCGCGGCCGCCCCGGCGGCGCGCGTGCTCGCGGGCCACGGGAGCGTGTAGCTCAGACGGATAGAGCGGCCGCCTCCTAAGCGGCAGGTCCCCGGTTCGACTCCGGGCACGCTCACCATCGGCCCAGCGGGACGGCTCGCGGGCCGGAAGACGCCATGAACAAGACCGAACGCGAACAACTCAAGCACAACGAAGCCGCCGACGCCCTCGTCGCCGCCAGCTCCTACCTGTCCCAGTACGGACGACTCGTGGGACTCGCGGCTGTCGCCGTCCTCCTGCTGGTCGGGAGTGTGGCCGGCTATCGGGCCTTCAAGGCTCGCACGGAGGAACGCGCCCAGACGCAGCTGGCCTCCGCCGTCGAGATCCTGAACGCCCCGGTGGCGCAGCCGCCAGCGCCGGGCATCGCGCCCGCGGCACCGGCCGCCGGGACCTACGCCTCGGAGGCGGCGCGCGCCGAGGCGGCGCTCAAGCAGCTCCTGGCGACCGCCGACGGGTTCGGCAGCACGGACGCCGGCATGCGGGCCCGCTACTACGCGGCCGCCCTGTACGCCGAGACGAACCGCGCCAAGGAGGCGGGCGACCTCTACACGCAGGTGCGCGACGCGGCGGGCGCCTCGACGCTGCTCGGGCGCATGGCCTCGCTCGGGCTTGCCTCGATGCAGGTCCGGCAGAAGCAGTTCGATCCCGCCATCAAGTCGCTGCAGGAACTGGCGCAGCGGCGCGATGGACCACTGCCTGTCGATGCCGTCCTCGTCCAGCTGGCCGAGGCCTACCAGCAGGCCGGCCGTGGCGCCGAAGCCTCGCAGACGCTGCAGCGGGTGATCGACGAGTTCCCCCAGAGCCCCTACGCCGCCGACGCCCGGCAGCGCGTGGAGGCCCTCCAGGCCACCGCCAAGGTCTCCTGAGTCCGTGAATCCCGCGCGCGCGCTCCAGACCGTCGCAGAGCTCGGGGCGCGCGCGCTGTCGTCCACTCCGGTGGGCGACCTGCTCGACGCCGGCATGCGGCTGGCGCGTGACGTCACCCAGAGCGACCACGCGGTCTTCTTCGAGGCGCCGGCAGGCGGGGATGCGCTCCTGATGCGCGCCGGTGTCGGCTGGCGTCCGGGGGTGATCGGTCGCGTGTCGCTCAGTACCGGCCAGGGCTCATTCGGCCGCTACATCCTCCAGCAGCCCACGCGTATCGTCGATGCGCTGCCGTCACATCCCGAGTTCGGGCTGCCGGCGGTGCTCCGCGACCACCTCGTCGAGTCGATGGCGTGTGTGCGTCTCGATGGCATCGGCCATCCGCTCGGTGTCGTGGCCGTGTTCAACGTCAACGACGGGCTGCCCAGCACCGAGCACCTCACCTTCCTGCAGGCGCTGGGCAACATCCTGGCCACCGCCGTCCTCCGGCAGGTCACCGAGGAAGGCCTGCTGCAGAGCCAGATCCGCCTCCAGAGCGTGCAGAAGATGGAGGCGATCGGTCGGCTGGCCGGCGGCATCGCGCACGACTTCAACAACCTCGTCCAGGCGATTGGCGGCTACACGGAGATCCTGCTGCGGCAGATCAAGGAGGACGACCCGCTCCGCCGCAGCGCCGAGGAGATCAAGAAGGCCGGCGATCGCGCCGCGGCCCTGACGCGCCAGTTGCTCGCGTTCAGCCGGCAGCAGGTGCTGCAGCCGTCGCTCCTCGACGTCAACCACATCGTCAATCACGTCGAGCAGTTGCTGACGCGCCTGATTGGCGAGGACATCGAGCTGCGGACGTACCTGTCGGACGACCTGTGGCCCGTCAAGGCCGACGCCGCCCAGCTCGAACAGGTGCTGATGAACCTCGCCGTCAACGCGCGCGACGCGATGAAGGACGGCGGCCTGCTCACCATCGAGACGGCCAACGTGGAGTACACGCGGTCGGAGGGCGAGCCGTTCGTGGTCGTGGCCGGTCCGTACGTGCTGCTGGCGGTCACCGACACCGGCACGGGCATGAACGCCGAGACCAAGGCGCGGGCCTTCGAGCCGTTCTTCACCACCAAGCCGCCGGGGCAGGGCACGGGCCTCGGACTCTCGATGGTGTACGGCATCGTCAAGCAGAGCGGCGGCTACATCTTCGTCGACAGCGAACTCGGTGCCGGCACGCGGATCCGCATCTACCTGCCGCGGGTGGACGACATGCCGCTGCCGCTCGAGCCGGAAACGCCCACGGCGGCCGAGCGGGTCCCGGCGTCGGCGGAGTTCGACGACGCGGCGGCGGCATCGGCGACGCTGCTGCTGGTCGAAGACGAGGAGGGCGTGCGCGAGCTCATCCACGAGTGGCTGGCGGGGCACGGTTTCTCGGTGCACTCGGCCGAGGACGGGCAGAGCGCGCTGCGCGTGGCCGAGTCGCTCGAGCAGGTCGACCTGCTGATTGCCGACGTGGTGATGCCCACGATGGGCGGGCCCGCGCTCGCCAAGCGGTTGCTGCAGGTGCGGCCGGACCTGAAGGTGATCTTCGTGTCGGGCTATGCCGACGAGGCCATCGGGGATCGGCGGATGCTCGAGAACGGCGCGAGCTTCCTCCAGAAGCCGTTCACCCTGGAAGATCTGCTGCTGAAGGTGCGCGAGGTGCTGGCCGACCGTCGGCCTAGCCGAGGGCCTGCCTCGCCGCGTTGAACAGGCCGGGCGCGCGGACATCGGTGCGCGCGAGCCACACGCCATCGAGTTCGAGGTAGGGGAAGACCGCGTCCTCGAGCACGCTGTCGCCTTCCGGCGCGCAGCCGAACCCATAGCGATGACTGAGGAGGTTGGCGGCGTAGCAGATCGCGGCCGCCTGCGGGTCCTGCGCCTCCTCGAAGGCGTGGTGGTGCTGCACGATGTCGCGCACCTCGTCGGGGACGTTCCAGAACCCGAGCGCGAGCGCGCCGCACAGGGCGTGGTGGTGCTTGACCGCCGCGGCCAGTTCGTCGGCGCGGATGACGGCGCCGTGCTTCTTCTGGTACTGGTGCGCCGTCTTCAGCACGACCAGCTTGCCGATGTCGTGGAGCAGGCCACACAGGAACGCTTCCTCGACGTCGGCGCGGGCGTGATCGGCCACCAGGTGCGCCACGTACGCGGTGCCCACCGCGTGCTCCATGAAGCTGTGCCCGTCGTGGCCGTAGACCTCGGGCGACTTGAACTGGGACTGCATCGAGACGGTCACGACCACGTTGCGGACGGTGCGCGTGCCGAGGCGCACGACGGCGTCCGACACCGACCGGAGCGGCGACATCGCGCCGTACAGCGCGGAATTGGCCATGCCGAGCACGCGGGTCGCCAGGACGGGGTCCTTGCTGACGACGGCGGCGAGGGTGGTAATCGTCACGTCCGGGTCGCCCACCAGGTGCAGCACGCGCTGCGCCTGATCGGGCAGCATCGGGATCGACAGGTCGTCAGGGCGCAGCCACGGGTGGTCGCTCGTGCGGAGCGACAGGGCGGCGCTGGCGGCCTCCGAGCCCGCGGGCAGCGTCATGCGCGACGCACCTTGGCGGTCGTGATGACCAGCTCCACGAAGATCTCGTGGTCGTGCATGCGGAACGGCAGCATGGTCCGCCGGCCATCGGTCAGCGGCGTCATGTAGAAGTCCGAGCCCATGGTGACCGTGGGGATCGAGATGGCCCAGGCGTCGCCCTCGGTGGCCATGCGGGTCCGGAACGACCCGGCGATCATGTTGGTGATCTCGCCGATGGCGTCGGCCACCTCCGGCTTGGATGGCTCGGCCTGGTCGTCGAGTCCGAGCAGCATCCTGGTGATGTAGCCGGCGCCGGCGAAGGTCGCGTAGAAGACGACGAGGCCGGAGCGCGATCCGCCGAAGCCGATCTGGCCGACGACGTTACTCTGCGGCCGCAGGGCGTCACCGACGAGCGGTGTGCCTTCGGCGAGGGGGGTACCCACCATGGTGCCGAACACGTCGATCGTGCACGCGCGGAGGGTCTCGATCATGGGGACTGTCGACTGTGGGTCGGCAGCGGCGGCCGGAGATGCCATGGTCCGCTCCTGGGTGGGCCTCAGTGGGCCAGCACCGCGTCGATCTTTTCCTTGATGGTTTCGGGGGTGAACGGCTTCACCACGTAGTTGTTGACCCCCGCCCGCAGCGCCTCGACGATGTCGTCCTTGGCGGCATTGGTGGTGACCATCAACACGGGCAACTTGTCCTTGCCGTCCATCGCCCGAAGGGCACGAATGAACTCGAGCCCGTTCATCTCGGGCATGTTCCAGTCCGTGATGACGAGATCGACGGGGCCTTCAGACACCCGAACGATGCCTTCGCGCCCGTTGCCGGCTTCCACGATGTCCGTGTAGCCGATCTTGTTGAGCGTGTTGATGATGATGCGTCGCATCGTCGACGAATCGTCTACCACGAGAAAGCGCATACGCCTCCGACTTGCTGGACCGGGATGAGCGGCCTGCCCATTCCCTGCTGCCTCATGGGCCTAATCGGCCCCACCCTCCGCTGGCTTGAGGTAGGATAACCGTCGCAAAGGAGCGACGTGTCCCCTTCCGAACCGCTGCCGGTGCCCTCAGAGGCCCTCGGCGCCCCCGCGCGCAACCTCGGTGCCGGCGACCTGGTGTTCGCCAACCGGCTGATCACGCTCGAGCTCGTGCTGCCCAACGTGACGCACGAGATCAACAACGCCCTCCAGGTCATCGGCGGCCTCGGCGAGATCCTCGCGACCAAGCCCGGCATCTCCGACGACGTCGCGCAGAAGCTGCAGCGCATCCACGGGCAGTCCGTGCGGTGCTCGGGACTGTTGCGGGAATTGCTGGCGTATGCGCGCCGCGACGAAGCCTCGCCGGTGACCGACGTGCCCCGCAGCCTGGATCGTGCCTTGAACCTCAGACGGTACCACCTGGCGCGAGGACGTATCACCGTGCACGTCGAGCCGGTCAGCGAGGGCGCGCACCTGGCGAAGATGGACTCGCAGCACTTCGAGCAGGTGGTGGTGAACCTGCTGATGAACGCCGAGCAGGCCCTGGCCGGGCGGCCCGAACCGGTGATTCGGCTGGCCTACGGACGAGACGGCAGCGACCTCGTGCTGCGCGTCATCGACAACGGGCCCGGCATCGACCCGACCCGGGAAGAAGAGTACTTCGCCCCCTTCATGACGACGCGGGCAGGGGCGGTGGGGCTCGGCCTCACGGCCAGCCGCGCCCTGGCGCAGGTGGCCGGCGGCAGCCTGCGGTTCTCGACCCCGTCGACCGTGGAACTGCGGGTGCCGGCGAAGTGACGCCGTCATGAAAAGAGCCGACTCGTGAGAGTCGGCTCTTTCCTCTGGTGGGTACCCGATCCCCGGTACCCGGTACCCGGATCCTACGCTGTCGCGCTGATGTCGTCGGGAGGCGTGGCGACGTTGAGCCGGTTCAGCTTGTCGATCAGCGTCGTGCGGCTCAGTTGCAGCAACCGCGCGGCCTGTCGCTTGTTGCCGCCGGTCTTCTCGAGGCACCGGACGATCAGCTCGCGTTCGAGCTGCGACACGACCTGCGTGAAGTTGATCCCCTCGTCGGGAATCGCCACCGTCGGCAGCAGCAGCGAGGCGGCCGGCGCCGAGATGTCCTCGGGCAGCGCGCGCGCCTGGATCTCGGTGTCCTGCCCGGTCATGGCGACCGCGTGCTCGATGGCGTTCTCGAGCTGGCGGATGTTGCCGGGCCAGCTGTAGTTCATCAGCGCCCGCATCGCATCCTGGGTCAGGGTGCGCGGCGGCAGGTTGTTGTTCCGGCAGGACTTCTGCACGAAGTGGCGGGCCAGCAGCGGCACGTCCTCCTTGCGGTCACGCAGGGGCGGGAGCGTGATCGGGATCACGTGCAGGCGGTAGTACAGGTCCTCGCGGAAGGTGCCGTCCTTGACCATCTTCTTCAGGTCGAGGTTGCTGGCCGCGATGATGCGGGCGTCGAACTTGATCGAGCGGCTCTCGCCGACGCGCTCGATTTCCTTCTCCTGCAGTGCGCGCAGCAGCTTGGCCTGCATCTGCAGGCTCATCAGCGCCACTTCGTCGATGAAGAGCGTGCCGCGATGCGCCAGTTCGAACCGGCCCACCCGGGCCTGGACGGCACCGGTGAACGCGCCCTTGGCGTGGCCGAACAGCTCGGCCTCGGCCAGCGGCTCGGGGATGGCGGCGGCGTTGAAGGCGACGAAGCGCTGGTCGGCGCGCGGGCTGTTGTGGTGAATCGTCCGCGCGATCAGTTCCTTGCCGGTGCCCGTCTCGCCCTGAATCAGCACGGTGCTGTTCATGGGCGTCACGAGTTCGAGCGTGGAGAACACGTGCCGCATCGCCGAGCTGTGTCCGATCACGCTGTCGTAGCGGTAGCGGTCACGCAACTGGGCGCGGAGGTCGGCGTTCTCCTCGCGCAGCCGGCGCTGCTCGAGCGACGTCGACAGGATGCGCGTGAGCTGGGACAGCTGGAACGGCTTGATCAGGAAGTCGATCGCCCCGCGTCGCATGGCCGACACGGCCTCGGCAACCCCGCCGAAGCCGGTGACCATCACGGCCAGGATGTCGGGGTAGCGCTGGACGGCGGCGTCGAGGACGTCGAGACCGTCGGCGTCCGGCAGGCGCAGGTCGATGACGATGGCGTCGTAGGCAAAGCCCTTGAGCCGGTCGAGGGCGTCGGCGCCGTCGGGACTCTGGGCCACCACGAAGCCTTGCTCGGTCAGGGATTCGGCGATGGTCTGGCGAAGCTCGGCTTCGTCCTCGACCACGAGTACCGATGGCTGGGGGCGGGCTGTCACAGGCACCTCCGTACCGGACACGACGTGGATGGCGCTGACGGTCGTCTGACCGTCAGTCGAGCGACCACACGGGCGACCCAGTATTGGGCTGAAGAGTGTCGCATGTCAAACAGCATTGTCGGTCGGCCGACAGGGTAACTGTATAGGCAGCGACGCTGAGGGCCCTGAGGTGGTCGGAGTTCCGTCAGTCCAGATTGGCACGGGTCTCGCCACACCCGATCCGGCGCGTCCTCGGGTAGGATGCACGCCGAGGGAGAACGTGGCGCAGCCCCAGGAGCGGCAGTCGGTACTGATCGTCGAGGACGAGGCGGACATCCGTGAGTTGCTCTCGGAGTACTTCCGTGCGCGCAACTGCGACACGGTGGGGGCGGCTGACGGCCGCGCCGCGTTGCTGGCGATCGAGCGGGAGCCCGACCGGTTTTCCCTGGTCATCACCGACCTGCACCTCCCCGGCGTCGACGGTCTGGCCGTCCTGCGGGCCGCCCGCGCGGCCAATCCGGGGTGCTATGTCGTCATCGTGACCGGGTTCGCGTCGCTGGATTCGGCCATTCAGGCCGTGAGGCTCGGCGCCTACGACTACCTGACCAAGCCGTTCTCGCTCGGCCAGATCGACGTCGTCCTGCAGCGCATCCACGACATCCAGGTCCTGCACGCCGAGAACAAGCGGCTGACCCGGCAGGTGTCCCAGAAGGACGCCGTGGACCTGCGGCAGGCACTGCTCATGCGGCTCGACAGCATCGAGACCCGCCTGAGCCGCATCGAGGCTGCCCTCCGCGCCCGCACCCTGTAGCGCCGGTCGGGCGGTCGTTCCCCTGACGGAGCGTCGGCGCTCCGACGCTCCTCGCACGCAGGCCCCTTCGCGGCCTCGCCAGAAACCCCCCGAAAACGCCACAAGTGCCTCCCGGTGACGGGCTGGCGTCGTTCTTGCTCTACGGCTGGGCGGGACGCGTCCGGACCGGTAATCGGTTGCAGCGATGCGGTCCTTGAATCCCGGACCCGCGATGCCGATCACCTTCCCGACCTCAGACGCGCAGACGATGAGCGCGCTCCGTCGCACCCTCAGCCTGGCGGCCGCCAAGCAGGTGGTGTCGGCGAGCAACCTCGCCAACCTGAGCACCCCGGGCTACAAGGCCCAGGAAGTCGACTTCGACGAGGCGCTCGACCAGCAGGTGGGGGGCGCCCGGCTGGCCGTGACCAATGGCAAGCATCTCGGCGGCGGGCCGGGGACGGCCAGCGGCGTGTCGACGAAGGAGACCGAGGACGCCGCCGCCCGGCGCGATGGCAACACCGTGCAGGTCGACCGGGAACTGCTGAACATGACGCGCGCCGCGGGGGAGTTCGCGCGCGCCCAGACCGCACTGGCCGCCAAGTTCCGGCTGGTGCGTTACGCCCTGAACGAGAGCCGGTAAGGGAGCACGCATGTCGACCCTCAACACCGCCGTCAGCGTCGCCGCGAGTGCCCTGTCCGCCGAGCGGACCCGCATCGAGGTCGCGGTCTCCAACCTCGCCAATGCCGAATCGACCCGCGGCCCGGACGGCAAGCCCTATCGCCGCCGCGACGTGGTCCTGTCGACCGCCCCCATGCAGAGCTTCGACAGTGCCCTCGGGCGCGCGTCGGCCACGGGCGTCGAGGTGTCGGCCATCGTCGAGGACACGTCGCGGCCGCGTCTCCGGTATGACCCCTCGCATCCTGACGCCAACAAGGACGGCTTCGTGGAACTGCCCAACGTGACTGCGGCCGAGGAGATGGTCGACATGGTCGGCGCCTCGCGGGCCTACCAGGCCAACCTCACCGCCATCGGCCTGATTCGCGATCTCACGTCGCGCGCGCTCGAACTCGGAAGGGGCTAGCCATGGCCATCGACGCCATCACCGCAAAGGTCATCACCGGGGTCGGCACCGGAGCCGCCTCGCCCGCATCCTCGCTCGCCGGCGACGGGGGCGAAGGGTTCGGCGCGGCGCTGTCGCGCCTGGTCGGGACGGTGGAGCAGAGCCAGGCGAGCGCCAACCAGGCCGTCAACGGCATGCTCGGCGGCCAGATCGACGTGCACGACGCGATGATCGCCCTTCAGCGGGCCGACCTCACGCTGCAGTTCGGGGTGCAGGTGCGCAACAAGCTGATGACCGCCTACCAGGAAATCATGCGCATGCCCGTCTAGGGCACGCCCTCCGCCGCTCAGAGAGTCAGGTTCCGCCGTGGCATTCCTACCCGTGCAGTGGCAGTCGGTGGTCGAGAGGAGCAAGGCCGTGCGCGCCTCGCTGTCGACCGGCCAGCTGGTCTCCCTCGTGGCCGTCTTCGTGGGCGTCCTCGCGCTCGTCATCGGTTCGGCGTGGTACCTGAATCGCACCGAGTACCGCGTCCTGTTCAGCGACCTGAACGGCGAGGAAGCCTCCAAGGTCGTCGAGCGCCTCACGGCCGACAACGTCGAGTACCAGCTCCGGGACGGCGGGCGGACGGTGCTCGTGCCCGTCGACAGCACCGACACCCTGCGGCTCCAGTTCGCCGGCGAGGGCATGCCCACCAGCGGCCGCATCGGCTTCGAGATCTTCGACAAGGTCGCCTTCGGCCAGACCGAGTTCCTCGAGCACGTGAACTACCGGCGCGCCCTCGAGGGCGAACTGGCCCGCACGATCGCCACGTTGTCGGAGGTCCAGTCGGCGCGCGTGCACATCGCGATGGCGAAGGAGTCGCTCTTCGGCGCCAAGGAGCAGGCGGCCAAGGCCTCGATCACGCTCACGCTGAAGAGCTCGCGCGCGCTGCCGACGCAGGCGGCGGCGTCGATCACCAACCTGGTGGCGGCCAGCGTCGAGGGGCTCCGGCCCGAGCAGGTCGTGATCATCGACAACTACGGTCGGCCCCTGGCGCGAGGGCAGATGAGCCCCGACTCGGGCGACATGGCCGGCGTGGACCTCGAGAAGCAGCAGAAGTACGAGCGTGACCTGGCCACCAATGTCGTCGCCCTGCTCGAGCCGGTCGTGGGCATCGAGCGCGTGCGCGCCAAGGTGAGCGTCCGGCTGCACGCGACGTCCGAGGAACAGACCAAGGAAGACTACAACCCGGAGCCGGTCATTCGCAGCAAGCAGGAGACCTACGAGGGGTCGCAGGCCGCCGTGGCTGCAGGCGTGGCCGGCGCGCGCGCCAACCTGCCGCCGCCCGTGGCGCCCGACGGCACGCCCGCTGCCACGACGCCGACGCCTGCCGTCACCACCAGCGGCCTGGCCAGGACGAGCAACCTCACCAACTACGAGATCTCCAAGACCGTCACGCACACCATCCGCCCGCGTGGGGAAGTGGCACGCGTCTCGGTGGCCGTGCTGGTCGACGACGAGCAGGTGTCCACGGTGGGCCAGGACGGCACCGTGACGACCAAGCGGAAGCCGCGCGACCCCGCCGCGATGCAGAAGCTCCAGAAGCTCGTGGCGGCCTCCATCGGCCTCGACACCCAGCGCGGCGACCTGGTGACGGTCGAGAACATCGCCTTCGAGGCGCCGATACCGGAGCCGGTCATCACGCCGACCCTGTGGCAGCGGGTGAGCGACCAGAGCAGCGGCGCCGTGCGCGTGGTCGCCATCCTGCTGATGGTCGCCATGGTGCTGCTCCTGGTCGTGCGGCCGGTCGTCGGCCGGCTCCTGACCGTGCCGGGCGTGCACGAGCATGCCACCGTCCACATGCCACAGCAGTTGCCCAAGACCATCGAGGAGATCGAGGGCGAGATCGAGGCGCAGCTCGACGCCACGCCCATCGAGGGTGACCGTCGGCAGCCGGTGCTGACGCGCCGCGTCGCCAACCTCGCGCACAAGGAACCGGAAAGCGCCGCCAAGCTCGTGCGCGGCTGGCTCGCCGAGAGCAAGGGAGCGCGGTCATGACGACGGCCCTGACCCCGCGGATGACCGACCTCAATGGCGTGCGCAAGGCCGCCATCCTCACGGTGCTGCTCGGCGAGAACGCCTCCGGCGAGCTCTTCAAGCACCTCAACGAGGACGAGATCGAGATGATCGCCCGGGAGGTGGCCCTGCTCGGCCCGGTGCCGGCCGCCACCGCCACCGAGGTGCTCGAGGAGTTCCACACGATGTGGAAGGCCGCCGAGTACGTCACCAAGGGCGGCGTCGACTACGCGTCCAAGCTGCTGGTGAAGTCGCTCGGCCCCGAGCTGGCCAAGCGGGTGCTCGACCGCGTGGTCAAGACCTCGCAGTCGTCGAGGGCCTTCACGGGCCTCGAGAAGGCCGATCCGCAGCAGCTCTCCAAGTTCATCCAGAGCGAGCACCCGCAGACCATCGCGCTGATCCTCGCGCACCTCAAGCCCGGGCCAGCGGCGCAGCTGATGCAGAGCCTGCCCGAGGACCTGCGCGTGGAAGTGGTGACGCGCATGGCCAACCTCGAGGAGATCTCGCCCGAGGTCATCTCGCGCATCTCGGCGGTGATCGAGCAGCGGCTCAAGTCCCTCGGCGCGAGCACGCACGAGTCGTACGGCGGCGTGCGCGCGGTGGCCGAGCTGTTGAACCGCATCGACCGCGGCATCAGCCAGCCGGTCCTCGAGGCGATCGAGGCCCAGGGCCCCGAGCTGGCCGTCTCGATCCGCCAACTCATGTTCGTGTTCGACGACCTGCTGCACGTGGACGACAACGCCCTCCGCGAGATCGTGCAGCGTGCCGACAAGAAGGTGCTGACCGTCGCGCTGAAGGGCACGTCGGAGGACATCCGCAACCGCTTCTTCCAGAACATGTCCAAGCGCGCCGTCGACATGATCAAGGAAGAGATCGAACTGCTCGGCGCCGTGCGACTCCGCGAAGTCGAGAAGGCGCAGCAGGAAGTCGTGGGCATCGCGCGCAAGCTCGAGGAGGAAGGACTGCTCCAGACGGGCGCCGCCGCGGGGGAGCCGTATGTCACTTAGGACGCGCCGCATCCGGAGCGATGCGCTGCCGGTCGAGCGCTTCGCCTGGAGTCCGACCGAGACCGGCGGGCGCCCGGCCACCTCCGGCAACGACATCTGGGCGCCGCTCGAGTCGATGCCGATCATGGGACAGCCGTCGGCGGGGCCGGTCGCGCCCGCCGCGCCCGAGCCGTTCCAGCCGACACCCGAGCAGCAGGCGCAACTGGCCGCGCTCGAACGCGAGGCCTTCACCAAGGGCTACGCCCAGGGCGAGCGCGCGGGCCTCGAGGCCGGCGGCAAGCGCGCCGAGGCGATGCTGCGCCGCCTGGCGCAGACCCTGGAAGAGCTCTCCAGCATGCGCGACAACATGGTGCGCCAGACCGAACGTGAGCTGGTGCAGTTGTCGGTGGCCATCGCACGCCGCATCCTGCAGCGCGAGGTGAGCGTCGATGGGGAGCTGACGGCTGCCCTGGCGCACATCGCGCTCGAGCGCCTCGGCGGCGCCACGCCCGCCACCGTGCGTCTCCATCCCGACGACTACACCGTCGTCACCTCTGGGCAGGTGACCCCGCTCAGCGGCCGCCATGTGGAGATCCTCCCGGATCCGTCCGTCTCACGCGGCGGGTGCCTGGTCGAGTCCGAGTTCGGCTTCATCAATGCCTCGGTGGACGCGCAGGTCGACGAAATCGCCCGCGCCGTGCTGGGCGAGCCCGTGGCAGCGCCGGTCAGCCGGCGTGGAGTGGCGTGATGCCCGTCATCGACTTTGCCAGCGGCTTCTCGCTCGCGCGCTATCGCGAGCAGATCGAGGCCGTCGATCCCCTGCCGATGGTCGGCCAGGTCGTGCGGACCGTCGGCCTCCTCGTGGAGTCCAAGGGGCCCCGCGTCCGGGTCGGCGAACTGTGCGAACTGCAGTCGCGCGACGGCGCCGCGCCGCTGCTGCTCGAGGTGGTGGGCTTCCGCGACAACCTGTTGCAGTCGGTGCCACTCGGCAGCACGACCGGTATCCGGCCCGGTGACCAGATCGTCTCGCGCGGGCGTCCCGCGTCCGTGCCGGTGGGGGAGGCCCTGCTCGGGCGCGTCATCGACGGCCTCTGCCGTCCCCTCGACGATCTCGGCCCGCTCGGCACGAGCGAGGTCGGACCGCTGCATCCGCCCCCCATGAACCCGCTGGCCCGTCAGCCCATCGAGCAGCCGATCGGCACGGGCGTGCGCGCGATCGATGCGTTGCTCACGGTCGGTCGCGGACAGCGCGTGGGCCTGTTCGGCGGCAGCGGCGTCGGCAAGAGCACCCTGCTCGGGATGATGGCGCGCGGGACCGGCGCCGACGTGGCGGTGATCGCGCTGGTGGGCGAGCGCGGCCGCGAGGTGCGCAGCTTCCTCGAGCACGACCTCGGTCCCGAAGGCCGCCGCCGCGCCGTGGTGGTCGTGTCGACCTCCGACAACCCGCCGCTCGTGCGGCTGCGCGCCGCGTATGCCGCCACCGCGATCGCCGAGTGGTTCCGCGATCAGGGCAAGAACGTCCTGCTCATGATGGATTCGGTGACGCGCTTCGCGATGGCGCAGCGCGAGGTCGGCCTCGCCGCCGGTGAGCCGCCGACCGCCAAGGGCTACCCGCCGTCGGTGTTCGGCCTGCTGCCGGGCCTGCTCGAGCGCGCGGGCAACGTCCAGGGCCGGGGCTCCATCACGGCCATCTACACGGTGCTCGTCGAGGGCGACGACACGAACGAGCCGGTGGCCGACAACGTCCGCGCCATCCTCGACGGCCACATCGTGCTGTCTCGCTCGCTCGGGGCGCGCAACCACTACCCGGCCATCGACGTACTGCCCAGCGTGAGCCGCACGATGCCTGACGTCACCACCAGCGACCACCGCCTGAAGGCGGGCCGCGTGCGTGACTGGATGTCACTGATCCGCGAGAACGAGGACCTGGTCTCGGTCGGCGCGTACGTCGCCGGCTCCAGTGCGCGCATCGACGATGCGCTGGCGCACCGCGAGGCCATCGACGCGTTCCTGCAGCAGCCGGCCGGCGATCTCGTCGACTACGAGTCGTCCATCGCGGAGCTCGAGGCGCTCTAGGCGTGACGCGCCGACGACGGCTGTCGCACGCCCGACACTTTGCGCAGCACCTGAGCCTTCTCACTCGACACAATCGGCATGTCTCGCTTCCGCTTTAGGCTCGAACCCGTCCTGCAGATGCGGCAGCGCGCCGAGGATCAGGCGCAGCAGGCCCTCGCACGCGCCGAACGGCAGCTCCAGGAGGCCGAACGCGGCCTCGCGCTGGCCGACAACCGTCTGCGCGACGCGTATGCGGCTGCCAACGACGCGGAGCGCGAGGGCGCCGACGTCGTGCGGCTGACGTGGCATCGAAATTGGATTGTCGTGAAGACACGGGATGTCGAGGCGGCTCGACTCGACGTCCGGGACCGGCTCGAGGTCCGGGAGCTCCGGCTCCGGCAGGTGCAGGAGGCGCGCAAGCAGCGCCTGGTCCTCGAGCGATTCAAGGATCGCGCGCAACACGCGTACGACACCGAAGTGGCCCGGCTGGAGATGCAGGCCATCGACGAACTGGCGACCATCAAGGCCGCGCGCAGGGCAGGAGACTTCCAGTGACCACATCGGCCATCGGCACCAACACCGCACAGGGCCTCGCGGCCACCGCCGCGCAAGCCACCACTCGCGCGACCGGCACCCGCGACCTCGGCCAGGACGCCTTCATGCGCTTGCTGACGACGCAGCTGCAGAACCAGGACCCCACCAAGCCGCAGGACAACGGGGAGTTCATCGCGCAGCTCGCGACCTTCAGCCAGCTCGAGAAGCTCACCACGATCTCGGACAAGCTCGATCAGATCGGCACCGCCCTCGGCGTCACGCTGACCGACCCGGCCACGTCGGGCGCCGGCAAGACGACCGGCGCGAGCGGCACCACCACCCCCAGCAGCACCGGCACCACCGGGACCAGCGCATCGACCAACGGAGGCAAGTGAAATGGCAGTCGGATCCTTTTCCGCCGGGTTGTCGGGCCTCAACGCCAACGGCACCTACCTCAGCGTGATTGGCAACAATCTCGCGAACATCAACACGATTGCCTACAAGAGCAGCACCGTCAGCTTCGCCGACCTGGTGAGCCAGAACGTCGGCAGTGGGAGCCTCAATCCGATGCAGGTTGGTCTCGGTGTGGTGACCGGCTCGATCTCCCCCGTGTTCAGCCAGGGCGCCATCGAGAACACCCGCGAAGCGACCAACGTCGCGATCCAGGGCGACGGGTTCTTCGTCGTCCGTGGTGAGGACGGCAATGCCTACACGCGCGCCGGCAACTTCAGCTTCAATGACGATGGCGAACTGGTGACCACCGACGGGTGGCGCGTGCAGGGCTACACCAACGTGGATCCGGCCACCGGCATCGTCAACACGACGGGCGGGCTCGGCGACATCGTCGTGCCGCAGGGCGTGCTGCGCCAGCCAGTGTCGACGACGACCATCAGGGCGCAGATCAACCTGGACGCCGGGGCCGAAGTGACCGGCGCGGCCAACTACACGGCGTCACTGCAGGTCTACGATGCCCTAGGCAGCCCGCATGTCGTGAGCATCGACTTCCAGAAGACCGGCCCCGGCGCCTGGACCTACACGGCGACGGTGCCGCAGGCCGACGTCAACGGGGCCGCAGGCCTCTTCCAGCTCGGGACCGGCGCGCTGACCTTCGACGGCACCGGCAAGCTCACTGCCCCGGCTGCCGACGTGGTCCTGAACGGACCGGCCGCGTGGGTCAACGGCGCTGCTGGCAACAACATCGTCTGGGACATCACCCCGCCGCCCGCCGCCGAGCCGGCGATCACCAACTACGCCAAGGCGTCGCAGATGGCGGCGCCCAATCAGAACGGGGCCCCGGCCGGAGAGGCCAGTTCGGTTTCGGTGACCGGCGACGGCACGATCATGGTCAAGTTCGGTGGCAAGGAAGTCGCGGTCGGGCAGGTCGCCCTGGCCAACTTCAACAACCCGAAGGGCCTGGCCAAGCTCGGGGCGAACCGGTACGGCGAAACCCAGGCCTCCGGTCTTCCCAACATCGGGACGGCTGGCACCGGTGGACGCGGCACGATGATCGGCAGCGCGATCGAGCAGTCCAACGTCGACATCGCGCAGGAGTTCACGCAGATGATCCTCGCCCAGCGCGGATACCAGGCGAACTCGCGGACGATCACCACCTCGGACGAAGTGCTCCAGGAAACCCTGCAGCTGAAGCGGTAGTGCCCTGACCACGCCGGGCGGCTCGTGCCGCCCGTGCGCCGTGCCCCGGAGCCGTCATGAGCCTCGTCCCGTTCGCCCCGTCCCCGTCCGCCGCCGCGCCGTCGGTCGTGGCTCGCCATTCCGCGTCGTCGCGTCCCCAGGCGGCCGGTTCGTCAGCTCTGGCGTCGACTCGCGGGCAGGGCATGACCCGCGACGCCGGGGCCACCGCCGCCACGGGCAAGGCGAAGAGCGGTTTCGCGGGCGCCCTGGCGGCCGCTCAGGATCAAGATCCCGAGACGGCGCCCCAGGCGCCTCGCGAGACGCCCTCGGCCCGGGTCGCTGCCGGCGCGGACACGGCAACCGCGCCGCGGACGGCCGACGACGCCGATGAGATCCCCGTCCTGGTGAACGACCTGTTCCCGGCGCCCCCCACCGACCCCCCGACTCCCTGGCTGTTGCTCGCCCTGGCGGTGGGAGGCTGGTCGGACGCTGCAGCGCCTACCGAGACGGTGCAGGCCGAGGCGGCCCCGGACGGCGCGGCGAACCTCGTGTCGCCCTTGCTCGACGCGGGCCCGGCGACCACGCTCATTGCGGTCCCGCCTGTCCAGGCGGCTGCGGCCGCGGAGCCGTCTCTGGCTCCTGTGAACCAGACGGTGCCGGTGTTCCTGGCGCAGCAGGCGACGACGCCGGTGGCGACGAGCGTGCCAGCCACGACACCTTCGGAGCCGGTGCTTCCCGGCTCGGCCACGCCGACGCCGTCGGGGCTGGCAACTGCCGCGCCTCCAGTGGCGCGCGCCGCAGGTGGCGCGTCAGCACTCGAGCCCGCGGTGTCGGGCGCCGCCATCGACATCGGGGAGGCGCCGCCGCCCGTGGAGGGCAGCGCGGGCGAGGTCGTCCCGGCCCCGCCGACCGAGGAAGGCCTGACGTCGTTGCTGCCCGACCTGGCCCGATGGCGAGCCGCGCGGCGTGGGGCGGGAGAGGCTGGCGAACTCTCGCTTCCGGCGATCGCGTCGGATCGGCAGCCGGGGCAGGTGCCCGTCGTCGCCCCCGGCCCGGCGGTGAGCCGCCTCGCACAGGCCCTGGGCCGTGTCGGCGACAGGCCGGCCGAGGTCCCGGCGGTGGCCGTCGGGACAGGGACGGCCATGCCGGTCACGGCTGCCGACCCGACCGGACCGCCCGCGCCAGTGGCCTCCGGCGGTGCCCGGGCGGCTGAGGCGCTCCTGCGGCTGTCTCAGGCCGCCACCCCGGGGGGCCGCAAGGGGCTCGACGCCGGCGCCGGTGCCGCGGCGTTCGCGCACATGCTCTCGACCGCCATGCCGTCCCCGACCGAGGCGGCTGCCGCTCCGGTCGCGCCGCCGATGCCTCCGCTGCCCGCCACGACGGGCGAGCATGTGCTGGCGCAGGTCGTGTCGTCGCTGAGGCTGCAGTGGAAGGACGGCGTCGGTGAGGCGAAGCTGCACCTGCGTCCTGATGCGCTGGGCCACGTGAGCGTCGCCCTGAAGGTCGAGGGTGGCGCGGTGACCGCCGTGGTGAAGGCCGAGAACCCCCAGGTGCAGGAGTGGATCCTCCAGCACCAGCCCTCGCTGCGCCAGCAGCTGGAGGCGGCCGGTCTCCATCTGGACGAACTCGTCGTCTCCCCCGACGACCAGCGGCAGTCGAAGGAGCACGGCGGCCGGGACGCCGAGGACCCCCCGCAGCGTCGCTCACCGCGGCGCACGGACGACTCGCGCCTCGACGGCCCCCGGTTCGAGACCCTGCTCTAGCGGGCGGTGGTGTCGTCTCACCGTCACTCCCGCCGGGAGAACGGCGGCCACCCGGCCGCGCCCGGCGGGCCAGTTCCAGCAAATCGGCGGATTTCGGCGCTTCTTTAATCGCTTCGGCGACCGAGGGCGTTGCGCGCTCGCGGCATCACCCTTGCTCCTTCCTCAGGCGACCGCCAGAGGGCGGACGCAGGAGTGTCCATGAGCAAAGCCGCGAAGTCCGATGATGCCCCCAAGAAGAAGGGCAAGCTCCCCCTGATCCTCGGCCTGGTCGTCCTTCTCGCCGGGGGCGGCGGGGGCGGCTACTGGTGGTTCGCCAAGCAGAAGGCCGTCGCCGCGGCCGAAGCCGAGGACGGCGGCCATGGCAAGGCCAAGTCCAAGGCCAAGAAGAGCGACCACGCCGCCGACAGCCACGACGAGGAAGAGGTGCCTGAGGGTGGGGCGCTCCTCCCGCTCGACGTCTTCACCGTGAACCTCGCCGACACCGAGACACAGCGATTTCTCCGCACGAACGTGCAGCTGGTGATCGACGCCGACGAGGCCGCGCTCAAGCATATCGAGGAGGAGAAGCTCCCGGTCGCCCGCGCCCGGTCGGTGGTCCTCGACCTGCTGTCGTCCAAGACGTCGGCCGAGATCGCCACGGCCGAGGGCAAGGCCGCCCTCAAGAAGGAGATCGCCGAGAAGGCGACCAAGGCCGTCCACCACGAGGTGCTCGATGTCCTCTTCTCCGACTTCGTCATCCAGTACTGACCTGTCGCTGCCGCCGGCGTTGGCCAGCTTCGGCGACGTCAGGATGCGGATCGACGTCATCCTCGGGCGCGGCTCGCTGACGCTGCGCGCCTGCCTGGGGCTCCAGCGGGGCAGCGTGGTCCGTCTGTCGCAGTCGGCTGGGCAGGACCTGTTCGTCCTCGTCAACGACGTGCCTGTGGCGCGCGGCGAGGTCGTCATCATCGACGACAGCGTCTCGCTTCGCCTCACCGAGTTCCGCCAGAAGGCGGCCAGCGAGGCCCTCGCGTGACCACGTTCCTGCTGGCGCAGGCCGTACCCGCGACGCCGGGCTGGTCCGACGGTCCGGGTGTCGTGCGCACGCTGCTGTCGCTGTTCGTGGTGCTGGGCCTGCTGGCCGGCTGCCTGTGGCTGATTCGTCGTGGCGGCTGGCAGACGGGGAAGGGCGCGCGCGTCGTCCAGATCGAGACCGCCGTGGGGCTGGGCGATCGTCGTCAGCTCGTGATCGTGCAGGTCGAGGGGCGTCGGCTGCTGCTCGGGGTGACGCCGATGCAGGTGTCGCTGGTCACGGAGCTGTCGGGCCAGACGTTCGCCGGGGCGCTCGAGGCGCGGGTGGCCGACGACGTCGCTGGCCGGGAGCGGGCGTGATGCGCCGCGCGATCATCACCGCGGCGGGCACGCTCGGCCTGTGGGCGGCGATGAGCACCCAGGTGCTGGCGCAGGCCGGGAACGCCCGGATCGACATCGACGGCATCGGCGCCATCTCTGCGCCGTTGCAGGTCGTGCTGCTGCTCACGCTCCTGAGCTTCATCCCGGCCATCCTGATGACGATGACGGCGTTCACGCGCATCGTCATCGTGTTCCACTTCCTCCGCCAGGCGCTCGGCACGCAGGAAGCGCCGTCGAACCAGATCCTGATCGGCCTGTCGCTGTTCCTCACGGTGTTCGTGATGGCGCCGGTGGGTGAGCAGGTCAACCAGGCGGCGGTGCAGCCCGCGCTGCGCAACGAGATCACCGTCACGCAGGCCCTCGAGCGGGGCGCGCCGCCGCTGCGCGCCTTCATGCTGAAGCAGACCCGCGAGACCGACCTCGCGCTGTTCGTGGAACTCGGCAAGGTGCCGCGGCCCGACACGCCAGACGCGATCCCCATGCGCGTCGTCATCCCGGCCTTCATCCTCTCGGAGATCAAGACCGGCTTCCAGATGGGGTTCTACCTGTTCGTCCCGTTCCTGCTCATCGACCTGGTGGTCTCCACCACGCTGCTCTCGATGGGCATGCTGCAGTTGCCGCCCGCGATGATCTCGCTGCCGTTCAAGATCATGCTCTTCGTGATGATCGACGGCTGGAACCTGCTGGTGTCGTCGCTGGTGCGCAGCTTCCTCTGAGGCCTCCATGTCTGAAGCCCTTGTCGTCGGCATCGTCCGCCAGGCCATCGAGCTGGCCATCCTGGTCAGCCTGCCCATGCTGCTCGCCGGCCTGGTGGCTGGCGTGCTCGTGAGCGTGTTCCAGACCGTCACGAGCATCCAGGACAACGTGCTCGCGTTCATCCCCCGCGCCGCGGCCATCTTCCTCACGTTCGCCGTGACGTTCCCGTGGATGCTGCGGCTGATGTCCGGCTTCACGCGGCAGATGGTCTCGAAGTTGCCCGAACTGGTGCGGTAGTGGACCTCTCCCCGATCCTCGTGTTCGCGATCGCCCTCATCCGGCCCAGCCTGATCGTCATGGCGACGCCGCTGTACGGCGGCACGTACGCGCCGTCGATGGCCAAGATCGGGCTCGTGCTGGTGCTCGGCGCGTTCCTGGCGCCGGTCATCGGCGTGCCGCGGACGATGGACTCGGGGATGCTGCTGGCGGTGATGGTGCGCGAGGCGCTCATCGGGCTCGCGCTGGCCATGACCGTGCGGCTGCTGCAGGCCGGTGCGGAACTCGGCGGGTACCTCACGGGGTTCCAGATGGGCCTCTCGTACGCCGCGCTCATCGATCCACAGAGCGGCGTGCGCAACAACATCCTCGCCGCGCTCTATGGGTCGATCGCGGTCGTGATCTTCCTGATCACGAACGCCCATCACGACCTGTTGCGGGCCCTGGCGGCGTCCTACGAGGCGCTGCCGATCGGCGGCGGCGCCGTGGCGCCTGGCCTGGCCGAGATGACGGCCAGCCTGTTCGGCCTGATGTTCACGCTGGGCGTCCGGCTTGCCGCCCCGATCGTGGTCACCCTCCTGCTGGTGGAGGTGTCGCTCGGCGTGATGGCGCGCGTGGCGCCCACGCTGAACCTGATGGTGACGGCGGCCCCGGTGCGGCTGCTGATCGGCTGGATGGCCCTCGCGCTGACGCTGCGGGTGCTGCCCGACATCCTCACGCGCGCCTTCCCACAGGCGCTCACGCTGGCGGCCCGCACGGCCGCCACGCTGCGGTGACGTCATGGCCGACGACCGCACAGAACAACCCACAGCGAAACGCCGCACCGATGCCCAGAAGCGCGGGCAGATCGCGCGGAGCCGCGACCTCAACGACGCCTTCCACCTGGGCGCGGCGCTGCTGGTGTTGGCCTACTGGGGCCCGGCGATGATGGCGGGGCTCGGCACGATCGTGGCCACCGGCATCACCCGCATGGGTGACGCCCGGGCCCAGGCCATCACGTCGGGCGAGGTCGTCAACCTGGCGCTGCAGGGCGTGTGGCAGCTCGGGTGGCTGGTCGCGCCCCTGGCCATCGGCGCAGTGGTGGCCACGGCCGCCTCGACGCAGGCCCAGGGCGGCTTCATCGTCGCCACCGAGGCACTGCGGTTCGACTTCAACCGGCTCAATCCGGCCACCGGATTCAAGCGCCTCGCGCCCAGTCAGGCCGGGGTGAACCTGATCAAGACCGTCATCGCCGCCGTGGTCGTGGGGTGGGTGGCCTGGCTGGCGGTGCGCGACCTGATGGACGAGGCGGCACGGTTCGCCATGGTCATGCCGCAGGACGCCGCCGTCGGCGCGTGGCAGCACACCGTGACCTTCCTGAAGCGTGCCGTCGTGACGCTGCTGGCGCTGGCGGCGGCCGACTTCGGCGTGCAGAAGTGGCGAACCCTCGAGTCCTTGAAGATGACCAAGCAGGAGGTCAAGGACGAGATGAAGATGCAGGAGGGCAACCCGGAGATCAAGGCGCGCGTCCGCCGGGTGCAGCGCGAGATGCTCCGCAAGCGCATGCTCGCCGCCGTCCCCAAGGCGACCGTCGTCGTGACCAACCCGACGCACTTCGCGGTGGCGCTCCGGTACCAGCGCGGGCAGGCAGCCCCCGAGGTCGTCGCCAAGGGCGCCGATGCCCTGGCCCTCAAGATCCGCACGATCGCACGCGAACACGGCGTGCCCATTGTCGAGAACCCCCCGCTGGCGCGGGCCATCTACCGGCAGGTCGAGGTGGGCGAGTCCATCCCCGGCGACCTGTTCGAGGCGGTGGCCGAGGTGCTGGCGTACCTGATTCGCCTCAAGCAGCTGGTGCTCTGAGGTAGAGGAGAACGCGCGTGTCCTCCAATCCCAAGCCGTTCGGGCCCTCGCAGTTGCTGGTGCCGGGTGTCGTCATCCTGGTGCTCGCGCTCATGGTGTTGCCGCTGCCGCCGGTCCTCATGGACCTGCTGCTGTCGATCGACATCGCCCTGTCGGTGGTGCTCCTGTTGACGGCCGTGTACGTGAAGGACCCGATCGAGTTCTCGGTGTTCCCGTCGCTGCTGCTCCTCCTCACGCTGCTGCGCCTGTCGCTGAACGTGGCCTCCACCCGGCTCATCCTGCTGCACGGCAACGAGGGCGTGGATGCCGCCGGCCACGTCATCATGTCGTTCGGCCAGTTCGTCGTCGGCGGCAACTTCGTCGTCGGCATCGTCGTGTTCCTCGTGCTGATCGCCATCCAGTACGTGGTGATCAACCACGGCGCCGTCCGCATCTCGGAAGTCACCGCGCGGTTCACCCTCGACGCGATGCCCGGCAAGCAGATGTCGATCGACGCCGACCTCAACGCCGGCACCATCGACGAGAAGGAAGCCAAGCGTCGCCGCGACAACATCCGCAAGGAAGCCGACTTCTACGGCGCGATGGACGGCGCCATCCGCTTCACGCAGCGCGACTCGCTCGCGGCACTGCTGATCACGGGCGTCAACATCGTGGCCGGCCTGATCATCGGCGTCCTGCAGTACGAGATGGAACTGGCCGACGCCGCCAGGACCTTCACCATCCTGACGGTGGGCGAGGGCCTGGTGACGGCCATCCCGTCCCTGCTCGTGTCCATGGCAGGTGGTCTCATCACGACCCGTGCCTCGTCGGAATCCTCCCTGGGCGAGGACGTGGCGGGGCAGTTGCTCACCCGCGTCCAGCCGCTGGCCATCGGCGCGGCCTTCCTGTTCTTCATGGGGCTGGTGCCCGGCCTGCCCAAGCTGGCCTTCTTCCTCGTGGCCGGCGCGTTCGGCCTGGCTGCGTACATGAACCGCGACCAGACCGGACTCGAACTGGCCGACGACGCGCTGGATACCGGCGGGGCGCCGGCGCAGGCCGAGCCGAGCGTCGAGAACCTGGCCTCGGTCGACCCGCTGGCGGTGGAGGTCGGGTACGCGCTGATCTCGCTGGTCGACGAGCGGCAGGGCGGAACCCTCCTGCAGCGGGTGAAGTCCATCCGGCGGCAGATCGCCACCGAGACCGGGATGATCGTCCCGCCGGTGCACGTGGCCGACAACCTCCAGCTCGGGCCCCGGACGTATGCGCTGCTCGTGAAGGGCGTGGAGGTGGCACGTGCCGACCTCATGCCCGACCGGCTGCTGGCCATCAATCCGGGCACCGCGACCGGCACGATCGAGGGCACCAACGCGCGCGAGCCGGCGTTCGGCCTGCCGGCCCTCTGGATCCGGGCCGAACAGCGCGAGGCGGCCACTGCCGCCGGCTTCACGGTGGTCGACCCGACCACGGCGCTCTCGACGCACCTGTCGGAGATCATCAGGAACTTCCTGCCCGACCTGCTGACCCGGCAGCACACCAAGGAGATGGTGGACCGCGTGGCGCAGACCTCGCCGCGCCTGGTCGACGACCTGCTGCCGAAGCTGCTCGGCCTCGGCGACGTGCAGCGCGTGCTGCGGCAGTTGCTGCGCGAGCGCGTGCCGGTGAAGGACCTGACCACGATCCTCGAGGCGCTTGCCGACGCTGCCGGGCAGTCCAAGGACCCCGATCAGCTGAACGAGGCGGTCCGCCAGGCCCTCGGCCGCGCCATCTGCCGTCAGCACCAGACCGATCAGGGCGAGCTGCCGACCATCAACCTCGCGCCCTCGCTGGAGGAGCGCCTGATGCAGGCCATCGTGCGCACCGAGCACGGGGTGGTGCTGGCCATCGACCCCAACGACGCGCAGCACATGGCGTCGCGCATTGCGCGGGCGCTCGAATCGGCGGTGGCACAGCCTGTGCTTTTGTGTTCACCAGCACTGCGTCCGCACCTGTGGCGATTGTTCACCCGGGTGCTTCCGCAGATGGGGGTGCTCTCGCACAGCGAAGTGCCCGCACACGTGAAGGTCGCACCGGTCGCCGTTCTCGAATAGGCCATGACTCCTCAGCGTTTTCGCAGTTCCAGCGTTCGTGACGCCCTCGCCCAGGCGAGGCAGGCCCTGGGGCCCTCGGCCCTCGTGCTGGGGACGCGCCTCGTGCCGGCGTCCGGCTGGCGCGGATGGCTGGGAGGCCGCGAGGTCGAAGTCTCGGCATTCGCCCCGTCGGCGGTGTCGGAAAACCGACGATCTCGGGATGCCGAAGGCGCACACGCCGCACACGCCTCGAGCACACAGCCGCCGGTGACCGACGGCCTGGTGGCGCGGCTCATCGCCACGGGCCTGGATCGGGACCTGGCCGAGGACGTGGTGGAGTCCATTCCCCCGGCCCGTCGGCGGGACATCTCACAAGGGCAGCTGCGGCAGGCACTGGCCGCGGGCCTCACCTCCATCGCGAGCCGTGGGCTGGCGCTCGGCGACGTCAACGTCTTCATCGGGCCTCCGGGCGTGGGCAAGACGACGACCATCGCCAAGATTGCGGCGCAGGCGCGGGCCCGTGGTGAGCGACGCTTCCGCCTCGTGGCCGCCGATGGCTACCGGGTCGGCGCCGTCGAGCAGCTCCGGCTCTACGCCGACATCATCGGCAGCCCGTTCGTGGTGGCGCGGACGCCCGAGGAAGTCGGGGCGGCGGTGGCCAGCAGCAAGCTGCCGGTGCTCGTGGACACGCCCGGCCTGTCGCCGGCCAACGAGGAAGCCGCCGCGTTCTTCGAGGCGCTCTCGGCCCTGCCCGGGGTGCACACGCACCTGGTGGTGCCGGGTGGGACGACGGCCCGCGACTTCGACCGGATCTGGGAACGCTTCGCGATGGCCGGTGCCGACCGGGTGGTGATGTCCAAGGTCGACGAGGCCGAGACCGTCATGCCGCTGGTGCGCGCCTTGCGCCAGCGGGAACTCCCCGTCTCCTTGATCGGCCTGGGGCAACGCGTGCCCGAGGATCTGGTCGAGGCGGACCCCGAAAGTCTTGCCGCATGCCTGCTTGGACAGGCACCCGTGGTGCACGCATGAACGCCCCCGCGCGTGGGCGCCGGACAGGAGATGAGGCCGTGTCGGTGATGACCCAGCAGGCGAGCTATGTGGACCGCGATCAGCTCGTGATCGCCCATGTCGGACTCGTCAAGGCGATGGCCCATCGCCTCGCCCAGCGCCTGCCGGCCCAGGTCGAGATGACCGACCTGATCAGCGTCGGCGTGATGGGCCTCATCGACGCGGCGGGACGGTACAAGGCGTCGATGGGCGTGCCCTTCGACGCCTTCGCCCGCCGTCGCGTCCAGGGGGCGATGCTCGATGCGCTGCGCGACCTCGACTGGGCGCCGCGCTCGCTGCGCCGCATGCGCCGCGAACTCGATGGCGCCGTCGCCAAGCTCCGCGCCGAGCTGAAGCGCGAACCCACCGAGGACGAAGTCGCCGGGCAGATGCAGATGTCGCCGACCGAGTACGACAAGGCGATGGACCAGGTGCGGACCCTCGATGTCGGCGCCATCCGCCAGCTCGACGCCACGGGCGAGGATGGCCAGCCCCTCCTCGAGCTGTGCATCGACATCGACGAGGGCCCCGACGCCCAGCTCGAACGCAAGGAACTCCGCGCGCTGCTCGCGCAGGCCATCATGGACCTTCCCGAGCGTGAGCGGCAGATTCTGGCCCTGTATTACGAGGAAGAGATGACCATGGCCGAAATCGGCGCGGTCATCGGCGTGTGCGAGTCGCGGGTGTCGCAGCTCCGCTCCCTCGCCCTGTCGCGGCTCCGCACCAGCCTGAAGACCCGGTTGCAGAAACCCGAGGCGCGCGCGTGAGCAAGATCCTTTCCCAGGACGAGATCGACGCGATGTTGACGTCGGCCGCGGACCTGGAGAAGGCGGCGGTCAACGACCTGCCCCTCGAGGGCGAGTCGGTCATCGTCTACAATTTCCGCCGCCCGGCCCGGGTCGACAAGGAACTGATCCGGTCGCTCCATTTCCTGCACGACCGGTTCGCGCGCAACATCTCGACGTCGCTCTCGGCGTACCTGCGCACCGTCACCGACGTCAACGTCACCTCGGTGGAGCAGTTCACGTACTCCGAGTTCCTGATGTCGTTGCCCGATCCCACGGCCTTCTACGCCATCTCCCTCACGCCCATCGAGGGGCTGGGGGCGCTGGAGCTGAATCCGTCGGTGGCGTTCTCGATGATCGACCGGATGCTCGGGGGATCCGGGAAGGGGATGGCGCCGACGCGCGGATTGACCGAGATCGAACACAACGTGATCGATGGCGTCGTCAAGCTGGTGCTCGAGCACCTCACGGAGACGTGGCGCAACATCGTCGACGTCCGTTTCCGGGTCAACGGCAGGGACACCCGTCCCCAGATGTTGCAGGTGGCCGCCCCGAATGAAGTCGTGGTCCTCATTGGCTTCGACATCAAAATCGGCGACGCCCGCGGAATGTTGAATTTCTGCCTGCCGGCGACCGCCATCGAGACCGTGGGCGACTCGTTCACCCACACCTGGTACCGGCATCACCGCGAGCCGACCCTCGACGATCGGCAGCAGTTCTGGCGCACGCTCGGTCACCTGCCCGTCGACGTCGCGGCCACCGTGGAGACCACGTTGCCCGCGCGCGACGTGCTGGACCTCGAGCCGGGGGACGTCATCGCCATCGGCCATCGCCTCGGCGATCCCCTGCAGGTGCGCGTGTGCGATACCGTGAAGTTCGAGGCGTACCCGATGCAGAACAATGGCCACGCCGGCGTGCGCCTGCTGCATCAGGTCGCCAGCGCCACACATCCGGAGGCGGTCAATGGGTGACACGAAGTCCCTCCTCGACGCCCTCGCCAGCAACCTCGGCGAGTCCCTTGGCGCCATGACCGGCACGGCGGTGCGCACGATGCCCACCGTCGGCGAGGCCACGGTCGATTGGCAGGTGCCGGTGCAGGTCGGCGGCAGCGCCGTGGGCACCGTGTGGCTGGGCATGAGCCAGGAGGGCGCCACGCAGCTGGTGGCCGCCATCCTCGGCGACCCCAGCCTGGTGACCGATGCCGACATCGTCGACACGCTCAAGGAACTGCTCGGCCAGGCCGCCGGTGCTCATGTCCACGGCGAGGGTAAGGGCCTCAACCTGACGGTGGAAGCGCCAGGGCCCGGTGCCGCGCCGGTCCTGCCGGACGCCCAGTACTACGACCTCATGGTCGGCTCGGCCGATCCCATTCGCATGGTCGCGTGGGGACGCACGATTGCCGGCCTGGCCCCCGAGCCGCCGCGGGCCGCGGCCCCTGCCGCTGCGCCGCCCACCGCCGCAGCCCCGCCGCCCGCCACGGTGGCCGCCGCCGCGCCGCCGCCGCGCAACCTCGACGTCGTGCTCGACATCGAGCTGCCGATCACGGTGCGGTTCGGCGAGACGCAGATGACACTGGAGAACCTGGCCCGCCTGGGGCCGGGGTCCATGATCGACCTCGCCCGTTCGCCCGACGATCCGGTCGACCTGCTCGTGAATGGCCACCTCGTGGCGCGAGGGCAGGTGGTCGTCGTGGCCGGGTGCTACGGTGTGCGCGTGAACGAAGTGGTCAGCCCCGCTGATCGCCTTCGCAGCCTGGAGATGTAGGAGCCCTGGTGATGACGATCCCGATGCTGGTCATGACGTCCGTGCTGGTGCTGTCCACCGGCGTGATCCTGCTGGTCGCCGCGCGCCTCGTGCGCGCCCTCCGCCACACCGTGGAACTCAAGCAACGCGTCGCCCGCCTGCAGGAAGGGCTCAATCTGCTGACCGACACGACCGAGACCGGCTTCCGGCAGGTGGCAACCGAACTCGAGCGCCTCGCCACGCCGGGCGGCCAGCCCGTCGTCCACCAGCCGACGCCTGCGCCGGCCGCTCGTCCGACTGCGGCTCGCCTCAGGGCGGCCACGCGTCGCGGACGCTCGGTGAAGGAGATCGCGGCGACCGAGCAGGTGTCTGAGGGCGAGGTCCGGCTCCGACTGTCTCTGGCTGACGCCAGCGCCTCGGGGCGGACACGCAAGATGCCGGAGGGTGGCCGTGAAGCGCTGCGCGCATGACCAGTGCCGCACCTGGCGCCTCGTCCTGTGGCTCCGTCGCGGTCTCCGGTTCGACGGCGAATGGTTCTGTAGCCCCGGCTGCCTGGCCGACGCCACGGCACGCCGCCTCGAAGCGCTGCGGCCACCCCGGATTGCGCGGGTCCCGACGATGCCGCCGGTCCGCCTCGGGACGACGCTGGTCGCCTCGCGCAGCATCACCCCCGACACCCTCGAACGGGCGCTCGGCGGGCAGTCGACGAGCGGCCTGAGGCTGGGAGCGCAGTTGTTGGCGATGGGCGTGGTCGACGAACCGACGATCATGCACGCCCTGGCGCGCCAATCAGGTGTCGGGTTCCTGACGACGGTGGATCCGGCGACCGTGCACACTCCCGTGGCGAACCTGTCGCCCACGGTCGTCCACGCACTCGGCGTGGTGCCGCTGGAACTCGAACGGGACGGCACGCTGCGCATCGCCGTCGGCGCCCCGTTGCCCCGCATGGCGATCGCCGCCCTGCAGTCGGGGACGGGCCTGCGCGTGCGGCCGTACCTCGTGAGCGACACCGTCCTGCGGACGCTGCTCGAGGCCTACGGCATCGACGCGCCGTTGTCGATGCCCGTTGGTGTCGGCCGGCTGTCAGCGGTGCAGGCGGCGCGACGGATTGCCGACGCTGCGCTCGAAGGACGCGCGTTTTCGTGGCAGCACACGTGGGGACCGGGTTTTGCATGGGTACGTCTCGACGGCGCGGCAGGCCCTGAAGACCTGATCGTGGCGCCGTCGGTGACGGAGCAGACATGGCAGGTGGCACTTACGCAGCGCTGAGCGGATTGCAGACGCGGATGGAGCAGCTCGATCGGCTCGCCGCAGACATCGCCAACGCCAAGACCGCCGGATACAAGTCCGAGCGCGTCACCACGAATTCGGCCGCGCGTCCCTCCTTCGGCAACGCCCTCCAGGCGGCCATCGACGTGACGCCCAGTGCCGGACACCTCGACTTCCGCGCCGGCTCGATGGAGAAGACCGGCCGCGACCTCGACTTCGCGCTCGAGGGCAAGGGCTTCTTCGTCGTCGACACCCCCCAGGGCGCGCGCTATACGCGTAACGGCAACTTCCAACTGGCCGCCGACGGCACGGTCACCACGGCCGACGGGCATCCCGTGCAGACCGGCACCGGCCCGCTCAAGCTCGCCAGGGGCGCCAACGGCCCCATCAGCGTGTCCGACGACGGCACGGTGAGCGTGGGCGCGCAGACGGTAGGCAAGTTCAGGGTCGTGGACTTCGGCGACTACTCGGAACTGCAGCGCGAGGAACTCGGCCGCTTCCGTGCGCCGGCGGCGTTGCAGCCGACCGACACCGATGGCGTGGCGGTGCGTTCCGGCATGCTCGAGTCCTCCAACGTGTCGGTGGTGGATCGGATGGTGGCGTTGACCGACGTGGCGCGCGGGTTCGAGGCGTTGCAGCGCGGGCTGAACATCCTGAGCACGGAACTCGATGGCCGCGCCATCACGGAGTTGGGTCGCCGGTAGGACTGGCGGCGCGTTTTTTTTGCCCCCGTGACCCGGCGGAGTCCGGATCCCGGCCCCCCGGTAATCGGCAGGAAGAGGACGAACATGATTCGAGCGATGTACACCGCCGCGAGCGGCATGAACGCCCAGCAGGCCAACATCGACAACATCGCGCACAACCTGGCCAACGTGAACACGTCTGGCTTCAAGAAGAGCCGCGTCGAGTTCGAGGACCTGGTGTACCAGCAGGTCAGCGCCCCGGGTACCGCCACCAACGCGACGGCGGAGGCGCCGGTCGGTATCGAACTCGGCCTGGGCGCCAAGCCCGTGGCCATCGCGCGCGACTTCGCCTCCGGCAACCTGCGCGCCACCAACGCGCCGTACGACGTCGCCATCGAGGGGCGCGGCTTCCTGCAGGTGACGCTGCCCGACGGGCAACCCGCCTTCACGCGCTCGGGCAACCTCCATGTCAACCAGGAGGGCACCCTGGTGACCAACGAGGGCTACCTGCTCGAGCCGTCCATCACCATCCCCGTCAACGCCGTGTCGGTGACGATCTCGAAGGACGGCATCGTGTCGGCCACCGTGGCGGGTGAGAGCGCGCCGCAGCAGGTCGGCAGCATCCAACTCGCGGCCTTCCAGAATCCCGCGGGCCTGCATGCGATGGGTTCCAACCTGTTCACCGTCACGACCGCGTCGGGCGATGCGATCACGGGCCTGCCGGGCACCGAGGGACTCGGCACGCTGCAGCAGGGATTCCTCGAAGAGTCCAACGTCAGCATCGTCGAGGAGATGGTCAACATGATCCTCGGGCAGCGCGCCTACGAGGCGAACTCGAAGGTCATTCGCACCGCCGACGAGATGCTCTCCCAGGTGAACAACATTGCCCGCTGACCCTCACGCGCCTCGGGTGCCGATCGCGCGTGTCGCTGCGGTCGTGCTCGCGTGCCTGTCGCTGTCGGCGCCGCTGGTGGCGCAGCCGGCGACCGCCGACGTCGAGGCCGCCGTGGCTGCCGCGACCAGTGCGGTGCGCGAGGCATTCGGCGGCGATGCCGACGTCGCCCTGTCGTCCCCGGTGCTCACGCTGGTGCCGGGCGCCGGGGCGATCGTCCGCGCGGTCCCGGAACCCTCGAGCCGCACCGGCGGACCGGTGCGCTTCGTGCTGTACGGCGAGGGCGGCGGCACGCCGGCCCGCGTGGGGCGGCTCGGCGCGGTGGTGCAGGTCGTGGCACCGCATGTGCGCACCCGCCAGAAGATCGCCATCGGCGACGCCCTCACCGCCGATGCGCTCGAGGTGGTCCGCGACGATGTGGGCCGTCAGCCGCTGGCGCCGTTGCCCGGCCTGGAGGCCGTGCGTGGCCTGACCACGCGCAAGGCGCTGCTGGCCGGCGAGATCGTCACCCGCGTGGCGGCGGTCGTCCCGGCGCTGGTCAACTCGGGAGACGAGGTCGTCACCATCGCGCGGGTCGGCGCGCTCGAGGTGCGCGGACGCGCCGTCGCGGCGCAGTCGGGCACCCTCGGGGCGACGGTGATCGTGGTCAATCCCGACAGCAAGAAGCGTCTCCGCGCCCGTGTGGTGGGAGAGGCGCTCGTGGAGGTCCTCCATGCCTCGTAATCGGACGGTCGTCCTGGCGCTGGCGCTGTCGCTGGTGTGGGCCGGCACGGCCCTCGCGCAGACCCAGACGCCGCTGCCCGGCAAGCCGTCCAACGACGCCTACGACGCGGCGGTCGCCCGTCACCTCGAGACGGCCCGCGTGCTGGCACGCGCGTCCGCGGCGAACCCGACCGACGAGCCGTCGATCGAGTGGATCACCGGCCTCACGTCGGACCGCCGGGCGTCGCGCGTCAACGACCTGATCACGGTCCGCATCATCGAGAACATCGAGTCGTCGGCCACGGCCGATTCCGCGCTCGACAAGGCGGGAAGCGGCACCGCCGGTGTGCCGACCCTCTTCGGCCTCGAGACGAAGTTCCCCTCGTCGATCGACCCGTCGAACCTGATGAGCACCAACAGCGAGACGACGTTCAAGGGCAGTGGCACCACGACGCGGACCAGCATGCTGACCGCGACGATGACGGCGCGCGTGAGCGAGGTGTTGCCCAACGGCGACCTGATGCTCGAGAGCGTCAAGGAACTCGACCTCAATGGCGAGCGCCAGGTGGTGGTGCTCACCGGCGTGGTGCGCGCGCAGGATGTGCGCCGCAACAACCAGGTCGTGTCCACGCAGATCGCCAACCTGCGGATCCAGTACTACGGACGCGGGCTGATGAAGGACAACCTGAAGCCGGGCTGGCTGGTCCGGATCATGAACAAGATCTTCTAGGGGCTTGGGGCTAGGGGCTGGGGCCTGGGGCTCGTTCCCGAGCCTGACAGCAGCGTTCAGGTCCTGGGGGAGCGCGACATGCCGGCGGAAGCCGGGGCGTCGGGCGAGTCGAAGCGGAGCACACACATGGCTCGGATGATGGCGGTGACAGTGATGGCGGTGATGCTGGTGGCAGGCTCGGCGCCCCTGGGTGCGCGCAGCGCCAACACCATGCGGATCAAGGACGTCGCCTCGCTGGTCGGCGTGAAGCCCACGCCTCTCATCGGCTACGGCCTGGTGATTGGCCTGAACCGTACGGGCGACAAGCGGCAGACGATGTTCTCCAACCAGTCGCTGGCCAACAGCCTCGAGCGCTTCGGCGTGATGATGACGCCCGAGATGATCCTGATGATGAAGGTGGAGAACGTGGCTGCCGTCATCGTGAGTGCCGAGCTGCCGCCCTTCGCCCGTCCGGGCGTGCGACTCGACATCACCGTGTCGTCGATCGGCGACGCGCGCAGCCTGCAGGGCGGGACGCTCGTGCCCACGCCGCTGCGCGGCACCGACGGACAGGTGGTCGCCCTGGCGCAAGGCGCGCTGACGCTCGGCGGCTTCGGCGGCGGCACGCAGGGCAACAGCGTGCAGGTCAACCACCTCACGGCGGGCCGCGTGCCCGGCGGGGCGCTGGTGCAGGTGCAGCCGCGCGGCATGGTGCCCGACGGCGACCAGGTGATGCTCGCGCTCAACACGCCCGACTTCTCGACGGCCACCCGGCTGGCCACGGCGGTCGACCAGACCCTCGGGATGGGCGCCGCCCGCGCCATCGACCCTGCGACCGTGGCCATCACCGTGCCCGCCCACTACAAGGGGAACGTCCCCGAACTGATGGCGCGCATCGAGCCGCTGCCCGTCGAGTCCGACGCGCCGGCGCGCGTGGTCATCAACGAGCGCACCGGCACGGTCGTGGTCGGCGCGCTGGTCACCCTCGGGGCCGCCGCGGTGGCGCACGGATCCCTCTCGGTGAAGATCAGCACGCGCTTCGACGTCTCGCAGCCCAACGGCTTCGCCCCCAACCGTGCCGAGACGGTGGTCGTGCCCAACGAGCAGGTCGACGTGCGTGAACGCGATGCGCGGCTGATCGCCCTCGAGGAGGGCGTCACGCTCGACGCCGTGGTGCGCGCGCTGAACTCGCTCGGCGTCACGCCGCGCGACATCATCGCCATCGTGCAGGCACTCAAGGCGGCCGGCTCGCTGCGCGCGGAGATCGTCGTCATCTAGCGCCCGACGCGCTTCGAGCCCGCCATGTCCGTCGACGCCCGTCCCACCTCGATCTCGCTGCCCGCGCCCGGGCCCGATCGCCTCACCACGCTCGACCAGAAGGCCACGCCGGCCGCCGAGCGCGAGAAGCTGTCGGAACTGGCCGCCCAGTTCGAGTCGATGCTGATGCTCGAGATGATCAAGCAGATGCGCAAGTCGCTGCTCGACGAGGGGGCCGAGGGGGAGGGGCTGGGCAACGAGACCTACAGCTCGACCATCGACAGCGAACTGGCGCTGCACCTGGCCAAGGCCGGAGGCATGGGCCTGACGCCGATGATGGTGCAGGCCTGGGAGCGCCAGCAGTCGGCGGTGGCGCCCGGCTCCGTGTTGCCGCGCACCGAGGGCCTGCCGGTGACCGCACCGGCCTCGGTCGGAGCGGGATCCTCCGCACGTGCCGGCGGCCTGACTGCCACGCCCGCTGCAGTGTCGGCAATCCGACCGCTCACGCCGGCCTCTGGCGGCCACGACGAAGGCGACCCGACCGAGATTTCGCTGGAAATGGCCGGTCGCGTGAGTTCGACGTACGGGTGGCGGTCCGATCCGTTCAAGGGCCAGTCGAAGTTCCACGGCGGCATCGACCTTGCAGCGAGATATGGCACCACGGTGCCTGCTGCAGCTGGCGGCACGGTGGTCACGGCCCAGGAGCAGGGTGGCTACGGCCTGACGGTCGTTGTCAGGCACGCCAACGGATTCGAGTCACGGTATGCCCACCTCTCCTCGCTGGACGTCAAGGCGGGGGACACCGTGACGCAGGGACAGCAGGTCGGACGGGTCGGCAGCACGGGCCGATCGACCGGGCCGCACCTGCACTTCGAGGTGATGCAGGCAGGGCGCCGGGTGGACCCGGAACAGTTCGTCAGGAATTTGACGAGTGACATTAAAGGTCAGTGAACGGCTGCCGATTCCTGGTACAAGCGCCGGCTGTCCCGCCGTGCGCGACAGGAGTAGACGATGAAGATTCAGGGCGATCGCCCCTCGGGCGCACAGGACGCAGGCCAGACCCAGCAGGTCCAGAAGGCCAGCCAGCAGCGGGCGCAGGAAGCACGCGGCAAGGCCGACGGGGGAGACCGCGTCGAGGTCTCGGCCGATGCGCGCCTGCTCGGCAAGGCGGTGGAAGCCGCCAACAAGGCCCCGGAGATTCGGCAGGATGTCGTTGACCGTGCGAAGGCCAAACTGGCGGCCGGACAGGTCGGCAACGATGCCGGCCGACTCGCGGACCGCCTGATCGACAGCTTGCTGTCGAAGTAGGGCCGGGGGGCGTTCCCCCGGCCGGAACGCGGAGCGTGGGGTGTGACTGAGACATCCCGACTGAGCACGACGGCGCACGCCCTGGGGCAGGCCCTCGAGGCGCTCGCCGAAGCGCTGGCGCAGGTTCGCCCGGAGGCGATCGAGGCCAGCGAACACGAGATCCAGGCGCAGGCGCAGGCCTTCACGGAGGCCGCTGCCGACGCCGTCCGGTCCGGGGACACACTGGCCCCCGCGCAGGCGGTGGCCGTGACCGCGGCCCTCGCCCGCTGTCGTCGTCTGGGCTTCTCCCTGTCGCTCCTCACGGGGCTCCAGCCCGCCGTTCCCGACGCCCCGCGCGGCTACACGCCCGTGGGTCGCCCCCTCACGGCCCCCGGTGGGGGCGCCTTCCTGACTGCGAGAGGCTGATGTCGCTCTTCGGCATGCTGGGGATGACGTCCAAGGCCCTCGACGCCCAGCGCTTCGGCCTGGACGTGACGGGCAACAACCTCGCCAACGTCAACACGCCCGGATACAGCAAGCGCGTCGCCGACTTCGGCGCCGTGGCGCCTCCCGACCGCTTCTCGGCCGGCATCGGCGTCGAGGTGCTCGGTGTGCGCTCGATGCGCGACCGCCTGTACGACCAGCGCCTGTTCGACGAATCGCCCCTCGAGCAGCAGCAGGCGGCGATGGCCGTGTCACTCGGCATGGCGGAAGTGGCCCTCGGCAAGCCCGGCAGTTCGGTCGATGCCGACCTCGAGGACTTCTTCGACGCCTTTGCCGAACTGGCCGAGGCCCCCACGTCGGCCACGGCCCGGCAGCAGGTCCTGGCGGAAGGGGAGGGCCTGGCGCGGTCGTTCAACGGGATGGCCAGTCGCCTGGCCGACGCCGCCAAGGCGACCGACCAGCGCGTGATCGAGGACGTCGAGAACATCAACGAGCTCACGACCCGCATCGCAGCCCTCAACAAGTCGATCGCGTCCTCGCCGTCGTCGCAGACGCTGCACCTGCGCGACGAGCAGACCGAAGCCATCAAGGAACTCTCGGGGATCCTCGGGACGCAGGTGCTCGAACTGGGCGATGGCACCGTGCAGATCTCGACGCGGAGCGGCCGGGCGCTCGTCGTCGGCGCCGAAAGCTATCCGCTGTCGGCCGTGCCCGGCATGCCGAGCGGATTCGCGCGCATCCAGGCCGCTGACGGCACCGACATCACCGCGGAACTCGGCGATGGTCACCTCGGCGGCATGCTGCGCGTGCGCGACGTCGAGATTCCCGGGTATCAGGCCAAGCTGGACCAACTCGCGTACTCGGTGGCCACCGAGGTCAACGCGTTGCACGCCACGGGCTTCGATCTGACTGGCACGGCCGGTGGGAACTTCTTCACGCCGCCTGCGGCGGTGGCGGGCGCTGCGGCGGCCCTCACGATGGATCCGACGCTGATGGCCAACCCCTCGCGGCTGGCCGCAGCGGGTGTCGCGGCAACGGGCGACAACCAGGTGGCCCGCAAGCTGGCCGACCTCCGCGACGCCGGCATCGTCAATGGCGACACGCCGTCCGAGGCCTGGGCGGCGCTGGTGTACGACGTCGGCGCCGACGTCAACCGCGCCGAGTCCGAGCAGGCGAGCCGGCAGGAAATCATCAACCAGATCGAGCAGCTGCGCGACAGCGTGTCGGGCGTGTCGATCGACGAAGAGGCCGCGATGATGCTGCGCTACCAGCGCGCCTACGAGGCCAACGCCCGGTTCTTCTCGGTCATCGACCAGACGATCGAGACGCTGCTGTCCCTGAAGCGCTAGCGCGAGGCCGCCATGTACCGCGTCACCAACAACACGATCTTCCGGAACTCGCTCACCGACATCCAGGCGACGGCCGAGGCCTTCGCGCGCGCCCAGCAGCAGGTCTCGTCGGGGCGCCGGATCCAGCAGGCGAGCGACGATCCGTCGGCTGCGGCGACCGGCCTGCGCGAGCGGGCCGAGATTCGCGCTACCGACCGCTATCGCGACGCCAACGACTCGGTCGACTCGCGACTCCGCGTCGCCGACTCCGTCCTGTCCGACATCATCTCGAGCATCACGACGGCCCAGAGCAAGGCCGCGCAGGGCCGCACCACCATCCTCACGCCGCAGCAGCGCGAGGCGGTGGCGCTCGAGATCGAGGGCACCAAGGAAGCCATCTTCACGGCCATCAACACCAGTTACCGCGGCATCTACCTGTTTGCCGGCGCCGACACCTCGGCAGCGCCCTACACCAAGGCGGGGAGTGTCGTGTCGGCCTACCAGGGCGATGCCACCGTGGTGAAGGTCGACGTCTCGCGCACGTCGTCGGCGGCCGTGACGGTCGATGGCGGCAGCTTGCTCCAGGGCGGGCCGGGGGACGTGTTCCAGACGCTCGACGCCCTCGCGGCAGCGGTGCGCGCCGGCAACATGGCGGGCGTGGACGCCGGTCTCGTGGACCTGCAGGGCGTGTTCGACAACGTGACCACGTCGCAGGGGCGCGTGGGCGCGACCCTCAGTGCGCTGCCGGCCGAGAAACTGCGCCTCGACGAGTTGCGCCGCGCGAGCGATACCCGCCGCTCGCAGGCCGAGGAGATCAGCCTCGCCGAGGCGATCTCCGAGATGACGCGGGCCCAGCAGGCCCAGCAGGCCGCCATCGCGGCGGCGGGCCAGAACCAGAAGCGCTCGCTCATGGATTACCTGTGATGACCGCACCCGAACAGCCGCCGTCCGGCGCCATCCGCGTCGACACCGCCTTCGGCACCTTCGACGTGGCTCCGTCCGACGTGGTGTCGTTTCCCGCTGGCCTGCCCGGCTTCGAGGAGTGCCGCCAGTTCGTGGTGCTCTCGTCGCGCGAGCTCGAGCCGTTCAAGTGTCTCCAGTCGGTCGAGGGACCATCGGCGTCGTTCCTCGCCGTCGATCCGCGACGCGCGTTCCCCGACTACCGCTCGGGGCTGTCCGACGTCGATCGCGCGCGGCTGGGCGACCCCGACGAGGACGCCCTCGTGTGGCTGGCCGTGGTGACCGTCCAGGCCGAGCAGACCGTCGTCAACCTGCGCGCGCCCATCGTGATCAACCCTGCGCGGATGCTGGGCTACCAGCTGATGCCCTCCAACAGCCTCTACCCGCTGCGTTACGAACTCACGCAGCTGTCTTGAGCAAGGAACGCCTGTCGTGCTCGTCTTCACGCGTCGTCGCAACGAAGCGATCATCGTGGCCGATGGCATCGAGATCCGCGTCCTCCGGGTCAGCAAGGATGCGGTGCGCCTCGGGGTGACCGCACCGGCCGACGTGCCCGTGCATCGCCAGGAGGTCTACGACCAGATTCGCGAGGAGAACCGCCGCGCGGCGGCGCCCACGGGGCTGCCGTCGGCGCTCGCGCACTTGCCCAAGGCCTCGGGCGGCGCCTCATGAGACTCGACGACTGGCGGAACCTGCCGGCCGGAGCCATGCTCCCGGTCTACGAGGCAGAGAAGTCCCGCTGGTTCACGGGGCTGCAGTGGGACCTCGAGCCGTCGCTGCAGATCCTCGAACAGGCCCGCGCCGCCGGCACCTTGCCCGGCCTCGTCGTGCGCG
Organism: Luteitalea sp.; assembly: GCF_044337415.1. GTDB lineage: Bacteria > Acidobacteriota > Vicinamibacteria > Vicinamibacterales > Vicinamibacteraceae > Luteitalea. The sequence continues at coordinate 42,168 of NZ_JBIINP010000003.1, forward strand.
GGCCAGGGCAGAGCATCGTCGGCTGGACGTACTTCCTCGTGCAGCATGGGGTGCTGCAGGTCGGGGCGCTGCAGGCGCGCACGGCCGACGGCCTGCGCCTCCTGCTCGACGCCATCTTCAAGACGCCAGAGGCCTCGCTCGCACACGACGTCCTGCTGTTCGTGTTTCCCGACAGCCCCGCGTGCGAGAGCGCCCTGCAACGGCGCCGCTTCTCCGTGACGCGGTACTGGTACCTCCGCCGCGCGCTCGACCGCAGCTGCCAGAGGCCCATCGACCCCGCCCTCCGTCCACTGACCGACGATGATGGCCCCGACCTCGTACGCCTGTTCTCGCGCGGGTACGCCGGGGTGCCTGGCGCGCGGTGCTTCGCGCCGCACGGCCGTCTCGATGAATGGGCGCAGTACCTCGGTCAGCTGACCCGTGGCGCGGCGCTGGGGCAGTTCCTGCCGGAGGCCAGTCACGTGTTGCCTGGCGCCCTGCCGGGGCAGCTCAGTGGGGCGGCCATCGTGACGGCGCTCTCGGAGCGCACACTGCACCTGGCGCAGATCGTGGTCGATCCGTCGGCGCGTCGGCAGCACCTGGCCAGCCGCCTGCTCGACGCGATGCTGTCGTGGGGCGTGTCGCACGAGCGTGCCGTCGCCACGTTGCTGGTGAGCGAGGACAACGTCCACGCCCGCGCGCTGTACGACGCGCGCGGCTTCGTCCCGACCGGCTACTTCCTCCACGCCGAACGGCCCCTGGGCCGCCGCGTCCTCACGCCCACCGCAGCCGTCAGCGCCTGAAGCGGCCGCTGGCCCAATTCCTCGAGACTGGGGGCTGGGGGCTTGAGGCTCGAGCCCTGAGCCCGAGCTGCGCTCAGCCGCGCTGGGTGAAAAAGCCTGCCGGGGCCTGTGGCTGCTGCAGCGTGCGGCGGTAGGCCGCCAGGGTGGCCTCGCCGGTCTCGAGGCTATGAGCGGCTGCACGGCGGTCCTGTTCGGCACGCTGCAGCGCCTCGAGGCTCTCGTCGTCGAGTCGCGCGATGTCGGCGATGAGGGACGCGGCGCGCTGGTGGCGTTCGGCGACACCCGCATAGCCGGGCATCTGGCGAACGACCGCCACGTGGGCCGCCAGGTGGGTACGGAGGGGGAGGACCTGTTGCTCGAGGCCTGCCAGCGTCGCCAGCAGGCGCTCACGTTCGAGCGCGAGCGCCGTGAGGGCCTCCGGCGAGGCAGGCTCTGGCAATGCCCGCTGGCGAATGGCGAGGTCGAGCAACTGGGCCAGAACGGACAGCTCCGTGTCGAGCCCCGTGCGGTAGTCGGCCAGCACCAGCGAGAGATCGGCAGTCATTGGACGCAACCTCCGTCGGTGCAGGCGGCGGGTCAGCCGGCCTGGTTCGGGTTCTGCGCCACGTCGGCCCACGCGTCGCGCAGTGGGGTCAGCAGCTTGATGGCTTCGTCGAGGCCGGCCGGGTCGCGCTGCTGATTGGCCTCGTAGCACCGACCGAGGATGTAAGTGTAGAGGGCGTCGAGCCGCTCGGCAACCTCGCCGCCGGCCTCCATGTTCAACATGTTCTGCAGTTCCTGCACGATGGCCAGGCCACGCGACATCGCATCACGCTTGGCCTTCATGTCGCGCGCCGCCATGGCGTCGCGCGCCTGCCCGAGGAACTTGATGGCCCCGTCGTACAGCATGACCACGAGTTCGACCGGCGTGCGTGACTGGACCTGCGTTTGCAGATAGGCCTGGGCACCCTTGTTGTACATGACAGGATTCGGGCTGAGGGGAGCGGCGTATGCCAGAAGTGTCGACATGGTCGGTGGTCCGGGTACCGTCAGAAGAGCGAGGATGAGAGCGACCCCAGCTGGCTCTTGGACGAGTTCAGCTGCGCGATCGCCAAATCGGCCGCAACGAACTCCTTCTGCAATGCTTCCTTGCGGATGGCGAGCCGGCGCTCCATTTCGCTGATGCGGCTGCCCAGCTTGCCCAGCTGATCGTCGAGCCGGGTGCGGGCGTTGGGGAGCAGTCCGCCGCTCGAGGTGTAGTTCGAGATGGCCGACTTGATCTTGTCGAACGCCCCGTCAGAACCACTGGCGCCCTGGAACAGGGCGATGACGCCTGCCCGGTTGGAGGACAGGGCCGTCTGCAACTCGGCGTTCCGGAACTCGAGCTGGCCGGCCCGGTTGAAGGTCAGGCCGACCTGCGAGAGCGAGGTGAAGGTGTCGCCCGTGGCGATCTCGCCCGACACCACCCGGCTCATGCTGTTGCGCAGCTGCCGCACCAGCGGGTCGCCGCCGATGTTGTCGCGCTCCTTGCTGGCGTAGGCCTTGGTCTGCTGGTCGATGAAGGCCTGCAGGTCGTTGTAGGCGCTCGTGAACTTCTTCACGAGGCCCTCGACCGACGAGAGGTCCGCGGTGATGGTGATGACCACCGGCGCAGCCGTCTCTTCCTGGAGCGTCAGCAGGACGCCGGGAATGGCATCCTCGACGGTGTTCGACGCGCTGGTGACGGCCACGTTGTTGATGGTGAACGCGGCGTCCTGCGCGGTCTGGGCGTTGGCGGGCGCGAAGCTGACGCCGGCACCGCCCGTCAGGGAGTTGGTGACGCTGAAGCTGTTGGCCGCGCCTGTCTCCTTGCCGGTGAGTACGAGCTGGTAGGCCCCGCCGGTCGAACGCACCACCGACGCCGTCACGCCGATGTCGGCGGTCTCGTTGATGGCTGTCGCCAGTCCCTTCAGCGTGACGCCGCTGCCCACCGTCACGGTCTTGCCCCCGATGACCAGCGAACCGCCCGTGGCGACCACGGTGGTGTCGGCGTCGGGCGTCGTGCCGTTGGTCGCGGTGACCTGCGCGCGGGCGAGCTGGCTCACCGTGAGGCTGTAGCTGCCGGTCGCGGCGCCGTTGCTGGCGCTGGCCTTCACGGTGGACTCGCGGCTGACCGACGCCGACGCGCCGGTGAAGGCCACCGACGAGGCGAGGTCCTGGGCCGCCGATTCGACGGCGCTCAGGCGTGTGGCCAGGGTCCCGTAGGCGGTCTTCTGCTTCTCGAGCTGCGCCTGCTGCGTCTGCAACTGCAGGACGGGTTGCCGTTCCTGCTGATACAGCGCCTCGACGATGCTGTTGAAGTCGATGTTGTTGAACCCGCTCAGCGTAATGGGACTGCTCATGGACGCACGCCTCCGACGTCCGATTCCGGGCGTCTATTCCCTGAATCGGCAGTGTAGCGGGAAGCTGTAGTGGCCGTGGCGGATTTGGGGGGCTGGGGCGGTGTGGCGGAGGGAAAAAGGCGCCGGCCGGGCCCGGAGGTGCCCGACCGGCGCTACGGTGCGAATCCTTAGCCGCGGAGCAGCGAGAGGACCGCGGAGGTCTGGCCGTTGGCCTGGGCCAGGGCGGCGATGCCGGACTGGTTCAGGATGGAGAAGCGGGTCAGGTTGGCCGACTCTTCGGCGATGTTGGCATCGCGGATGCGCGATTCGGCGGCCTTGTTGTTGACGATCTGGCTCTGCGCGAGGCTGATGGCGTAGCTGAGGCGGTTCTGCAGCTGACCGACCTGGCCCTGCACGGTGCCGAGGCTGGTGACGGCCGAGGCGATCGAGGAGACCGCGGTCTGCGCGCCGGACTGCGACGTCAGGTCGAGCGAGCCGATGCTGAGCGCGGTGGTGGTCACGGCGTCGATGCTGCGGCCGATCTTGCCGTTGGTGCTGTTGTTGCTCACGAACACCGAGAAGCCCTGCGCCGAGGCGAGGCCGGCCACGTTGGACTCGCGGTTGATCTCGTTGAGCACGTCGTCGAACTCGGCATCGAGGGTCGTGCGCGAGGTGGAGCTGGTCTGGCCCGAGGCGGCCTGGGTGGCCAGCGTCGAGAGGCGGTCGAGCAGCTTGGAGATGTTGTCGAGGGCGCCGTCCTTGATCTGGAGATCGGACAGGCCGTCGTTGGCGTTGCGGACGCCCTGGTTGAGCACCGCGACGGTCGAGCGGTAGCCGTTGGCCACCGCGAGCCCGGCGGCGTCGTCACCGGAGTCGTTGATGCGGAAGCCGCTGCTGACGCGCGTGAGGGCCGTACGCAGACCGATGTTGGTCGAGTACAGGTTGGCCTTGGCGTTGTTGGCGGCGACGTTGGTGACGACCGAGAAACTTGCCATGATGATCCTCCTTGAAACGAGTCGGTCTCGCGTCCCTGCGAGTCCGGTAGCACCCTTCACGGTGCCGTTGTCGGGGAAGTAATCGGCCCAATCACTGGCGGCTTTAACGTTCAGCTATCCATCATGTGGTGGGTGCCGTCGCCCAGCCCACAACAGCAGCGGGCCGCCGGGATCCGAGGATCCCGGCGGCCCGCCGAGTCAGGTATCGCGTGCGAGGACGGCCTAGGCGCGGAGCAGCGAGAGGACCGCGGAGGTCTGGCCGTTGGCCTGGGCCAGGGCGGCGATGCCGGACTGGTTCAGGATGGAGAAGCGAGTCAGGTTGGCCGACTCTTCGGCGATGTTGGCATCGCGGATGCGCGAGTCGGCGGCCTTGTTGTTGACGATCTGGCTCTGCGCGAGGCTGATGGCGTAGCTGAGGCGGTTCTGCAGCTGACCGACCTGGCCCTGCACGGTGCCGAGGCTGGTGACGGCCGAGGCGATCGAGGAGACCGCGGTCTGCGCGCCGGACTGCGAGGTCAGGTCGCCGGTGGAGATGCCGAGCGCGGTGGTGGTCACGGCGCTGATGCTGCCGCCGACCTTGCCGTTGGTGCTGTTGTTGCTCACGAACACCGAGAAGCCCTGCGCCGTGGCGAGGTTGGCCACGTTGGATTCACGGTTGATCTCGTTGAGCACGTCGTCGAACTCGGCATCGAGGGTCGTGCGCGACGTGGACGTGGTCTGGCCCGAGGCGGCCTGGGTGGCCAGCGTCGAGAGACGATCGAGCAGCTTGGAGATGTTGTCGAGGGCGCCGTCCTTGATCTGCAGGTCGGACAGGCCGTCGTTGGCGTTGCGGACGCCCTGGTTGAGCACCGCGACGGTCGAGCGGTAGCCGTTGGCCACAGCCAGGCCGGCGGCGTCGTCACCGGAGTTGTTGATGCGGAAGCCGCTGCTGACGCGCGTGAGGGCCGTACGCAGACCGATGTTGGTCGCATACAGGTTGGCCTGGGCGTTGTTGGCGGCGACGTTGGTGACGACCGAGAAACTTGCCATGACGATCCTCCTTGACCGTTGGAACCCGCGGGGCTGGGGCTCGAAAAGCACCATCCTTGGTGCCGTACGGGAAGGTAATCGTCAGGGCCGCTCCAGCCTTTAATCCGGCGCGGCGGGGGCGGCCTCGGCCGCCGTCAGGCCCCCGGAGACGAGCACGCCCGCCGGCGCGTGGGCGTCGACGGGCGTGTCCCCGGAGGAGGGGAGGTCCTCGCGGGCGTCAGCCGCGGAGCAGCGAGAGGACTGCGCTCGTGGACTGGTTGGCCTGGGCCAGGGCGGCGATGCCGGACTGGTTCAGGATCGAGTACCGCGTCAGGTTGGCCGACTCCTCGGCCACGTTGGCATCGCGGATGCGGCTCTCGGCGGCCTTGGTGTTCACGATCTGGCTCTGCGCGAGGTTGATGGCATAGGTGAGGCGGTTCTGGAGCTGGCCCACCTGGCCCTGCACCGCGCCCAGGTTCGTGATCGCGGTCGTGACCGTCGAGACGGCCGTCTGCGCGCCCGTCTGGGTGGCAATCGAGAGGCCGACGAGGCCGAGCGAGGTGATGTCGACGTCGCCGATGGTCCCGGCCACGACGCCGTCGGTGCCGTTGCTGCTGACGAACACGGAGAAGCCCTGCGATGCCCCCGCGACGTCGAGGCGCGCGACGTTGGACTCGCGCGTGATCTCGCCGAGGACGTCGAGGAACTCGGCGTTCAGGGTGTTGCGCGAGGCTGTCGTCGTCTGGCCGGACGCGGCCTGCGTCGCGAGGACGGCCAGGCGGTCGAGGAGCTTGGACATGTTGTCGAGGGCGCCGTCCTTGATCTGCAGGTCGGACAGGCCGTCGTTGGCGTTGCGCACGCCCTGCTGCAGGACGGAGACGTCGGAGCGATAGCGGTTCGCGACCGCCAGGCCGGCGGCGTCATCGCCCGAGTAGTTGATGCGGTACCCGCTCGAGACGCGGGTGAGGGCCTGTCGCAGCCCGATGTTGGTCTGGTACAGGTTGGCCTGCGCGTTGACCGCAGACACATTGGTGACGACCGAGAACGACGCCATGCTTACTCCTCCGGGTACGGAGCCTTAAGGGGCTCACAAGGGGAATCGGCCGGGATGTGCGGGACATGAGCGGTAGGCGCACACGCCCCGCACACCACCCGTTCACCTGCCGCACCGGGACAATCCAACTTCCGTGCCGACCTTGCGGGCCCGATCAGGAGCTGGCCTCCCGTTTGCTCCACCCTGAGGCAGCATGGAGACCTTGATGCTCACACTTCGCGTAGATTCCACGTTAATCCCCGACGTGAACGTGCCGATTACCGTCGATGCGGTGCTGTCGGCCATCGAACCGGTGCTCGGCCAGGGCAAGCGCATAGTGACGGCCGTCCGCATCAATGGTGTCGACGAACCGGCATTCCGGGAGCCCGATGTGCTCGGGCGGACCCTGCACGGTGACGACGCCCTCGATGTCGACACCACACCGGCAGGGGAGATGGCGGCCTCGGCGCTCGGCGACGCGCTGCGGTACCTGCCCGACCTGACCCAGGAGGCGCGCAGCCTGGCGGCCGCCGTCCGCGGCGCCGACGGGGCCGCCGCCAGCGAGCAACTGGCCCCGCTGGCCGACAACCTGGCCCTGCTGGCTGCCCTCGTCCACACGGCGGACCTCTGGGCCCGACAGGCAGGCTTGGCACCGACCGACTGGTTGGGGGACGATGTGGCCGAGATTGACAGGGTGGTGGTCGAACTCACCCTCGCAGCGCAGGACGGCGATTGGGTCGCCGCCGCCGACGTGCTGGATCACGACCTGACGCAGGCCCTGGCGGCCTGGCAGGTCAGGCTGGCCGAGGGCCAGGTGGAGTTGCAGGCCCTGCAACCCGCACCGGTGGCCTGACGCCTCCACGCGAGCCGATCAGAGACGATGTCCACCGGCCCCCGGAGCCAGACCGGCCCCGCCTTCGTGCCCCTCGCGCGCCCCGACATGGGGGACGCGGAACTGTCGGCGTTGGCCGACGTCCTCGCGTCCGGCTGGCTGACGACAGGGCCGAGGGTCAAGGCCTTCGAGGCCGCCTTCGCCCAGTTCACGGGCGCGCCGGAGGCCATCGCCCTCAATTCGTGCACGGCGGGCCTGCACCTGTCGCTGCTGGCGTGCGGCGTCGGACCGGGCGACGAGGTCATCACCTCGCCGCTCACGTTCTGCGCCACCGCCAACACCGTCATCCATGCCGGAGGCACGCCGGTCTTCGTGGACGTCGACCGGGCCACGGGCAACATCGACGCGACGGCGGCCGCGGCCGCCATCACCGACAAGACCCGCGTCCTGCTGCCGGTGCATTACGCTGGCCGGCCGGCCGACCCCCTGGGCTTCCGGACGCTGGCCGACGCTCGGGGACTCCGGCTCGTCGAGGATGCGGCGCACTGCGTCGATGCCCTGGTGGAGGGGCGGCGGATCGGCACGATTGCCGACTTCACGGCCTTCAGCTTCTACTCCACGAAGAATCTCGCCACTGGCGAGGGGGGCATGGTCACTACCGCGCTGGCCGAGGACGCCGACTGGATGCGCGTGGCGGCCCTGCACGGGCTGTCGCGCAACGCCTGGGCGCGTTACGCCCCGGGCGCCCCGGCGCAGTACGACGTGGAGATGCCCGGCTTCAAGTACAACATGATGGACCTGCAGGCGGCCCTTGGCCTCGTGCAGCTGTCCCGTCTCGCGGAGATGCAGGCGCACCGCGACGCGCTCTGGGCCCGCTATGAGTCCGGCATCGCCGCGCTGCCGTTGCTCGGCCCGGCCCCGGTGCCCGAGACCTGGACGCACGCGCGCCACCTCTATACCGTGCTCGTGGACCCGGCCCGCTCCGGGTGGACGCGCGACGAGCTCCAGCGCGCGCTGGCGCGCGAAGGCATCGGCACCAGCGTGCACTTCCGCGCGCTGCACCTGCACACCTATTACGCACAGCGCTTCGGTCTCGCGCGCGGCATGTTCCCGCACGCCGAGTACCACAGCGACCACTCCCTGTCCTTGCCGTTCTGGAGCGGGATGCCCCTGGCCGACGTCGACCGCGTGATCGAGACGCTCGACCGGGTGTTGGCGACCGGCCCATGACCTTCGCCCTGATTCGCGTGGCCGCAGGCCCGCGGCTCGGGCTCGGCCACGTGCGGCGGGCCGAGACGCTCGTCCGCGCGCTCGGCCGCCCGTGTGTCCTGAGCGTGCGCGGTGCAGGCCAGGTCCGTGGCGGCGTCCCTGTGGTGCCGGCCGCGGGGCCTGGCGCCACCCTCGACGCCGTGCGGCCTCGGGTCCTCGTCCTCGACGATCCCCGGCAGGGCTCGAGCCACCCTTGGTGCGTCGCCGCGCGACGCCAGGGCGTGCCCGTCGTCTCGATCCACGACCTCGGCCTCGCGTCGGTGCCGTCCGACCTCGCCATCGACGGCAGCATCGTGCGCCGGGGCCGCCTCGCCGCGCGGCGCTCCCTTCGCGGGCCCGAGTTCGCCGTGATCGCGACGCCTCGTCGCCGCCGGCGGGGAGGTCGAGTGCGCCGGGTCCTGGTCTCGCTCGGCGGAGGACCGCGCGTCACGCTGGCCGCTCGCCTTGCCTCGATGCTGCATCGACGCTGGCCCGCCCTCGACATCCTCGTCACGGGAGGGGAGGGCGACGGCGATGGATTCGCGTGGGTGACGGCGCCCTTGGGCCTCGCGCCCTGGCTCGCCCGGGTGGACGCGGCCATCCTCGGCGGGGGCGTCTCGCTCTACGAGGCGGTGGCGGCCGGTGTGCCGTCGATTGGCCTGGCCGTGGTGGCCGCGCAGCAGCCGACCATCCGTGGGTTCGCCGCTCGCGGATTGGTGCTCGATGCGGGGCTGGCCTCGCGTCGCGCCGACGGGCCGGCATCCGTCGTGAGGCAGATGGACCGCCTGCTGGCCGACGGGCCGTGGCGCGCGCACGCAGCCGTCGAGGGGCCGCGTGTCCTCGACGGCGGTGGCGCGGCGCGCGTGGCGCGTGCCATCGTGGCGCTGGTGGAAGGAGCGTCGCGTGGCTGACCCCTCGGCCGTGATTTTCGACCTCGACGACACGCTCTATCCGGAGCGTCGTTTCGTGCTCAGCGGGCACGCCGCCGTGGCGCGGGTCGTTGCCGCCGAGACGGGCATGCCACCCCGCGTGTTGTTCAGGTACCTGGCGCGCCGGTTTCAGCGTCAGGGGCGGGAGGGGCTGCTGCAGGCGTTCTGTGCCGCACACGGACTGCCGGTGGCCGAGGTGCCGCGCTACGTCGAGATCATCCGGACGCACACGCCGCGCCTGCGCCTGCCGCGCCTGTCGACCGAGGTCCTCGCCGCGCTCCGGCGCCAGGGGTGCCGCCTCGGCATCCTGACCAACGGCCTTCCCATGACGCAGCGGGCCAAGGTGGCCGCGCTGGGCCTGGACGCCCATGTGGAAGCCGTGACGTACGCACAGGAGCATGCCCCCGAGGGCAAGCCCGCCCGCTCGTGCTTCGTCGCGGTCCTGCGTCGCCTCGATGTCGAGGCGACCCGCGCTGTCTTCGTCGGCGACCACCCGGAGAAGGACATCGCCGGGGCGGCAGCGGTCGGCCTGCGGACGATCTGGGTGCCGGCGCGGGGCGCCGCTCCCGACCGTGTGTCTGCCGACGCCGTCGCACGCAGCCTTGCCGACGTGCCGCGACTGGCGGCGCACCTGCTGGAGGACCGTCATGTCGCTTCCTGCTGAGATCGCCGGGCAGTCCATCGCGCCGGGCGGCCCGATGCGGGTCATCGCCGAGATCGGCCTCAACCACAACGGCGACGCCGATCTCGCGCATCGCCTGGTCGACGCCTGTGCCGACGCGGGCGCCTGGGCCATGAAGCTCCAGGTGTTCGATGCCGACGAGTTGCTGGTGGCCGATGCGCCGGCGCCGGCCCACGTCAGGGCCGAGTCGCTCCGCGCGTTCTTTCGCCAGTTCCAGCTCAACGCAGACGCCTACGCGGCGATCGTCAGTCACGCGAGGGATCGCGGCCTGGCCGTGATCGCCACCGCCTTCGACAGCCTGTCGGTGGGCATGCTCGATCGCCTGGGCATCGATGCCTTCAAGGTGGCGAGCGGCGACCTGACCCACGTCATGCTGATCGAGCACCTGGCGCGCACCGGGCGGCCGCTGGTGCTGTCGACCGGGATGAGCGAGGAAGGCGACGTGTGGAATGCCGTCGACTGGGCGGTCGGCTCGGGGGCCCGGGCGCTGGCGCTGTTGCACTGTGTGTCGTCGTACCCGACCCCGGACGCCCAGCAGAACCTGCGGGTCGTGCGCACGCTGGCCGAGGAGTACAAGCTGCCGGTCGGCCTGTCCGATCACGGCATGGGAGGCGACGCGGCGCTGCTGGCGTACGCCCAGGGAGCCACGTTGTACGAACGGCACGTGCACCTGCCCGGCACCGACGCGATCGATGCGCCGGTGTCGTCCGATCCGGCCGAGCTGCGCGACATCGTGCAGCGCCTGGCGCGCGCGCATGCCGCCATGGGCGAGGGGCGACGCACGCCGATGCCCGCCGAGACGCCCAACATCGTGCCCAGCCGTCGGGGCCTGTATGCGAGGCGGGCGATCGCGGCCGGCGAACGCATCGAGGCGGCCGATGTCGCCGCGCTGCGCCCACTCGGCGCCCTCGGGGCCGAGTACGCGCGGGCGCTCATCGGCAGCCGCGCCCCACGTGCCATCGCGGCGGGGGAGGCCTTCGAGCCGGGTGACCTCGGCCTGCATGCCGCGGGAGGCGACCGTGGGCAGGCCTGACGTCCTCGTCACGGCCGCGTCCCGTCGTGTCGCGCTCGTGCGTGCGCTCCAGCAGGCGCAGGCGCGGCTCGCGACGGGCGGTCGCGTGATCGCCACCGACATCGATCCGTTCTCGCCCGCCGTGCACGTCGCCGACCTGGCGGCGGCCGTGCCGCGCAGCGACGCGCCCGACTACGTGGACGCGCTGCTCGATGTGTGCGACGCCCACGACGTCGGCGTGCTGGTGCCCACCATCGACGACGAACTCGGCATCATCGCCGCCGCGGCCGACCGCTTCGCACGCCTCGGGGTCGTCGTGATGGCGCCGACCGTCGAGACCGCGCACATCTGTCGCGACAAGCTGCGCACCGCGACGCACCTGCAGCAGCACGGCATCCGCGTGGCCGACACCTGGACGCCCGACGACGTGCGTGCCCGCGGCCTGCAGCCGCCGCTGTTCGTCAAGCCACGACGCGGCCGTGGGAGCGTCGGCGCCTTCCCCGCGCTCAAGCCGGGACATCTCGAGTTCTTCCTCGGGTACGTCTCCGACCCCATCGTGCAGGAGTACCTCGACGGGCCCGAGTACACCATCGACCTCTTCTGCGATCTGCAGGGACGTCCGATATCGGCCGTGCCACGCCAGCGGCTGGTGATCCGGTCCGGGGTCAGCGACCGCGGCCGGACGGTCAAGAGCCGGGTGCTCATGGACCTTGCCGTGCGGTGTGCGGAGGTTCTCGACTTCCGCGGCGCCGTGAACGTGCAGTGCCGCGTCGTCGACGACGTTCCCGTGATCTTCGAGATCAACCCGCGCTTCAGTGGCGGCATCCAGCTGACGCTGGCGGCGGGGGCGGACTTCGCCGAGTGGACGATCCGCGCGGCGCGCGGCGAGGTGCTGCAACCCTGCCTCGGCGCGTTCACCGACGGCCTGCGCATGAGCAGCCACGAGGCGTCGCTCTTCCTCTCCGACGCCGATGCGGACGTGCTGGCGCCCAGCGCGCGCACGCTTGCCGGGGAACAGTCGTGACCGCGCTGGTCATCCTGCAGGCCCGCCTCGGATCGCACCGGCTGCCGGGGAAGGTGCTCGCCCCCATCGTGCAGTGGCCGCTCCTCGAGTACTGCGTGGTGCGACTGCAGGCGGCCGGCGTGGGGCCCGTGGTCGTGGCCACGACCACGCGTCCCGAGGACGCGGCGGTGCTTGCCGCGGCAGCGGCACTCGGCGTCGAGGGCGTCGCTGGCCCCGAAGACGACGTGCTGGCGCGCTTTGCGCTGGTGGCCGAGGCCCATCCCGAGGCCGACGTCGTGCTCCGCGCCACGGCCGACAACCCCTTCGTCGACCCCGGGACCCCGGCCCGGATCCTCAAGGCGCTCTCCGCGGGTGCCGATTATGGCGTCGAGGAGGGCCTGCCATTGGGGACGGCCGTGGAAGGCGTGCGTCGGGAGGTCCTGTTGCGAGCGCAGCGGGAGGCCACGACGCCCTACGATCGCGAGCACGTGACGCCATGGGTCCGTCGGGCCGACGGCGTCGTGCGCGCCACGCCGCCTGCCCCGCCCGACGTCCGGGCCCCCGACCTGCATCTCACCGTGGACACCCCAGCCGACCTCGCGCTCGTGCGTCGTCTCGCCCAGGCCTTGAGCGAGGACGGGATCGATCCCCGACTTGCCCCCCTGTCCCGCGTGATCGCGGCGGCGCGCCGCCTGCCCACCGCGGAGGTCGTCGCATGATCCGCGTCACCCGGCTCGATGGCACCGCCTTGCTGGTCAACATCGACCAGATCACGTGGATCGAGTTCAATCCCGACACCGTCATCGCGCTCGCCAATGGCGAGAAGCTGCTCGTCCGTGACGCGCCCGACGACATCGTCGCGCGCGTGCAGGAGTACAAGCGCGGCCTGCTGGCGCCGCCCGTCCGCGCTCGTCGCGGGGAGGTCACGGCGTTGCGCGCCGTGGAGTAGCCTGTGGCCGCCAAGTCACCCGCCCGCAGCTGGGACACGCTCTCGCTGATCGGCTTGCCGCTCGGCGTGGCGATGATCGTCGGCGGGCACCTGGCCGAGGGGGGCAAGATCGGGTCGCTGCTGCAAGGGGCGGCGGCGCTGATGGTCTTCGGCGGGACCCTCGGGGCCGTGCTGCTCAGCCACCCGCTGCGTGACGTCAAGGAAGCCTGGCGCAGCCTGCGCGATGTCTTCGTCGACGACCTGCCGCCTGCGACCCAGGTGCTCGACGTGATCGGCCGGCTGGCGATCAAGGCCCGCAAGGACGGCATCCTCTCGCTCGAGGACGAACTGGCGTCGATTCCCGATCCCTTCATGCGACGCGGCCTGCGGCTCGCCGTCGACGGCACCAACCCGACGACGCTCCGCACCATGCTCGAGGCCGAGAACGATGGCCGCGAGGAGTTCGAGGAAGGGCCCGCACGCGTGTACGAGGCGGCGGGGGGGTACGCCCCGACCGTCGGGGTCCTCGGCGCGGTCCTCGGGCTCATCCACGTGATGGACAACCTGAGCGATCCGAGCAAGCTCGGCGCCGGCATCGCGGTCGCGTTCGTCGCCACGGTCTACGGCGTGGGATCGGCCAACCTGATCCTGCTGCCGATCGCGGCCAAGCTCCGGAGCCGGGCCCTGCGGCGCGCGCGTCGGCGCGAGGTGATCCTCGAGGGGGTGCTGGCGATCCAGGAAGGCCAGAACCCGCGCGTGATCGACCAGAAGCTGCGCGGCCTGCTCGCCGCCGACGAAGCGGCGCCTCCGGTGGGGGCGAGGCGGAGGGCGGCGTGAGCGCGACCACCGCCCGCCGGCCGCGACGTCGCCTGCGGGCTGCCCACGGTCCCAGCCACGAGCGGTGGCTGGTGTCGTACGCCGACTTCATCACGCTGCTCTTCGCGTTCTTCACCACGATGTACGCCATCTCGACCGTGGACGCGCGCAAGCTGTCGTCGATGGTCGAGTCGATGAACGAGGCCTTCGACTCGCGTGGCATTGCCGTGCCTGCGCCGGACGGCGCGCCGCCGCGCCCTCCTGACGGCAAGACCGTGCCCGCCGTGTCGGCGGAGGAGCGGGAACGGCGTCTGGCCCAGGCGATCCGTGAACGGCTGGCGGGCTCGGCCGTCGACGTCGAGATCGACAGGCGCGGCATCGTCGTGTCGCTGCGCGAAGCGGGGAGTTTCACGACCGGCAGCGCGGACCTCGCGCCCGAGGCCAGAGCGATCCTCGCCGGCCTGTCCACCACCGTCGGCAACGACCCGGACACGAAACTGCGTGTCGAGGGGCACACCGACGACGTGCCGATCCAGGGCGGACGGTATGCCTCCAATTGGGAACTCTCGACGGCGCGGGCCACGTCCGTGGTGACGTTCCTGGTCGAGCAGGCCGGCGTGTCGCCGACACGGCTCTCGGCCGCCGGCTACGGCGAGTTCCACCCGCGCGTCCCCAACGCGACACCGGCCGACCGCGCGCGCAATCGCCGCGTCGACATCGTCATCCTGAACGAGGGCACCGCACGGGCGGAGGAGCCCGGCCGGGCCGCACCGGGCGACGCGGGCGCCACCCGGCCCCCGCCGTCGAACCTGCCGAGCGGCCGCGTCTTCGCCGGCAACTAGCAGAAGCAGCAATCAAGAGCAGAAGAGTAGAAGAGCAGAAGGCAGGGCGGGAAGGGCGAAGGACCGAAGGCTCACGCGCAGAAGCAGGGAAGAGGGGCCCCTGACGGAAGAGACTGCCGCACCAGCCGCAGCCGACCTCGTCGGCGATGGCGTCTGGCGTCGCTGGCCCGATCCGGTCGTCGATGGCCGCAGGTGTTCTCGCCTTCTGCTTCCGTGTTGTTCCTTCTTCCTTGCACTTCTTCCTCCTTCCCGCCCTGCCTTCTTTCCTTCTACTCTTCTGCTCTTCTTTCCTTCCCCCGATCCGCCCCCTGCTAAGATCGCGACCGCGTGCGCATCGCGCTTCTTCAGCTCAACCCGACGGTCGGCGCCCTCGACGCCAACGCGGCCCGCATCGAGGCCGCCGTCCGCGCCGTCGGCGATCGCGCGGACCTCTGCGTCACGCCAGAGATGGCGCTGACGGGGTATCCGCCCCGTGACCTGCTCCTGTTTCCGGGTTTCGTCGCGCAGTGTCGCGAAGTGGCCGACCGCCTCGCGGCCGCGCTGGCCAGCGGTCCTGACGTGCTGCTCGGCATGCCTGTGCCCTCGGGCGTGGAGGCGGGTCGGCCGCTCCTGAACGCTGCGGTTCGCCTGCGGGCGGGACGCGCGGGGGAGGCCTTCGCCAAGACGCTGCTGCCGACCTACGACGTCTTCGACGAGGACCGCTACTTCGAACCCGGCCAGACGGTCGGCGCGTTCGCGGCGGGGGAGCGTCGGGTGGCGGTGAGCATCTGCGAGGACGTGTGGAACGACCCCGAGGTGTGGACCTCTCGTCGCTATGGTGGCGACCCGGTGGCATCGCTCCGCGACCTCTCGACGTCGGTGATGGTCAACCTGTCGGCGTCGCCCTATGCGCAGGGCAAGCTCGCGCAGCGTGAACGGCTGCTGGCACACCTCGCCCGCAAGTACGGCGTGTGGGCGCTCTACGCCAACCAGGTCGGCGCCAACGACGACCTCGTGTTCGACGGCCGGTCGCTGGCCTTCGCGCCCGACGGCACCTGCGTGGCTCGCGCGGCGGCGTTCGCCGAGGACACGCTCATCGTCGATACGGCAGCGGGCGTGCAGGTCGCGGCGCCCTGGGACGAGCCGGTCGAGGCGGAGGTCTTCGGGGCGCTCGTGCTCGGGGTGCGGGACTACGCGCGCAAGTGCGGCTTCCGGGACGCGCTGCTGGGCCTGTCGGGCGGCATCGATTCGGCCCTCACCGCCGTCGTGGCCGTCGAGGCCCTCGGACGCGAGCACGTGACGGGCGTGCTGATGCCCTCACCGTACTCGAGCCCCGGAAGTGTGGCCGACGCCGAGGCGCTGGCCGCCACGCTCGGCATCCGGACGCACACCCTCCCGATCGCGTCGGTGATGTCGGCCTACGACGCGGTGCTGGCGGGGCCGTTCGCCGGGCGCGCGTCCGACGTCACCGAGGAGAACCTGCAGGCACGCATTCGCGGTGCCCTGTTGATGGCCCTGTCCAACAAGACCGGGGCGCTGCTGCTCACGACCGGCAACAAGTCGGAGTTGGCGACCGGATACTGCACGCTCTACGGCGACATGAACGGGGCCCTGGCGGTGATCGCCGACGTGTACAAGACGCTCGTCTATCGCATCTCCCGCTGGATCAACCGCGCGGGTGTCGTGATTCCCGAGGCCACGATCACCAAGGCGCCCTCCGCCGAACTGCGGCCCAACCAGACCGATCAGGACAGCCTGCCGCCATACGACCTGCTCGATGCCATCCTCGAGCGGCACGTCGAGCAGTGCCTCGATGGTCCGGCGCTCGAAGCGGAGGGGTTCGATCCCGCCGTCGTGCGCCAGGTGTTGCGCCTCGTGCGGATCTCCGAGTTCAAGCGCAAGCAGGCCGCTCCCGTCCTCAAGGTCACCCCGCGCGCCTTCGGCACCGGTTGGCGCATGCCCATCGCCAGGGCCTGACCGGCCTCACCCCTAGGGGCGGGGGCCAATGTCCCCGGGATGTCCAGCCATTGAAGGGATGGCCCGTCGTGGCCGATTGCCCGTGCGGAGGCGCAGGTCGGTCCTGCCTTCCGGAGCACTCTCATGCACGGTTCTCTCGACGCGTCGTCTTTGCTTTCGCTGGTGTCGCCCCCGCCTGCCTCGCCTCGCGGGGTGGTCGCCGCCGACCCCACCGGGGTGCTGGTTCATGTGCGGGGCCTGCTCACGGCCGCCGCCGCGGCCGGCGTGGCCCCCACCACCTTGTTGCTCTCGGCCCTGGCGCGGCGTGACCGCGCGCTGGCCGCCCGTGCCCGCCGGACGGCGGAATGGGCCCGGCTGCTGGCCGAGACGCTCGATCTCGATCCCATGGCGACGCAGGCCGCGCACGACGTGGCCCTGCTGGCCGACATCGGCGCCCTGGCGGTCGTGCCGCGTGCCGACAATCCCTGGCTGGAATGGCAGCGCCGACGTGCCGCGCACGACCTGCTGCAGGCCATCCCGTCGCTGGCGCACCTCGCGCCGGCGGTGCTCGCGGTGAGTGAGCGGTTCGACGGCGACGGCCTCCCGCTCGGCCTGCACGGCGACGAAATCCCCCTTGCGGCGCGCATCGCGCGCCTGGTGCGCGACTTCGACCTGGCCAGCCACGGGTGGTGGCCGGGGCAACCGGCGGGGATCGGCGTGCGCGCGTGCGCAGAACTCGTGTTGCTGGCGGGGCAGACGGTCGACCCCGCCCTGGTGCATACCTGGCTCCGTGTGCTCGACCGCGAGGTCGCGGCGGACGTCGCCTAGAGGACCCCGGACATGCTGCTCATCGTTGGTTCCCTCATCGTGCTCGGGTCGGTAGCGGGCGGCTACATGATGCACGGCGGCGTGCTCGGTGCTCTCTGGCAACTCAATGAGCTGATCATCATCGGCGGCGCCGCCATCGGCGCGCTGGTCATCGGCACGCCGATCTCACTGATCAAGGCCCTGCTCGCGCGTTTCGGCGGGTTCTTCAAGAGCCCCCCGACCAAGGAGCAGTACCTCGACCTGCTGGCGCTCCAGTACCAGTTGTACCGGCTCACGCAGCAGTCTGGCGTGATGGCGCTCGAGGCGCATGTCGAGGAACCCGAGAAGAGCTCGATCTTCAGCAAGTTTCCGACCTTCCTGGCCAACCATCACGCGGTGTCGTTCCTGTCGGACTCGGTGCGCGTCATCATCCTCGGCGGGGTCACGCCCCACGACCTCGAGTCGCTGATGGACGAGGACCTCGAAGTGCACCACCACGAGAGCCTGAAGCCGGCGCAGACCCTGGCCAAGGTGGCCGACGCCCTGCCTGGCCTCGGCATCGTCGCCGCCGTCCTCGGGATCGTCATCACGATGCAGGCGATTGGCGGACCGCCCGAGGAGATCGGCCACAGCGTGGCCGCCGCGCTGGTTGGCACGTTCCTGGGCATCCTGGCCTCGTACGGCTTCGTGCAGCCGATGGCATCCAGCATGGAACACCAGGTGGAGGCCGAGGGGCGGTACCTGACGTGCATCAAGGCCGGCCTGCTGGCGGTGTACAAGGGATTCCCGCCGGCCATCGCCGTCGAGTTCGCCAGGCGAACCCTGCCCGAGGAGGTGCGCCCCACCTTCACGGAAACCGAGCAGGCCTGCAAGGGCCAGAAGGCCGACGTCGCGGCGGCCGCCTAGGACACGACCATGGCAGCGCAACATGCTCCCGTCATCATCATCAAGAAGAAGAAGGGCGGCCATGGCGGACACCATGGCGGCGCCTGGAAGGTGGCCTACGCCGACTTCGTGACGGCGATGATGGCGTTCTTCCTGGTGATGTGGCTCGTCAACCAGAGCCCGGCCGTCAAGAACTCGGTGCAGTCGTATTTCCAGGATCCGGGCGTGTTCGAGTACGAGCATGGCCGGTCGCCGATCGCGGCCGGGGCCGGCATCGTCGGTAATGGCGGCGCCGGCAAGATGTCGGACGTGGCCGCGGCCACGGCGGCCCTCGAGCGCGCGGCGGCACGGATCAAGGAGAGCATCAAGGCCATCCCGGGTTTCAAGAACCTCGAGAATCAGATCGAGGTGAAGGTCACCGCCGAAGGGCTGCGGATCGAGTTGCAGGAGAGCGGGACATCGACCTTCTTCGACTCGGGCAGTTCGCAGGTCAAGGTCGAGACCAGGGAAGTGCTGCAGATCATCGCCAAGGAACTGGCCCACCTGCCGCAGGCGGTCGCCATCGAGGGGCACACCGACGCGCAGCCGTTCGGCAGGGACCACTCCTACACGAACTGGGAACTCTCGGCCGACCGCGCCAATGCCGCCCGCCGGATCATGGAGGATGCCGGCCTGCCGCCGGGCCACGTGAAGGCGATTCGTGGCTTTGCCGACACGATTCTCCGTACGCCGGAGGAGCCGCTCAACCCGCGCAACCGTCGCGTGTCCATCGTGGTGCAGAACGACCAGGTGCTGAAGGTGGCCCGCGCCGCCGGACAGGCGCCCGTCGCCCCCGAGCATCCCGCGCCGGCCGCGCCGGCGGACCACGCCGACGAGAAGGACTGATCGCCTGGCACTTGACCGGGTCGCTATCGAAATGAAGGGTGCTAATGTACTGAGCGCGACGCGCCAGGCGAGCCGGACGCCCTCGGGGCGTGAGCTCGCCGACCTTCCCCCGTCGCCGCACTGCCGATCGTGAAAGCCCTGATTGTTGACGACGAGCCCACCGTCCGCCTGCTGCTGTCGCGCATCCTGAGGCGCGAGGTCGACTGCGCCGTCACGGAAGCGACCGACGGCATCGAGGCACTCGACCTCCTGGCCCGTTTCCACTTCGACTTCGTGGTGATCGACATCATGATGCCGATCATGGATGGCCTCGAGACGCTCGAAGCCATCCGCGGCACGCCGCAGCTGCGCAACCTGCCGGTGATGGTGCTGTCGGCTGTCCGCGACGAGGCGCAGGTGCGGCAACTGGTGTCGCTGGGCGTCAGTGCCTACCTCACCAAGCCGCTGCGTCCCTCCGATGCCTCGGCCCGCGTGCAGCGCTTCGTGGCGCAGCTCGGCGCCAGCACGCACGTGGCGCAGCAGGGGCAGGGACGGACGCTGCTCGGGTTGGCCGACGGGGCGAAGCTGCTCGTGGTCGACGGCGATGCCGACTTCCGGCACTTCGTCAGGTCGACGCTGGGGCACCAGTACGTGATCAGCGACGCCGAGGGCGGCGCGCAGGGCCTGCGGGCCTGCCTCGACGCTCGTCCCGCCGCAATCCTCCTCGGGCAGAACCTCGGGGCGGTTCCCGCCAACATGTTCCTCAGGAAGCTCCGCACCCTGCCCGGCCTCGCGGCCGTGCCGGTGGTCGTCGCGGGCTCGCGCGGCAACGAAGCGCCGCCGGCCGATGCCGACGCCGTCATTCAGCGGACGTTCGTGCCGGAGACCTTCAAGAAGCAGTTCTCGCGGCTGGTCAGCGGCGGCACGCCGGAGCACGGCGTCCTGCTGGCGCGCCCCGAGTTGCGGCCGCAGATGATCTCGGCCACCGAGCAGGTCTTCGGCATGATGCTGGGGATCGAGGTCTTTGCTGACGCGGTCGAGCCGGCCCCTCCCGGGCCAGGCGCCGACCACGCCTGCGTCAAGCTGTCGCTGCCTGCGGAGGAGAGCGACCTGGAGTTCGGCGTGTCCACCGCCCGCGACATGAGCGAGCGCATGACCGCGCTGTTTCTCCAGGGGGCCGATTTGGTCACCGAGGAAGACGTGGCCTCGACCCTGCAGGAAGTGGCCAACATCATCAGCGGCCGCCTCCAGAACGCCCTGCGCGGCCGCGACGACGAAGTCACCATCGGGTTGCCGGTCGTCTCGGTGCTGACGCAGGCGCTGCCGATCGCCGAGGCCTGGGCCGGCGTCGGCTTCCACAACGCGGCCGGTGACGTACGGTTCACGACGTACCTGCGGCCTGTGCCGCGTTAGGCGTCCTCCGGAGGGGCACCCGTGGCGGGGGCATGAGCCCGGGCCAGAACGGAGCGACGGGTTGAAGGGCATCCCGTCTCGTGCCGATTCCGCACATGTGATGTCTCGCGCCAGCCTGCTCCGGCTCCATGAGGGAGGGCGATCGTGAAGGCCCTGATCGTCGACGACCAGCCGAACGTCCGGCTCCTCCTGTCCCGGATCCTCCGCAAGAAGGTCGGCTGTACCGTCAGCGAGGCCACCAACGGGCTCGAAGCGCTCGACCTCCTCGGGCGACAGCAGGTGGACTTCGTCGTGCTCGACGTCCTGATGCCGCTGATGGACGGCATCGAGACGCTCGAGGCCATCAGGCGCACGCCCTCGCTCCGCCACCTGCCGGTGATCGTCCTCTCGTCGGTCCGCGACGAGTCGAAGGTCCGGCAGCTCGTGCGGCACGGCATCTCGGCCTACCTGGCCAAGCCGCTCCGTCCGCTGGACGTGGCCGATCGCATCCAGGAAATCATCGCGCGGCTCAAGACCTCGCCGGGGCAGCCCTCGCGGAGCCTGTCTGGCGTGCCCAAGGGCTCGCGCATCCTCGTGGTGGACGGCGACGGCGATTTCAGGCGCACGGCCCGCGAGAGCCTGCGCGACTACATCGTCGTCGAGGCGTCCGCTGGCGCCGAAGGGCTGCGAGCCTGCCTCGATCAACGTCCCGCGCTGGTCATCGTCGGGCAGGACCTCGGTGCCATCGGGACGTCCATGCTGCTGCGCAAGCTGCGAAGCCTGCCTAAGCTCTCTGCCGTGCGCGTCGTGGCGGCCGTCACCGGCGACGTCAACCAGCCGGTCGACGACGCCGATGCCGTGCTGCAGCGGACGTTCGTCGCCGAGAGCTTCCGGCAGCAGTTCGCGCGCCTGGTGGTCGAGGAACCGCCCGAACAGCGCGTACTCGCGTCGCGCGCCGACCTCCGGCCGCAGATGATCTCGGCCACCGAGCAGGTGTTCGGGATGATGCTGGGCATCGAGGTGCTCGCCACCCCGAGCAGCCAGCCCCCCGCGCCCGGCGACGACGTGGTGCGCGTGGCCCTGCGGCTCGATCGGGAGGACTGCGACCTCGAGTTCCTGATCGCCGCACCGCGCGCGATGAGCGAGCGCATGACGGCGCAGTACCTGCAGGCCGGCGACGTGGTGACCGACGCCGACGTATCGGCCACGCTTCGCGAGATGGCCACCATCATCAGCAGTCGCCTCCAGACCGCGCTCCGCCAGCGCGGCGACGAGGTGTCGATCGGCGATCCGCTCGTGACCCGCGTCGGCCGCGAGGGCGATCGTGACGTGCCCGGCATGCGCGTGTGCTACGCGACGCCGGCCCAGGACCTCCGCTTCATGACCACGCTGCGCGCCGTGCCGGCGCCCAGGCTGCAGTCGGCAGCCCAGGCCACGCCGGTCACCGCCCCGAGGACGACCACGATGGACACACCCCAGCCGCTGCCGCCCCCCGTCGACCCCGAGGTGCTCGACATGCTCGCCTCCCTCCAGGAACCGGGCGAGCCCGACCTGGTGGTCGAACTCGTGACGTTGTTCCTGCGCGATACGCCGGAGCGCCTGCGCGATCTCCGCGGGCGGCCGCTCGACGCCGGGCCGGTGGCGCGGGTGGCGCATTCGGTGAAGGGCAGCGCGGGAAACCTCGGCGCCTCATATCTGCAGGACCTGGCGGGCAAGCTGGAACAGGCTGGCCATCGAGCGGAACCCGCGGCCACGCTGGCCACACTCGCCGAGGCCGTGTGCACCGAGTTCGCGCGTGTCGAAGAGCACCTGCAAGGCGTGCTGCGCGAGCGGGCCGGCACGGCCATGGGGCTCTGAAGTTCCTTGCCTGGTCGGGCGACCGACGCTGTCGGTCGCTCTTTACACATATCCAAGGGGAGCAAAGGGAAACTGGCCACGGGAAATCCGTGGCATTCCTGAAGAGTCCGATGGTGTGACGTTCTGGCACCGGACTTGAAGCTCCACAGTGCGCCACGAGCTGCGCGCCAGCACGACGCCGACCGCCGCCCGGGCGTTCATCCCAACCACGTTGCGTCCCCTGCCAGGGAAGGGCGGGTGACGCGGGGAGGAAGCCCACCATGGGTACGCCGAGGAACCGGGGCGCTTTGGCCCTCAGTTCAGCACAGACCGACCACTCGCACGACGCCGAACTCGAACTCCTGACCCTCCGCGGTCAACTGGCCGCCCTCGACAAGAGCCAGGCGGTCATCGAGTTCGAGATGGACGGCACCATCATCACCGCGAACGACAACTTCCTGAATGCGCTGGGCTACCGCCTCGACGAGGTCCAGGGGCAGCACCACCGCATGTTCGTGGAGCCGTCGTTCGCGACGAGCCGCGAGTACCAGCAGTTCTGGTCGGATCTGCGAGCCGGCAAGTACCAGGCGGCCGAATACAAGCGCATCGGCAAGCACGGCAAGGAGGTCTGGATTCAGGCGTCCTACAACCCGATCCTCGGGCCCGACGGCAAGCCGTTCAAGGTCGTGAAGTACGCGACCGACACGACCGACGCGAAGCTGAAGAACGCCGACTACGCCGGCCAGCTCGCCGCCATCGGCAAGGCGCAGGCGGTGATCGAGTTCGAGCTCGACGGCACCATCCGGACGGCCAACGAGAACTTCCTCTCGACGCTCGGCTACCGCCTCGACGAGATCCAGGGCAAGCACCACCGGATGTTCGTCGAGCCGGCCTTCGCGCAGAGCCGCGAGTACCAGCAGTTCTGGTTGGATCTCGGCGCCGGCAAGTACCAGGCCGCCGAATACAAACGGATCGGCAAGGGCGGCAAGGAAATCTGGATTCAGGCCTCGTACAACCCGATCTTCGACCTCAACGGCCGTCCGTTCAAGGTCGTCAAGTACGCCACCGACATCACGGCGAGCAAGCTGCAGAACGCCGACTACTCGGGCCAGCTGGCCGCCATCAGCAAGGCGCAGGCGGTGATCGAGTTCGACCTCGACGGCACGATCAGGACCGCCAACGACAACTTCCTGAACACGCTCGGCTACCGCCTCGACGAGATTCAGGGCAAGCACCACCGGATGTTCGTGGAGCCGTCCCACGCGGGCAGCAGCGAGTACCAGCAGTTCTGGGCCGACCTGCGCGCCGGCCGGTACCAGGCCGCCGAGTACAAGCGCCTGGGCAAGGGTGGCAAGGAGATCTGGATCCAGGCCTCGTACAACCCGATCCTCGACATGAACGGCACCCCGTTCAAGGTCGTGAAGCACGCCACCGACATCACCGATCGCATCCGGCAGCAAGAGCGTCTGAAGCACCTCCTGACGCAGATCTCCGCGCACGCCGACACCCTGGCGAGCTCGGCCGAGGAACTCACCGCCGTCAGCACCCAGATGGGCGCCAACGCCGAGGAGACCTCCGCGCAGGCCAACGTCGTCTCGGCGGCTTCCGAGCAGGTGAGTCGCAACGTGCAGACGGTGGCCACGGGCACCGAGGAGATGGGCGCCAGCATCCGCGAGATCGCCAAGAACGCCGCCGACGCCGCCAAGGTGGCGTCGCAGGCCGTGCGGGTGGCCGACACCACCAACAACACGGTGAGCAAGCTGGGCGAGAGCAGCGCCGAGATCGGCAAGGTGATCAAGGTGATCACGTCGATCGCGCAGCAGACCAACCTGCTGGCGCTCAACGCCACCATCGAGGCGGCGCGCGCCGGCGAGGCGGGCAAGGGCTTCGCGGTGGTCGCCAACGAGGTCAAGGAGCTGGCCAAGGAGACCGCGAAGGCGACCGAGGACATCAGCCAGAAGATCGAGGCGATTCAGGGCGACACGCGCGGGGCCACACAGGCCATCGGCGAGATCAGCGCGATCATCAACCAGATCAACGACATCTCCGGCACCATCGCCAGCGCGGTCGAGGAGCAGACGGCGACGGCCAACGAGATCTCGCGCAACGTCACCGAGGCGGCGCGAGGCACGGCCGAGATCGCCCAGAACATCACGGGCGTCGCGCAGGCCGCGCGCAGCACGAGCGATGGCGCGTCGGACTCGCAGAACGCGTCCTCCGGGCTCGCCAGGCTCGCGAGCGAACTGCAGCAGTTGGTCTCCGGCTTCAAGGCCTAGGCGCCGCACCTACCCGAGGTTCATGTCGGCGGATTGCCCATGGTTACCGAACCATCGGCAGTCCGCCTCCCCCAACATCACGGGGCGCCACGTTCTCCTGTGAAAACCATGCGAGGTCGCATGTCACGCCCCTTGAAACTCAGTGATGACATCGCGGGAATCGCGGGATCGCATTCAAGACTGCAATCCGACAGTCGATTCCTGTGCGTAGCCACCCTGCTCTTCGGCAGGAGTGGCACGGAGGCAACGCCGTGAGCGAGTCCGACGATCTCATTCGAGAATTCCTGATCGAGAGCCATGAAGGGCTCGACCGCCTCGACCAGGACCTGGTGGAGCTGGAGAAGGACCCCCGCAACCGCGAGACGCTTGGCAGCGTGTTCCGGGCCATCCACACGATCAAGGGCACGTGCGGCTTCCTCGGCTTCACCAAGCTCGAGGGCGTGAGCCACGTGGGCGAGAGCCTCCTGAGCCGCCTGCGCGACGGCGACATGATCCTCGACGCCGACATCACGACCGGGCTGCTCGGCATGGTGGATGCCATCCGCGAGATCCTGGCGTTCATCGAGAGCACCGGCGCCGAGGGCGACGCCGACTACACGGCCGTCATCCAGCGCCTGCAGGAGCTGAACGAGCAGAAGGGCCAGGCCGGAAAGGCCGCGGCCGCCGCTCCTGCCGCTCCTGTCGCGCCGCCTGCGCCGGTCGTCGCCACCCCCGTCGTCTCCGCGCCGCCGGCGCCCGTGCAGGCCGAGCCTGTGCCGCCGCCTCCGGCCCCCGTGGTCGAGGCCGTGGTGCCGCACGAGGAGGCCGAGCCGGTGGCGACCGACGACCGCAAGAACGCCGTGTCGGACAGCTCGCTGCGCGTCGACGTCGGCCTGGTCGACAAGCTGATGAACCTGGTCGGCGAGCTCGTGCTTGCGCGCAACCAGATCCTCCAGTTCACGACACAGAACAACGATGCGTCGTTCGTCAACGCGACGCAACGCCTGAACCTGGTGACCTCCGAGCTGCAGGAAGGCGTCATGAAGACGCGCATGCAGCCCATCGGCAACGTGTGGAGCAAGTTCCCGCGCGTCGTCCGCGACCTCGCCTCGATGTGCGGCAAGCAGGTGCGCATCGAGATGGAAGGCAAGGAGACCGACCTCGATCGCACCATCATCGAGGCGATCAAGGATCCGCTCACGCACATCATCCGCAACTCGGTCGATCACGGTATCGAGTCGCCCGCCGATCGTGTCGCGCGCGGCAAGCGGCCCGAGGGCACCATCCGCCTGCGCGCCTTCCACGAGGGCGGCCAGATCAACATCGAGATCAGCGACGACGGCGCCGGGATCGCGGCCGACAAGGTGCGGCAGCGCGCCCTGCAGCGTGGCCTGGTCACCACCGACCAGTCGCAGCGCCTGTCCGATCACGACGTCATCAAGCTGATCTTCCTCCCGGGGTTCTCGACCGCCGAGAAGATCACCAACGTGTCTGGCCGTGGCGTCGGGATGGACGTCGTCAAGACGAACATCGAGAAGATCGGCGGTACCGTCGACATCCAGAGCGTGGCCGGCAACGGCACGACGCTGAAGATCAAGATCCCGCTGACGCTGGCCATCATCCCCGCGCTGATGGTGTCGTCGGGCGGCGAGCGCTTCGCCATTCCGCAGGTCAGCCTGCTCGAACTGGTGCGCCTCGAGGGCATGCAGACGTCCTCGGGCATCGAGCGCATCGGCAAGGCGCTCTTCTACCGGCTCCGCGGCAACCTCCTTCCGCTGGTACACCTGCACTCGGCCCTGCGCCTCGATCCGGTCAACACGTCCGACGACGCGGTGAACATCGTGGTGCTGAAGGCCGATCAGCGGCAGTTCGGGCTGGTGGTCGAGACGGTGCACGACACCGAGGAGATCGTCGTCAAGCCGCTGGGCAAGCAGCTCAAGGGGCTCACGGCGTTCGCCGGGGCGACCATCATGGGGGACGGACGCGTGGCGCTCATCCTCGACGTCCTCGGCCTGGGCCAGATGGCGCAGGTCGTCTCCGAGACCCGGTCCTCGAACAACGCCGCGAGCTCGAGCAGCGATGCCGCCGCGTCGTCGTCGGAGGACACGCGCACGCTGCTGGTCTTCCAGGCGTCTGAGCGGGATCGCATGGCGTTGCCGCTGTCGTTGGTGGCGCGCCTGGAGGAGTTCCCGCGCAGCCTGCTCGAGCAGTCGGGCGACCGCACCGTGGTGCAGTACCGCGGCGAGATCCTGCCGCTCGTGTCGCTGGCCCGCTACTTCCACCGCACGGAATCGCAGGTCGATCCGCTGCAGGTCATCGTGTTCTCGTTCCATGACCAGCACGTCGGGCTCATCGTCGAGCGGATCGTCGACATCGTGCAGCAGGTGGTCGTGGTCGACGAGCGGCACCGCCGGCGCGGGATCATCGGGTCCACCGTGCTGCAGCAGCAGGTCACCGACCTGCTCGATGCCGATGCCGTCATTGCCGATGCCGGGCTCTTCGAAGCCGCGGTCGCGTGAGGTCCGTCATGACCCCGAGTGATTTCGCCCATGCCACCGACCAGCGGACCCCTCCGCGCCAGGTCGCGACGTTCATGCTGGACCAGCTGTACTTCGGCGTCGAGGTGCTCAAGGTCCAGGAGGTCATCCGCTACCAGGAGCTGACCCGCATCCCGTTGGCGCCTCCCGTCGTGGAGGGCCTGATCAACCTGCGCGGCCAGATCGTCACGGCGATCGAGCTGCGTCGCCGGCTCGGCCTCTCGAACCGCAAGGAGGGCGAGTTGCCGATGAACGTCGTCGTCCGCACGAGCGATGGCGTCGTCAGCCTGCTGGTCGACGAGATCGGCGACGTGGTCGAGGTCGCCGAGGCGCAGTTCGAGCAGGTGCCCGACACGCTCGCCGGGCCGACCCGCGACCTGGTGCGCGGCGTGTACAAGCTGAAGGACCGCCTGCTGCTGCTCCTCGACGAGGAGCGCGCCGCCGTCGTGGACGGCAGCGACGCGGGCGAGCGCGCCCACTAGGCCGACGTCGCTGCTGACAGGAGCTCCCCATGTCGACTGCCACCGTCGCGGCCGTGCCGCAACTCTCCCTCTTCGAACGCCTCGGCGGCGTGCCGGCCATCAAGGCGGCGGTGGATGCGTTCTACGCACGCGTCCTGGCCGACGAGGCCCTCGCCCCGCACTTCGCCGGCGTCAACATGCGCTGGCTGAAGGGCCGGCAGAACGCCTTCTTCATCCAGGCGCTCGGCGGTCCGCAGGTCTATCGCGGCCGCGACATGAAGACCGCGCACGCGCACCTCGCCGTCACGGCGGAGGACTTCGGGCGCGTCGCGACGCACCTGGCCGCCGCGCTGTCGGAGGTCGGGGTGCCGCAGTTCCTCGTCGACGAAGTCATCTCGGCCGTCGCGCCCTTGCAGGCGCAGGTGGTCACCACGCAATCGGTGCAAGCAGATGCGGCCCCGGCAGACTCCACGCCAGGTCCGGTCTCTCGCGGGGCGCGGACCCGCAAGAAGGAGTCTTCGATGGCCAATGGGCGGTTCAAGGGGGCGGCGCTGGCCGCCGTGGCGGAAGAGAACATCGCGGCAGCGCACAACATGGGCGTGCCGGCAGTCGGGGAGGCCGAGTTGCTGAAGTACCGTGAGCAACTGGCGACGGTCGAGGACGAGCTGGCGCGCAACACGTCCATGCTCGACCACGCCCCGATCAACATCATGTACGTGGATCTGGACCTGACGCTCCGCTACATGAACCCGGCGTCGAGCCGGACCCTCAAGACACTGCAGCATCTGCTGCCGGTCAAGGTGGACGACATGATCGGCACCTCGATCGATGTCTTCCACAAGAACCCGGCGCACCAGCGCAAGCTGCTGGGCGACCCGCGCAACCTGCCGTACCACGCCCAGATCAACGTCGGGCCCGAGACCCTGGAGCTGGAGGTCAGCGCCGTCACCAACCGCACCGGCGTCTACGTCGGGGCGATGGCCACGTGGTCGGTGGTGACCGAGAAGCTGAAGCTCGAGGCCGAGATGGCGCGCGTGATGAGCATGATGGAGAGCGCGCCCATCAACATCATGTAC
The DNA here is from genome assembly GCF_044337415.1 of Luteitalea sp. Classification (GTDB taxonomy): domain Bacteria; phylum Acidobacteriota; class Vicinamibacteria; order Vicinamibacterales; family Vicinamibacteraceae; genus Luteitalea. The sequence goes on from NZ_JBIINP010000003.1 coordinate 70,665, forward strand.
GCGGACCGCGACCTGCACATCCGCTACGTCAACGCCGCCTCGAAGGCGACGCTGAAGACGATCGAGCACCTTCTGCCGATCCGGGCCGACCAGATCCTCGGGCAGAACATCGACATCTTCCACAAGAACCCCTCGCACCAGCGCAAGATGCTGGCCGACCCCGGCAACCTGCCGCACAAGGCCAACATCAAGCTGGGCGCCGAGACGCTCGAGCTCCAGGTGAGCGCCGTGCGCGACAACAAGGGCGAGTACGTCGGCACGATGGTCAGCTGGGCGGTCATCACCGACAAGATCCGGCTCGAGGAGGAGACCCGCGCCGCGCAGGAGCGCGAGCGGCAGGCCGCGCGCGAGCTGCAGGAGAAGGTCGACGCGATGCTGGAGGTGGTCAATGCGGCCGCCGCCGGAGACCTGACGCGCACCGTGCCGGTGCGTGGCACCGATGCGGTCGGGCAGATGGGTGAGGGCCTGCAGCGCTTCCTCTCCGACCTGCGCGTCAGCGTCGGCGCGATTGCCCACAACGCGCAGACCCTGGCGAGCTCGTCCGAGGAGCTGACGGCCGTGGCGACGCAGATGGGCGCCAATGCCGAGGAGACCTCGGCGCAGGCCAACGTCGTGTCGGCCGCCTCCGAGGAGGTGTCGCGCAACGTCCAGACGGTGGCCACCGGCACCGAGGAGATGGGGGCGAGCATCCGCGAGATCGCCAAGAACGCCAACGACGCGGCGAAGGTGGCGACCCAGGCGGTGCGCGTGGCCGAGACCACCAACGCGACGGTCGGCAAGCTGGGCGAGAGCAGCGCCGAGATCGGCAAGGTGATCAAGGTGATCACGTCGATCGCGCAGCAGACCAACCTGCTGGCGCTCAACGCCACCATCGAGGCGGCGCGCGCCGGTGAGGCGGGGAAGGGCTTCGCGGTGGTCGCCAACGAGGTCAAGGAACTGGCCAAGGAGACCGCGAAGGCGACCGAGGACATCAGCCAGAAGATCGAGGCGATTCAGGGCGACACCCGCGGGGCGACACAGGCCATCGCCGAGATCAGCGCGATCATCAACCAGATCAACGACATCTCGAACACCATCGCGAGCGCCGTCGAGGAACAGACGGCCACCACGAACGAGATCGCCCGCAGCGTCACCGAAGCCGCACGCGGCAGCGCCGAGATCGCCCAGAACATCACGGGCGTGGCGCAGGCGGCGCGCAGTACCAGCGACGGCGCGTCGGACTCGCAGAACGCCTCGGCGGGGCTGGCCCGCATGGCGTCCGAGCTGCAGCAGCTCATCGCCCGCTTCCGCTACTGAGGTCCCTGCCGGGGTGGCCCTGCGCCACCCCGGCCCGCCTCGCTCGCTCCGCGCCCTCACCCATGTCCCTCGTCCTGCTCGGCGTCGACTTCCGCCAGGCGGCCCTCGATCTCCGGGTGGCCCTGTCCTACGACGCACCCGCGGCGCGCGCATTGCTCGCCCGGGCTCGCGAGGTTGCGGGCGTGCGCGAGACCGCAATCCTCTCCACCTGCAACCGGACGGAGTTCTACCTCGTCGTCGACGACGAGGACGCCGCGCTGCGGTGGCTCCACCTCCTGCGCGAGGACCGTCCCCAGGCGCGTGCCACCGATCCGGCGTGCCTGCTCACCAGGCAGGCCGGTGCCGACGCTGCTGCGCACCTCTTCGATGTCGCCGCCGGTCTGGACTCGGCGATCCTCGGGGACGCGCACGTGAACGGCCAGGTCAAGCGCGCGTACGACCTGGCCCGTGAGGCCGGCACCATCGGTCCCGTGCTCCATCGGACCTTCCAGCAGGCGTTCGCCGTCGCCAAGCGGGTACGCCGCGAGACCGTCCTCGGCCGCGGGCACGTGAGCATCGGTGCGTGCGTGGCTCACCAGCTGGCCCAGGACGCTCCCAACGCCAGTCGCGTGAGCGTCCTCGGCACAGGCGACGTGGCGACCGACGTTGCGCGGCACCTGGCCAAGCGCGGCGCCTACCGGTTGACCATCGTCAGCAAGGAGCTGCCCCGTGCCGAGGCGCTCGCCGCGCATGTCGGCGGGCGTGGCGTGGTGGCGTCGGCGTTGGAGGAGTGGCTCGCCGATGCCGATGTTGTAATCGGTGCCACCAGCACGTCAGTGCCGGTCGTGACCTCCGCCATGCTCGCCCACGCTCGATGCGCCGCTTCCGCACACCACGACCACCGGCCGTCGCCGCTCGTGATCTGCGACCTCGGCGTGCCGAGGAACGTGGAGCCGGGCGTTCCGGCGCGTGTCTGCACCATCGATGACATCCGTGCACGGCAGGACGCGGCCCTTGCGGCCCGCGAGGCCGCCGTGCCCGCGGCCCGTCGCCTGGTCGACGCGGCCGTCGCAGATTGGTCGGCCTGGCACAGGGAGCGCGCGCTCGTGCCGGCCATCGTCGGGCTGTACGCGCGTGAAGAGGCCCGTCGTCTCCTGATGGCGACGCGGTTGTCGGGTCGCGCCGGTCAGGCGCGGGCCGGTCTCGATGGGCGCCTCCGCCAGGCGGGACGTCAGTTGCTGCATCGACAGGTCGTGGCCCTGCGCGCCCAGGCGGCAGGGTACCCAGGGGCATCCGGCGCGTCCGCCGTGTGCGTCACCGTGCAGGGATGACATTATGAAAGCACTCGTCGTTGATGATTCCCGGGCCATGCGGCTCATGCTGTCCCGGATGCTGCAGGACCTCGGCTTCGAGGTCGCGCAGGCCGGCCATGGCCGCGAGGCCCTGACCCACCTGCAGCAGCACGAAGACACCGACCTCGCGCTGGTCGACTGGAACATGCCCGAGATGAACGGACTCGAGCTGGTCGAGGCCGTGCGCCAGGACACGCGGTTCGCCAACCTGCGCATGATGATGGTCACGACCGAGACCGAGATGTCGCAGATGGCCCGCGCGCTCGGGGCCGGGGCCAACGAGTACGTGATGAAGCCCTTCACCCGCGACGTCATCGCGGACAAGCTGCGCCTGCTCGGACTGACCCAGTAGAACCGGAAAGCCCACCCGCCATGTCCCGCATCCGTGTGCTCATCGTGGACGATGCGGTCGTCGTGAGACGACTGGTCGCCGATGCGCTGGCCGACGACCCCGAGATCGAAGTGGTCGGGACGGCCGCCAACGGTCGCATCGCCCTGCAGAAGATTCCGCAGGTCAATCCCGATGTCGTCACCATGGACGTCGAGATGCCGGAGATGAACGGCATCGAGACGGTGCGGGCCCTGCGTCCCACGTACCCGAAGCTGCCGGTCATCATGTTCAGCACGCTCACCGAGCGTGGCGGCACGGCCACGCTCGACGCGCTGGCGGCCGGGGCGTCCGACTACGTCACCAAGCCCGCCAACGTCGGCAGCGTCGCCCTCGCGCAACAGCGCGTGCGCGAGGACCTGATTCCGCGCATCAAGACACTCGCCGGACGGGTCGTGGTCCCGGTGGATCCGCCCAAGTCGGCCAGTCCGGTCGCCCAGGCGCCGAGACCGCCGGCCCAGCCGCGGCCTGTCTTTACTGGCGACGCGCGACCGGCGATCGTCGCCATCGGCGTCTCGACCGGCGGACCGAATGCACTGGCCTCGCTGATTCCCGCGCTGCCGGGCGACCTGCGGGTGCCGGTCGTGATCACCCAGCACATGCCGCCGATGTTCACGCGGCTGCTGGCCGAGCGACTGAACCAGCAATCCCCCCTCGAGGTCCGTGAAGGCGCCGCCGGCATGCTGATCACGCCGGGCACGGTGACCATCGCGCCGGGGGACTACCACATGGTGCTGGAGCGCCAGGGCACGGACGTGCGCGTGGCGCTCAACCAGGACCCGCCGGAAAACTCCTGCCGGCCCGCCGTGGATCCCATGTTCCGGTCGGTGGTGGCGCTGTACGGCCATCGCACGCTCGGCGTGATCCTCACGGGCATGGGGCAGGACGGGCTCCGTGGGTGCGAGGGCATCCGCGACGCGCATGGGCAGGTCCTGGCACAGGACGAGCCCAGCAGTGTCGTCTGGGGCATGCCCGGATTCGTCGTCCGCGCGGGGCTCGCCGACAAGGTGCTCCCGCTGTCGGACATCGCCGCGGAGATCACGCGGCGCGTGGCAGCGACTACTACGATGTCCGGTTGGGCTGCCTCCCAGCCGGTGATCCCCCGCGACAGTCGTCGCACGGAAGCGGTGTGAGCATGGCGATCACCCAGACAGAGTTCGACATCGTCCGGACCCTGATTCGCGCGGAAGCCGGCATCGTGCTCGAGCCGGGCAAGGAATACCTGGTCGAAGCACGCATCAGTCCCCTGGCCCGTCGCGAGGGCTTCGCGTCCCCGACGGAGCTCATCGCGAAGCTGGTGGGACCGAAGGGGCCGCTGCACGTCAAGGTCGTCGAGGCGATGACGACCAACGAAACCATCTTCTTCCGCGACATCGAGCCGTTCGACGTGCTCCGCAAGGAAGTGCTGCCGAAGATGATGGAGGCGCGACGGGCGACCCGCCGGCTCCAGATCTGGTGTGGCGCGTCCTCGACGGGGCAGGAGCCCTACTCGATCGCCATGACCATGCTCGACATGCCCGAGCTCGCCTCGTGGACGGTCGACATCCTGGCGACCGACATCTCCACCGACGTGCTCACCCGGGCGCGCAACGGCCTGTACTCGCAACTCGAGGTCAACCGGGGGCTGCCTGCCACGCACCTGGTGAAGTACTTCGAGAAGAAGGGCCTCGAGTGGCAGATCAACCAGAAGCTCCGCTCGATGGTGCGGTTCGAGTACCTGAACCTGATGAAGCCGCTGCCGGCGATGACCGCGCCCGACGTCGTCTTCCTCCGCAACGTGCTGATCTACTTCGACACGGTCGACAAGAGCGCCATCCTGTCCCGCATCCGTACCGGCATGCGCCAGGACGGGTTCCTCTTCCTGGGCGCCGCCGAGACGACGCGCAACCTCGATGACCGGTTCGAGCGTTTGCCTTACAGCAAGACCGGTTGCTATCGCATCTCGTCGGAGCCGCAGCCCGCGCTGCGGGCCCTGGCCTAGTCCGCGGACGGAGACGCCATGCAGTATCTGGAGCAGGAAATCATCTCGCTGACCCAGTACATCTGGGGCGCCACGCTCAACCTCGAGGCCACGCCGCACGACGAACCCGTGCCGCCGGTGCCGGGCGGACGCACGCTGGACGGGGTCATCAACATCACGGGTGCCTGGGCCGGTGCCCTCGTCCTGCAGGTGCCCGAGCATGTCGCGCGCCGCGCCGCGGCCGTGATGTTCGAGCTGTCCGAGGATGCGGCCACCCTCGAGGACATGCAGGACGCGGTGGGGGAGCTCACCAACATGACCGGGGGCAACGTCAAGGCGCTGCTCGACGGTCATTGCCAGCTGTCGCTGCCCGCCGTGGTGGAGGGGCGCGACTACTCGATTCGTGTGCCCGGCAGCGATGCCGTGACGCGCGTCACGTTCGACATCGACGGGGAGCCGTTCGTGGTCAGCCTGCTGGCGCGCAGCGATGCCACGAGGTCCGAGCGCCGCAGCGCCGCGGCGGCCGTGCAGTAGGCGAGCCGCCGACCAGACACGCACGACCAGTCACGGGCGACGCGGGTGACCGCGTCGCCCGTCGTGCGTTCGGGGCGCAGGGAGCGAGGGGCCGGGAGCCGTACGCGCAAAAAATCCGCCCCGGGCGACATGCGCCAGGGGCGGTCAGGGGGGAATTTCGAGGGGCGCTCGGGAGCGGGCCTCGTGGGCCAGTGGCTTGGCGGTCACCGGGGAGTCGATCGCCGCGTCCTGCAGGCGATGCTCACGTATCGTCCCGCACGTCGGGGCCTGGGGTACCCCGCTCCCGATACTCGAAGGCGCGCCGACGCCGGTCGGCGCCGGGCTAGGTGTGACTGGCGCCGGCCGGATCGGCCAGCCAGGTGAACGCCGGGTTCGGACCGTCGGCCCCGCGCACGAAGTCGACCTCCCAGGTGCCCTGCCAGTTGCTGAACTGGAACTTGTCGCCCTTCACCCAGTCGACCTTGTGTCCCAGGGATTCCATGCCCTGCTTGATGTTGGCGTTGAACCAGCTCTCGGCTTCGGCCTTGGTCGCCGGTACCGCGCCCGCGGCGCTGGCGAGGCTCGCGAAGGCGTCCTTGGCCGACTTCTCGATGTTCTGCTCGCGGTCGAAGTTGAAGCCCTCGAACAGGTCGCGACGCAGGGCGCCCTTGGACAGCGTCTGCAGACCGGTGGCCTGCGTCGATGAGGCCGACAGCGTGCCGCTGGCCGTCTGGATGCCGCCCATCAACTGCGAGAGGAACGAGCCGAACTCGTCCTGGCCGAGTTGCCCGTCGCTGTTGGCGTCGAAGGTCTTGATCAGGGTCTGCGCCAGATCCTGCACGGCGGTCGCCGACGTGGCCTGCACTGTGCTCATGGTGTCCTGTGCCTCCCGGGAGCGCCGGCTCCCGTGCTCGTCCCCTGCTTGAGCAAGCCGGGTGCCAGCCGCGTGGCCGGACGTTCAAGGTCGTGGCGCGCCGGCCGATTGCTGACGTATCAGCGGAATTTCCGGCGAAACGCCCGCCACGCGGCGGGCTGGTCGTCTCGACCACCTGCGCGAGGTGTCGGGGGCCCGACATCGGTAGCCGTCGTCGCGTCGGCCCCGTGGCAGATGCAGGGTTGACGAGGGACTGGCACGCCACAACAATCGAGGACATGTCCCTTGCCGCCTGGTCGCTCCGTCCCCTCGCACTCGGTCTGTTTCTCGTCTCCGCACTGATGGCGGCTCCCGTTGCGCGAGCCGCTGACGATGCCGGGAAGGTCTACGGCGATGGCGTCTCCGCCCGCCGCGCCGTGCCGATTGCTGCGTTGCTCGAGACGCCCACCGCCCATGCCGGCAAGACCGTGCGCGTCGACGGCGTCGTCACGCAGGTGTGCCAGTCGATGGGGTGCTGGATCGAGATCGGCGACCCGGCGCTCGGGCGCGGGGTCCGGTTCAAGGCCAAGGATGGCGTGATCGTGTTCCCGAAGGAGGCGGTCGGCCGGAAGGTGTCCGCGCAGGGCACCTTCGAGGAGATCGCGACCTCGCCGGTGCGTGAGGCCCACGGCGAGCACGCCAAGTCCGCCGAGAACAGCGGCAAGCCGCCCGTGTCGACCCCGACCGAGAAGATCTACTGGGTGCGGGTGACCGGCGCGGTGCTGTACTGATGTCGTCTGGCAGCGGGTTGCCCGAGGAGACCCGCGAGGCGCAGCGGCGCAAGGCCGAGGCCATTGGGGTGCCCGCGACGCGGCGGCACATCTTTCTCTGCTGCGATCAGGCCAAGCCGAAGTGCTGCGACCGCGAGCGTTCCATCGCGGCGTGGGATCACCTGAAGGCGCGTCTGTTGGCGCTGGGGCTGGCCGACCAGGGGGGCGTGGCTCGCACCAAGGCCAATTGCCTCCGCATCTGCGCCGGCGGCCCGGTCGCCGTCGTCTACCCCGAGGGCGCCTGGTATGGGGCCTGTGATCCCCCGGTCCTCGACCGCATCATCGAGGAGCACCTGGTCGGGGGGCGCGTGGTCGAGGACTACGTCATCGCGATCCAGCCGCTGTGCGACTGAAGCCCGACTGCCGGAAGTGGTGGGGGGCGCCGCCATTCGGCAGTCGGCATCGCGGCATGCCGTGCACCGACCGCGACCGCGGTCAGTGCACGGTGTACGGCCCGCGCAGGTCGAACTTCGCAATCTCGACGTCGAAGGTCTCGCCCGTCGGGGCGATCATCTGATAGGTGCCCACCATCGAGCCCAGTGGGGTCGTCAGCGGACAGCCCGAGGTGTACTCGAAGGCCTCGCCGGGCATCAGCACTGGTTGCTCACCCACGACACCCGGTCCGCGAACTTCCTCGACACGGCCGTCGCCGTCGGTGATGATCCAGTGGCGGCTCTGCAACTGGACCGTGAGATCTCCCGTGTTCTCGATGCGAATCGTATAAAGGAAGAACCAGTGGTGTCGTTCCGGGTTGGAGTGCTCAGGGGAAAAACGTGCGTCAACGCTGACGCGAATGCCCCGTGTCGTGGCCGTCGAGGAGCTCATCGGGAACTCCGGTACGCGGTCTCCGCCATCATGGAGCGATTGTAGTATGGTGCCGGTAGGGGAGTGCGGCACGTGTCGGCAGGCTCAGGTCGTGCGCTCGGCCCGCGGCGGCACCTTCTTCCTGTGCCTCCGCTCGCGCACTGATGCGCGGTTTCCCCGGTATCCGGCGCTGCCGCGGTGGAAGTGCGCCGGCTACGACCCCGGCGTCCCCGTCGACCCGGCCGACGTGTCTCCGCCCGATCCCCCGCCTGCGCGGTCGCTCGTGATCCGCGAGGCCACGGTCGGCGACGTCCCCGTGATTCTCGGCTTCATCGAGCAGCTGGCCGACTACGAGCGCCTGCGGCACGAGGTCCTGGCCACTCCGGAGGCACTCCAGGCCACGCTCTTCGGCCCCCGGCCGGCGGCCGAGGTCCTCATCGCGGCCCTCGATGGCCGCGACGTCGGGTTCGCCCTGTTCTTCCAGACGTACTCGACGTTCCTGGCCCGGCCTGGCCTCCACCTCGAGGATCTGTTCGTGGTGCCGGAGGCCCGCGCCGCCGGGGTCGGACGGGCGCTGCTGGCCCGCGTGGCGGCCCTGGCCGAGGCGCGCGACTGCGGCCGGCTCGAATGGGCCGTGCTCACGTGGAACGCGCCTGCCATCGGCTTCTATCGCCGGCTGGGGGCAATTCCGCTTGACGAATGGCGGACCTACCGTCTAGATCGAGAGGGCATTCGGGCCCTCGCAGCCAGCGCTGCTCCCCCCTCCCACGCACCATGACTGACGCGCCCGGCATTCCCCCCACCGACGACGAGGCGTTCGACAACGACCCGTCGCTCGATGCCACGGTCGAGTTGTTGAATCGCGCCCAGCAGGGCGACGCCGAGGCGGTGAACCTGCTGTTCAGCCGGTACCTCCCGCCCCTGCGGCGATGGGCGCGCGGCAGGTTGCCGCAGTACGCCCGCGACCTCCTCGAGACCGAAGATCTCGTCCAGGAGACGCTCGTGCACGCCTTTCGGCGCCTCAAGGGCTTCGAAATGCGGCACGACGGCGCGCTGCACGCCTACCTGCGGCAGGCGGTCATCAATCGCATCCGCGACGAGGTGCGGCGGGCGCAACGCCGCCCGGCCCCCGAGGAACTCGAGGCCGACCAGCACACCGACAACACGGCCTCGCCGCTCGAGTCGGCCATCGGCACGCAGGCGGTGGAGCGGTACGAGGGCGCGCTGCTGCGATTGCGGGACGAAGAGCGCCAGGCGATCGTCGCAAGGGTAGAGCTCGGGTTGTCCTACGCCGAGGTGGCGCAGGCGCTCGGCAAGAGCTCCCCTGATGCGGCGCGGATGGCCGTGGCCCGGGCGCTGGTGAAGCTGGCGCAGGAGATGGGCAAGTCGTCGGCGCCTGCGGATCACCGGTAAGCGTGTCTTCTCCTCATCCCGACCTCCGCAGCTTCCTGCGTCGGCTCAAGGGCGACGGCGACCTCGTGGTCGTCGACGCCCCGGTCGATGCCCGTCTCGAAGTCGCCGAAATCCATCGCCGCGTCATCGCCGCCGGTGGCCCGGCGCTGCTGTTCACCAACGTCAAGGGCGCGGCGTTCCCGCTGGTCACCAACCTGTTCGGCACGCCGTCGCGGGCCGCGCAGGCCTTCGGCGACGCCCCGCTCGCCTTCATCAAGGGGCTGGTGCGGCTGGTCCAGGACATGCCGCCCACGCCGGCCAAGCTGTGGCAGGCCCGCGGCCTCGCGGCGGCCGCGTCGCATGTCGGCCTCAGGCGCACCACGCGCGGTCCCGTGACGGAGGTGATGACCTCCGAGGTCCGGCTCGACAAGTTGCCGGCGCTGCAGCTCTGGCCCGAGGACGGCGGCCCGTTCGTGACGCTGCCGCTGGTCTACACCGAGCATCCCGACGGCCACGGCCACAACCTCGGCATGTACCGGATGCACGTGCACGGGCCGTCACACACCGGGATGCACTGGCAGATCGGGAAGGGCGGCGGCTTCCACTACCAGGTCGCCGAGCAGCGGGAGCAGGCGTTGCCGGTCACGGTGTTCCTCGGCGGTCCGCCGGCGCTGATCCTGTCGGCCATCGCCCCGCTGCCCGAGAACGTCCCGGAACTGCTGCTCGCCTCGCTCATCGCGGGCCGGCGCCTGCCGCTCGTGGAGGGCGCCGCGCCGCATCCGTTGGTCGCCGATGCCGAGTTCGCGCTGATCGGCGAGGTGGCGCCGCACGCGCGCCAGCCGGAGGGTCCGTTCGGCGACCACTACGGGTACTACTCGCTGCAGCACGACTATCCGGTGTTCAACGTGCGCCGCCTCGCGCATCGCCACGACGCCATCTACCCGGCGACGGTGGTCGGCAAGCCGCGGCAGGAGGATTTCTTCATCGGCGACCTGCTGCAGGACCTGCTGTCGCCGCTGTTCCCCCTCGTGATGCCGGCCGTGCGGCAGCTCTGGAGCTACGGCGAGACGGGGTATCACTCGCTGGCCGCCGCCGTGGTGAAGGAGCGGTACGGCCGCGAGGCGCTCGGCAGCGCGTTCCGGATCCTCGGCGAGGGCCAGCTGGCCCTGACGAAGTTCCTGCTGCTGACCGACGGCGACGTGGACCTGCGCGACTTCCGGGCCACGCTCACCCACGTGCTGGCCCGCACGCGGCCGGAGACCGACCTGTACGTCTTCAGCCACACGGCGATGGACACGCTCGACTACACCGGCCCGATGGTCAACAAGGGCTCCAAGGGCGTACTGATGGGGCTCGGGGCGCCCGTCCGCGACCTGCCGCAGGCCTTCCACTCGGCGGAGTTGCCGCAGGGGGTGACCACTGCGCGCGTCTACTGTCCCGGGTGCCTGGTGATCGATGGGCCGTCGTATGCCGACGAGCCAGGGGCCGCCGCGCGCCTCGTCGCGCATCCGGCCTTCGCGGACTGGCCGCTCGTCGTGCTGAGCGACGAACCCCTGCGGGCCACGGCCAGCGACATGAACTTCCTGTGGACCACGTTCACGCGCTTCGAGCCGGCGGCCGACATCCACGCCGCGTCGCAGCGCGTGGTGCGGCACCACGTCAGCTACGCACCGCCCGTCCTCATCGACGCGCGCATGAAGCCGTGGTTCCCGAAGGAAGTGGAGTGCGATCCCGACACGGCCTCGCTCGTCGGGCGCCGGTGGAAGGAGTACTTCCCGCACCGCCGCATCGAGATGGGCGACAGCCACCGCGGTCACCTGGATCCGCCAGCGAGCCGGTAGGTTCCCGCTGCCGGCGTACGGGCCACGGGCGACAGGCAGCCTGTCGCCTGCGGCCGGTGGCCTAGGGCTGCTTCCAGTCGCGCCAGATCCAGCGGAGCGTGTCCGGGAAGATGGCGCGGCCGTGGCGGTTGTTGTGGAAGCCCTTGCCGTACTCGAAGCGGTAGTCGTACCCGGCCCATGCCAGTGAACTTGCGAGCGTCTGGTTGGCCAGCGGCCAGCTGCCGTGGAGGTTGTCGAGGTCGTTGGCGCCGTCCTGCAGGAACACGCGGATCGGCTTGCGCGGCGTCTTGCGCACCAGCGCCTGGTAGTTGTGGCCGCCCTCGCGCAGCGTCGCGCCGCTCGCGATGTTGGTGAAGCTGCCGATCCAGGAGATCACCTTGCTGAACGCGTCGGGCCGTTCCCACGCCACCGTGAACGCGCAGATGCCGCCTGAACTCGCGCCGACGATGGCGCGTCCGGCCGCATCGTGGCGGAGCGTCACCGTCTTCTCGACCTCCGGCAGGATTTCCTCGAGCAGGAAGCGCGCGTAGCGGTCCGACAGCGTGTCGTACTCGACGCTGCGGTTCGACTTGCCGTCGGCGAAGGCGCCGGGGTTGATGAAGATCGCCACCGTCACGGGGATGTCCCCCTTCGCGATCAGGTTGTCGAGCACGGTCGGCACCCACGTGCGCACGCCGGCGCCGTCCTGGAACACAATCACGGCAGACGGCGTGCCCTGGCGATGCTGGGCAGGCACGTACACCCACCAGTCCCGCGTCGTCCCGGCAAAGATGCGGCTCGACCAGGGCGCCTGCGCCGTCGTCACGCCGCGCGGCACCCCCGACTGCTCGAGGCTGTCGGCATGGACGTCGTAGGCCTCGAGTTGGCCGCCGCCCAGGCGGCGCGTGCCGTGCGCGAAGTGCCAGCTGAAGGCGTCGCCGTGCGCGAGCGCGGCCACCACGGCATGCACGCCGGTGGTGCCGATGCGCGTCAGTCGTCGCGTGAAGTGCACGCCGTCGGACTCGACGATGGGCAGCGGCGCGTCGGCGGCCAGGGGCAGGGGCAGTTCGAGGGCCCACGCCACCTGGCGGCCCTCGATCTTCGGCCCGGCCGTGCCGGCCAGCAGGGCGTCGCGCCCGCCGAACGACGTGCGCACGCGGTCGGCAAGGCGCTCGGCCTCGGCACCGGTGGGGGCGGCGGCGAGCGCCGCCTCGAGCGCCTGCGGCGTGAGGTCGCCCGGAGCCGGCTGTGCGAGCGCGTGCGAGCCGGCCGGCAGCAGGCCGACGAGCGCGACCAGCGTGCGCAGGGCGCGCGTCACTGCCCGAAGGACCGCTGGAACAGGTCGGTGATGGCCGCCGAGCCGGCAGGCGTCAGCGTGCGGGTGCCCGTGCCCGTGACGTGTACGTGCTCGATCGTCGGCAGGTCGGTGCCCGTGCGCGCCACCCACTGGCGATCGTCCCAGGTGAACCAGCCTTCCTTCTCCTGATCGAACACGTGGAGCGGCTTGTTGCACAGCTTGGCGAACTCGGCGCCCCAGCCCGTGCCGCCCTTCACGTGGTTGTCGGGCAGGATCGTGCCGACGACGTAGATCTCCTGGCCGTTGTTCACCTGGTACCAGATGCTCTGGAGCACCTTCCGGAACGTCGGCGTGTCGGTGTAGCGACGGTTCATCAGCTGGGACACGTACGCCAGGCTCACGTCGCCGGCCTTCAGTTCCTCGTGGTTGAGGATGCGCAGGCCGCGCGAGCGCACCGTGATGTGCCCTTCGAAGCCGAAGTTCACCTCCTCGATGCCGAACCGCTCCGCTTGCGCGCCGAACTCCGCCTCGGCCCCCGGGGCCCCACCGCTGAACAGGATGTAGTCGTTGCGATCCACGTCGATCCTCGTCTCGGCCGCAGGAGACGCGCGGCCCTTCCGTGATTCGTCACGTGCAGGCCGCGACGGCGATCAGGACCGGACGCGCGCGGCGCGTCCACGCCGCGCTCCGCGTGCCGGGGGCAGTGTAGCCCGTCCAGACGCCCTTCCGGTAGGATCGGAGCCGTGAGAGTCCTCGTGCCTGCCCCGTCGCTCGATCCCACGTTCGCCTCGGCTCCCGGCGGGTCCCGGGCACGCGCGGAGGTCCCGGACGCCGAACGCTGGAACCTCGGCGACATCTTCGAGTCCTGGGAGGCCTGGAAGGGCGCCTTCGACGACCTCGAGCGCCGCGTCCAGGGGTATGCCGCCCGCAAGGGCACGCTCGCCTCGGGCGCCGCGGCGTTGCTCGATGCCCTGCGCGAGTCGGACACGATGGGGCAACTCGCCTACAAGGTCTGGTACTTCGCCTCGCTGACGCACGACGAGGACCAGCGCGACAACACGGTCGGCGCGCGGCGCCAGCAGGTGCAGTTGTTGTTCGCGGAGTGGCGTCAGGCGACCGCCTGGTTCAACCCCGAACTGCTCGCGGTCCCCTTGGCCACGTTGCGCGCGTGGATGGATGCCGACGAGGGACTGGGCGTCTACCGGTTCATGATCGAGAACCTGTTCCGGCAGCAGGAACACGTGCTCGACGAGCGCGGGGAGCACCTGCTGTCGCTCGCCGCCCAGCTCACGCGCGTGCCCGACGACGCCTACGAGGCGCTGTCGACGGCCGACATGCGCTTCCCGACGATCGAGCTGAGCACGGGCGAGCAGGTGCAGGTCACCTACCCGCGGTACCGGGCCCTGCTGGCCACCAACCGCGTGCAGGCCGATCGCGCGCGGGCGTTCGAGGCGCATCACGGCGCCTTCGAAGCCTCGATCAACACGTATGCGGCGCTGTACAACGGCGTGCTGCAACGCGACTGGTACCAGGCGCGCGCCCGCGGATACGCTACGACGCTCGAGGCCGCCCTGCACGGCGACAACATCCCCGTGGCGGTCGTCGAGAACCTCATCGCCGCGGCGCGGGCCAACGTGGGCGCCTTCCAGCGCTACGAGAAGCTGCGGCGCCGTGCGCTGAAAGTCGACACCTACCACCTCTACGACGGGTCGATCCCGCTGGTCGACTTCACCGAACACTACCCGTACCAGCAGGTGGTGGAGTGGATCGTCGAGTCGGTGCGGCCGCTCGGCCCCACGTACCAGCAACGGCTGGCCGATGGCTTCGCCCGCCGCTGGGTGGACATCTACGAGAACGACGGCAAGCGCTCGGGCGCCTACTCGGCGCCGGTCTACGGCGTGCACCCGTACGTGCTCATGAACTACAACGACACGCTCGACGCCGCCTTCACGCTGGCGCACGAGATGGGGCACTCGATGCACACGGTGCTGTCGCACGAGCGGCAGCCCTTCGTGTACTCCGACTACACCATCTTCGTGGCCGAGGTGCCGTCGACGCTGAGCGAGGCGCTGCTGCTGGACCATCGCCTGGCGCACGCGACCGATCCCCTCGAGCGGATCGTGCTGCTGCAGCACGCCATCGACGGCATCACCGGGACGTTCTTCACGCAGGTGATGTTTGCCGACTGGGAACTGCAGGCGCACCGCCTGGTCGAGGCAGGGGAGCCGGTGACGGCCGACCGATTGAGCGCGCTGTACGACGAGACGCTGCGCGCCTACCATGGCGACGCCATCGACTACGACGCGCTGTCGCGCCTGACCTGGGCGCGCATCCCGCACTTCTTCGGCTCGCCCTACTACGTCTATCAGTACGCCACCTGCTACGCCACCAGCGCGCGGTTGCTGGTGGGGCTGCGTGATGCCGATCCGTCGGTGCGCGAGGCCACCATCGCGCGGTACCTCGATCTCCTGGCGGCCGGCGGCAGTGACTACCCGATGGCGCTGCTGCAGGGCGCCGGGATCGATCTGGCCGAGCCGTCGACCGTCGGCGCCGTCGCCAGCCTCCTCGACACGCTCGTGGACCAGCTCGAGGAAGCGCTGGGCGCTCGCGGGCTCCTCTGAAGGATCGCCACAATGTTGCGCAAACCCGTCGTCCTCATCACGGGCGCGGGCGGTGAGATCGGTCACGGCCTCATCACCCGCCTCGCCGCCTCCGGCCGCCAACGCATCGTCACCCTCGACCTCACCAGGCTCGAGCCCGGTATCGGCAAGCTGGTGACGCGCGAGTTCACCGGGTCGATCCTCGACACGGCGCTCCTCGAGCGCATCCTCGCCGAGTTCGAGATCGATCTCGTGTTCCACCTGGCGGCGCTGCTGTCGACGCGCAGCGAGTTCACGCCCGTCATGGCGCACCAGGTGAACGTGGAGGGCACCCTCACGCTGCTGGAGTTCGCGCAGAAGGAAGGCGAGTCGCACGGGCGGCCCGTCGTGTTCGTGTATCCGTCGAGCATCGCCGCCTACGGC
Source organism: Luteitalea sp. (assembly GCF_044337415.1). Classification (GTDB taxonomy): domain Bacteria; phylum Acidobacteriota; class Vicinamibacteria; order Vicinamibacterales; family Vicinamibacteraceae; genus Luteitalea. The sequence goes on from NZ_JBIINP010000003.1 coordinate 86,172, forward strand.
CTGCCTGATGCGGAGACCCGCAAGGCGGCCGGACGGGTCAACGAGGATCAGCACACCACGCCGACCACGATGTACGGCTGCAACAAGCTGTACTGCGAGCTGCTCGGGACGTACTACGCGCGGCACTACAAGCAGTTGTCCGCGGCACCGGCCGCCAGCCGCGTCGATTTCCGCGCGATCCGCTTCCCGGGCCTGATCTCGGCGGCGACGCTTCCTTCGGGCGGCACGTCCGACTACGCCCCCGAGATGCTGCACGCCGCGGCTCGCGGCGAGGAGTACGACTGTTTCGTGCGGCCCGACACGCGCATCCCGTTCATGGCGATGCCCGACGCGGTCGAGGCACTGCTCAAGCTGGCGGCGGCGCCGCGTTGGGAGCTCACGCGCACGGCCTACAACATCGGCGCGTTCAACCCCTCGGCCGACGAGATTCGCGCCCGTGTGCTCGCGGCCTTTCCCGACGCGCAGATTGGCTTCGAGATCGACGCGAAGCGGCAGGGCATCGTCGACAGCTGGCCCGAGGACGTGGACGACTCGGCCGCGCGCGCCGACTGGGGCTTCTCGCCGGCGTACGACTTCGCCCGCGCGTTCGACGAGTACCTGCTGCCCGCCATCAAGGCCCGCTACGCCGACGGCGCCGCGTAGCCGTCGGACTTGTCCGACGGTCAGCGGCGCCGCGGTGCCCGTCGCGATCGTGGTTCGTGGCCGTCGACGTTCACGTCGACGGGCGGTGGTGATGTCCGGCAGGGTCGTGCGTAGCCGTCGGACTTGTCTGACGGTCAGGAATGTCCGGCAGATCCACTCCCGTCGAAGGTCGTCTGCCGCCGCGGCGTCATTCGCCGACCCCCGACCGGCACCCGCCGGAACCTCATGGCGGCCTGTTTCCGCGCACCGTATCGTCACGGTGGGAGCAACGACGTGACGACGATGGCGCTGGAACGACGGGAAGTGGGCGGACGACGGTGGCGCGGGGGAGTGGTGCACGGCGGCGTGATGGCGGCCTTGCTGGCCGGCCTCGCCTGCCTCTGGAGCGCTCTGGCGGTGCTGGTGGCGCTGCTGGCGCAGCCGGCGCCCACCATGGCCACGCTCGAGCGGCAGGGACTGCGGGGCGTGCCGACCGTGGTGGTCCAGGGCACCACATCGTTGCTGGCAATGCTGAGGCCCGCGGCCTCGGGAGGGACGCGATGACGGACCGGGGCTGCCAGGACTCGCGCCTCCATACCGTGACCACGGGCATGATGTTCCTCGTGAGTGGCGGCGTCCTGCTCGCCGCTGCGCGGGGATGGTTCACGTTCGAGCAGGGCTGGCGATGGTGGCCGCTGGGGATGCTCTGCGCGGCTGCGCACCATCTCACGGCACCGGCGCCCGAGCGCAGCCTGACGGCGGCGGCCGGGTGGACGGCGGCCGCTGGCCTCGGCCTCCTCTGGACGCACGCCTACATCTCCCTGCGGTTACCCGTGCTCGTCCCGCTGTTCTTCATCCTGGCCGGCATCTGGGTGCTCTATTCGGCAATGCGTCCTGCCGGGAGGCGGTCGTGAGTCGCGAACGTCCGGGCTCGGGCGGGCAGGCGCTGGCGGGATCGGTGCTCCTCGTGGTCGGCGGGTTGCTGTTCGCGCAGAACCTGAACCTGCTGAACCTCCGGCAGTACTGGCGGTACTGGCCGGCGATTCTCGTGTCGATGGGGATCGTGAAGCTCCTCACGCGCACCTCGCGCGGCGACGCGGTCTTCGGCCTGGTCCTGACGGCCTTCGGTGGGGCCCAACTGGCGCGCGTGCTGGGGTACTGGTCGCCGGGGCCGCTGGATGTCGTCGCCATCACCTTCATGGTGGTGGGCGTGTTCTTCATCGTCCGCGGCCTGTTCGGTCGTCCTGCGGAGCCAGCGGGGCCCGACTCCAGTGACTGGATCTCGGCCTTCGCGCTCATGGCCGGCTTCGAGCGCACGAACAACTCGCAAGCGTTCCGCGGGGGCGACATCACGGCCCTGATGGGCGGGTGCGAGCTCGATCTCCGCAAGGCGTCCATGCGCGCGCCCGCCTCGCTGGACGTGTTCGTGATGTGGGGCGGCATCGGCGTCCACGTACCGGAAGACTGGACCGTCGAGCTGCGAGGCGTGCCGCTCCTGGCGGGCTTCGTCGACAAGACACGGCCGCCGACCGTGGCCACCGAGAAGCGGCTCGTGGTGCGCGGCGTGGCGCTCATGGGCGGCGTCGAGATCAAGAACTGACGTGCATCCGCTCCTGGCTCGGACGAGCGCGTTGCTGGCCTACCTCGGCCTCTGGGCGACGTTCGGCGCGGTCGCCGCGCTACTGCTGACGCTGCGCGGCGGCGTCGATGCCTCCATGGCGGTGTGGGTGGCCGTGCCGCCCGCGATGCTCTACGGACTGGTGTGCCTGGCGGCGTGGTACGTGTGTCGTGCCTTTCCGCTCGAGGGCACGGGAACCGTGGCCCGGGTCCTGTTCGCGCACGTGGCCGCCGCGTCGCTGACCAGCGCGGTCTGGGCCGGGTTCACGCCGTGGTGGGTCGCCTGGTGGCAGCCCCTGCGGGCTGCCTGGTCGCGTGACGCGACGCTGATGCTCTTCGGCCTCGGTGTGCTCGTGTTCCTGCTCTCGTCCGCGGTGCACTACGTGGTGCTCACGCTCGAAGCGGGCGAGGCCGCCCGCCGGCAGGCGCTCGAGTCGGCCGTGCTCGCACGCGAGGCCGAGCTGCGGGCGTTGCGTGCCCAGGTCAACCCGCACTTCCTCTTCAACAGCCTGCATTCGATCGGCGCGCTGGCCGGCACGCGGCCCGCCTCGGCGCGCGACATGGCCGTCGGCCTCGGCGAGTTCCTGCGCCAGAGCCTCCGGCTCGGCGCGCTCGCGGGCGTGCCCCTCCGGCAGGAGGTGGATCTCACGCGGCAGTACCTGGCGATCGAGCAGGTGCGATTCGGCGATCGGCTGCAGGTGGCCGTCGACATCGACGCGTCCGCCGGCGACGCCCTGGTGCCGCCCCTCATCCTGCAGCCGTTGGTCGAGAACGCCATCAAGCACGGGGTTGCGGGCTTGCTCGACGGTGGGCAGGTGCGGATCGCGGCGACGCGCGTCGGGGGCACCTGCACGATCATCGTGCGCAACCGCTTCGACCGCGAGTCGGCGCCCCGGGCAGGGACGGGGACCGGCCTGCGCAACGTGAGGGAGCGGCTGGCGACGCACTTCGGGGTGGTCGCGGCGTTCGACGCTCGTGCGGAAGGGGAGGAGTTCATCGTGACGATGTCGTTCCCGTGGGCCCAGGCGCCAGCATCGCAGGGGGCCGCCTCGTGACCGGCCGCGCCTTGCGCGTGCTGGTGGTCGACGACGAGGCCCTGGCGCGCCAGGTGGCCGTCGAGTACCTCGGCCGGTGTGCGGATATCGAAGTGGCAGGCGAGTGCGCCAACGGCTACGAGGCCGTGCGGGCGGTGAGCGAGGCCATGCCCGACGTCCTGTTGCTCGACGTCCAGATGCCGAAGCTGTCGGGGTTCGACGTGCTCGAACTTGTGGGGCCCGGGCCCGCCGTGATCTTCGCCACGGCCCACGACGAGTTCGCGCTCCGCGCCTTCGAGGTGCACGCGGTCGACTACCTGCTGAAGCCGTTCAGCGAGGCGCGGCTGCACGCGGCGCTGGACCGCGCCCGCGAGCGGCTGGCGGCCCGCGCGGCCCAGCCGGCTGAGGCCCTCCGCGCCGCGCTGCGAGGCGTCCGCATCGAGCGCGTCCTCGTCCGCGATGGCGGGAAGGTCTTCGTGGTGCCTGCCGAGGCCCTGGAGTACGCGCAGGCCCAGGACGACTACGTGCTCATCCATGCGCAGGGCCGCAACCTGCTCAAGGAGCAGCCCATCAGCAGCCTCGAGCTGCAACTCGATCCATCGAGGTTCGTCCGCGTGCACCGTTCGTGGATCCTGAACCTGGCCTACCTCGACCGGGTCGAGCTCGAGGCCAAGGACCGCCGGGTCGCCGTGCTGCGCGACGGCACCCGCCTGCCAATCAGCCGGTCCGGCCACCAGCGCCTGCAGGAAGCGCTGGGAGAGCGCTGACCTCTTGGGGCGCCAGACGGTCGACATGAATGTCGACCGCCACGGACTACTGAACCCCGTACCCGGTACCCCGTACCCGGTACCCCGTACCCGG